>CAYFGW010000036.1:0-24764 GCA_964342365.1 uncultured Candidatus Sericytochromatia bacterium | reverse complement strand
GCTCAGCCACTTCACAGGCGGGCTCAAGGGGCGTTTCCGGCAGTAAAATCGCCAGTTCTTCACCCCCGTAGCGGGCCACAATATCTGTCTCTCGCACGCTGTCTGTCAAAATTTGCGCCATTTCTCGCAGCACCTGATCTCCCAGTAAATGGCCGTGCGTATCGTTAAATTTTTTGAAATAGTCCACGTCGGTAATAATCATGGACAGGGGCTTGCGGTAGCGGGTGGCGCGAGCCACTTCCTCTTCCAGTTTGGTTTTGAGATAGCGATGGTTATAAATATTCATCAGGCCGTCTTTGATCGCCTGGGCCTGAATCCGATTGCGCAGTTCCACGTTTTTCAGAGTGATTTCAAAGGCATTCACCAATAGCTTGATAAAGCGCTGGTCTTCTTCCTGGAATACCCGTCCGGCTTTGCGAAACATCACCAGAATAAATTGCACCTTACCATTGAGCAAAATGGGTTCTGCCATTAAGCACTGGTAGGTGATTCGCCAGCTCTCGTAGCTTTTGCCCAGCTTGGACATTTTGCGCTGCAACACGCCGCATTGCTCGTGGGCAATAACCTGTAAAATTCCCGGCTTATCCAGGTCATAAGAAGACTCTACATCCCGGTGGGGTTCTGAACGCTGGTGCACGATTTTGCCACTTTGCCAGTCCACCCGGTAAATAGAGGCCCGCTCGGCCCGAATCAGCTTTTGCAGAGACACTTCGTCATCGTCAAAAAGATAGTTAAACACGTGGCCGGGATCTAATTCCTCAGAAGCTTCTTGCAGCGCCGACTCCGCCATTTTTCGGGTCAGTTCGTACAAATGTTGGGACTTGCCGCTCTGTTTTTCGATGCGCCGCCGCTGTTCAATAAAGCGCAGGCTTCCAAACACCAGCAGGGTGAGCACCAGGGGAATCATGGGGTTGTGTTCCTGGCCATAAGAGTAGGCCACCAGTACGGCAATGGGATAGAAAAAGAGGGTTTGTAGAATCTCCGTGAGATCGTTCTTCAGTTGAATGAGTTGCGAAAAAAATGTCTTAAGCGTCAGCTCTTGTTTATCTCGCACCAGCATATAGCCGTTCACCAGGGGTAGATTCACCAGTAAATAAATGCCCGTGGCACAGCCCCCCAGAATCATATCGCGCGTAAACGGCTCGCTGAGGGCCACCGCAGGCAGACTCACTCGCAGCCAGTAGATACCCAGGCCCGCTAAGCTGTATGTGAGTGCGTATTGTCCGGCATTAAACGCCACAATGCGTAGCGGACGCTGTTGAATCGCTCCCATGGTAATAAGTGCCCCTGCGACCGCAATAAACACCGCTACAGGCGTGTTAAAGAGCAGCAGACCCGCCAGAATCATGGCAAAACTGGCGGAAAGTCCGCCTCCGTGGGGTAGATGAATGTGGGTTTGTTCTGCCAATATATTGAGTAGCACAAACATAAACACGTCGAGTTCGCGAATTGAGGCATTATAGGGTGTGAGAAAAGCGGTGACGACCCAGAGCGTCATGCCGCATAGCAAAACGGCCCAGAAGTAAATGCGCTCCCGGGTTTTATGAAAACCGTTGTGCTGTAATTGTTCGCTATCCATGCGCTCGCTATCCGGTGGGGCTGTGCCATTCGTGGTATGATGCCCCAAATCAGGTGACGTTCATTAATTGTAGACAGAAAAAAAATGCTGGTCAATGATGGGCGCACATTTAATAAGAGACTTCCGATGATTATTGAATACCCCTACCTCAACCCCCCCGTCTTTCAAATTGGCCCCATTGCCCCCCGCTGGTACGCCATGATGTATATTATTGGCTTCATTTTTGCCTACTTGATTATTTCAAAGCACTCGCGCTTTAAGGGCCGTGGGTTTACGAATGATGACGTGATGGACTATTTGACCTACGCTTTTGTGGGCGTGCTGGCTGGTGGCCGTTTGGGGTACGTTTTGTTTTATGGGCTTAGTAAGTATCTTTCTAATCCGCTGGAGATTTTGTACATTTGGCAGGGGGGCATGTCGTTTCACGGTGGGCTTATTGGTGTAATTGTGGGTACCGCTCTATATGCCTACCGCAAAAAGATTCCCCTACGAGAAATGTTTGACATTACCGCGTTGGCTTCGCCCATGGGACTGTTTTTTGGTCGGCTCGGCAATTTTATTAACGGTGAACTCTGGGGAGCACCGACTGACGGTACCTGGGGCGTCAAGTTTAAGGAAACCTACAATCAGGTGACTCAGGCTTATGAATATGGGCCACCGCGTCACCCGAGTCAGCTGTATGAAGCGGTGCTTGAAGGTCTGCTGCTCGTCATTGTTTTATTTGGTGTTACAAAACTCACTTACGACAGTAAAAAACTGAAACCTGGTAGTGTTGCGGGCATGTTCTTGCTCGGCTATGGCTGTGCTCGCTTTGCCATCGAATTTGTCCGCGTGCCCGATAGCCACATTAATTATTTGATGGGCACAAATTGGATGACCATGGGCCACGTGTTGAGTAGCCCGATGATTATTGCAGGTCTGCTCATGTTGATTGTCTTTAACGCCGTTGGAAAACCGGCTGAAGAACTCACTGGTTTAGAGGCCGCGGCCGTCAGCGGTAAGGCTACGACTGATGCGGAAGCAGATTCAGAAGCAGACGCGGAGTCTACGACCTCTGTTTAACATCAAAAGCTAAGCTGCCTACACGGCAGTCAACTTGACTCTCGCACTAAAAACTTTGTTTTTTTATTTCTAAGCTGCCTATGCGGCAGTCAACTGGTTATAAATATTCATCAGGCCGTCTTTGATTTTCTAAGCTGCCTGCACGGCAGTCAACTCTCTTTTTGATTCTGCTTTTGGCACTAATGTTTTCTAAGCTGCCTGCACGGCAGTCAACCATTTGCTACTGCCAGAACCCCCTCAGATGTGTTTCTAAGCTGCCTGCACGGCAGTCAACGATTTCATGTTTAACGCTTTGGTCAATGCTCTTTTCTAAGCTGCCTGCACGGCAGTCAACTATTGAGGATCTGGAGCCGGTTTCTATTGAATTTTCTAAGCTGCCTGCACGGCAGTCAACGGATTGCCCCTGATTACCTTGCCATTTTCTATTTTCTAAGCTGCCTGCACGGCAGTCAACGCATAGTTATAGGCACTGGTATAACCGTTCGATTTCTAAGCTGCCTGCACGGCAGTCAACTTAAAGGCACGTCACCAGCTGGTGCCGGATCTGTTTCTAAGCTGCCTGCACGGCAGTCAACCCCAAAATCTCTGACCCCGTGACACATGACCATTTCTAAGCTGCCTGCACGGCAGTCAACTCGGACTGAATCCTGATTCCAGGGAATGTGTTTTTCTAAGCTGCCTGCACGGCAGTCAACCCATTTCATTGGCCAGCATCTTAAGCTGTTCATTTCTAAGCTGCCTGCACGGCAGTCAACATCTCGGCGGTTTTGTCAGAGATCCCATCCAATTTCTAAGCTGCCTGCACGGCAGTCAACGATGATAATCTCTAAGGCGGTGGCCAGTGCCTTTTCTAAGCTGCCTGCACGGCAGTCAACTTAACAGTCTCAAAGCTATTTATCGTTTTGATTTTCTAAGCTGCCTGCACGGCAGTCAACCTTACCTGGGCAGGCGGTGCCGTAACCGCGAATTTCTAAGCTGCCTGCACGGCAGTCAACTCTGACTTCGATTTTTACTTTGATACCAACAATTTCTAAGCTGCCTGCACGGCAGTCAACCTTGTGAATATCAAACCCGTCGGCTTCTTTGATTTCTAAGCTGCCTGCACGGCAGTCAACCTGATTGAAACCGCCCAGAAAATCATCACGCGTTTCTAAGCTGCCTGCACGGCAGTCAACCGCTGGGAGCTGATTTATCAGTTTCCGTGGTTTTTCTAAGCTGCCTGCACGGCAGTCAACTTTTTTCAATTAGTTGCTTGTTTTTTTGTTACTTTCTAAGCTGCCTGCACGGCAGTCAACATAGCTGTAGCTTGGTTAATATAATCCATGATTTTCTAAGCTGCCTGCACGGCAGTCAACCATTTACAGTGATTCTCACGCCCTCGGATGTTTTTCTAAGCTGCCTGCACGGCAGTCAACAATTCTATTTTGGAGAACATTTATAAGCGAATTTTCTAAGCTGCCTGCACGGCAGTCAACGTGGAGGGTAACATTCATTGCGTTTTGCGTGTTTTCTAAGCTGCCTGCACGGCAGTCAACTCACTGCCATACCATTCACATTACGTTATTTTTTTCTAAGCTGCCTGCACGGCAGTCAACAACTGCTGAAGTCCATTGCTGACAATTTGCGTTTTCTAAGCTGCCTGCACGGCAGTCAACAAAGAGCGTATACGCGAGATTAGAGCGCAGGATTTCTAAGCTGCCTGCACGGCAGTCAACGTTATCAATATAAGCGCGTTAGCATACGTGATTTTCTAAGCTGCCTGCACGGCAGTCAACAAAAACGCTTAGTTAGGGTTTTATCAGAGCGTTTTCTAAGCTGCCTGCACGGCAGTCAACTATGTTAAATGCTGTATTCAGATGCGCTATCATTTCTAAGCTGCCTGCACGGCAGTCAACTTCTTCTTCAGTCTTAATTAATTCTTCTGTATTTTCTAAGCTGCCTGCACGGCAGTCAACCGTTGTGAGAAAGGTTGAGTCTTTACATAGACTTTCTAAGCTGCCTGCACGGCAGTCAACGGATTCAAAACTTGATTTACTCTGTTTATTGTTTTCTAAGCTGCCTGCACGGCAGTCAACTAATTCCTGTTGTTTTCATTTTTGACAAAATATTTCTAAGCTGCCTGCACGGCAGTCAACGTGTGTCCCAGACTCGCCCCGCAATCAGTGCATTTCTAAGCTGCCTGCACGGCAGTCAACAGCGGTGAAACACTCGCCAAACAACTGCGTGATTTCTAAGCTGCCTGCACGGCAGTCAACTAATCTCAATCACGCGCTTAATAACCTTGTAATTTCTAAGCTGCCTGCACGGCAGTCAACACCTTATCAGCGATCCAATCGTTTGACAAAGTTTTCTAAGCTGCCTGCACGGCAGTCAACCGCTGATATACAAGGCTGCGTCTCTGCTCGTTTTTCTAAGCTGCCTGCACGGCAGTCAACAACCTACGCGCTGTGATCCACCATTGGCGGTTTTTCTAAGCTGCCTGCACGGCAGTCAACAAACCGTACACGAATGGATTAGTGATAACGAGTTTCTAAGCTGCCTGCACGGCAGTCAACGATGAGCCAGAGCTGGCAAGCGAAGAGCAAAATTTCTAAGCTGCCTGCACGGCAGTCAACCTCTGGCAGGTGAGGTTGATGGAAAAAAGATTTTTCTAAGCTGCCTGCACGGCAGTCAACGCGCTGCAAAGTGACGGTTTCTTTTTCTTGTTTTTCTAAGCTGCCTGCACGGCAGTCAACACGAACTCAGGCACAGACGGAAAACTAGATTTTTTCTAAGCTGCCTGCACGGCAGTCAACCAGAAGCGCCTGAAGAACCTCCTCCATCATTGTTTCTAAGCTGCCTGCACGGCAGTCAACGGGGTATTACTGGGCATAGATATCGGCTCCTTTTTCTAAGCTGCCTGCACGGCAGTCAACCTTTGTTATGTGTCACCGCTCATTTTTTGGGTTTTCTAAGCTGCCTGCACGGCAGTCAACTTAATTTGCGCAAAGGCACTGAAGTTCGTGGTTTTCTAAGCTGCCTGCACGGCAGTCAACTTTAAGCCTGATTACGTCAACGCAGAAAGTAATTTCTAAGCTGCCTGCACGGCAGTCAACGCTTGCTGTTCTGTAATCGTCTTCGTTAGTGATTTCTAAGCTGCCTGCACGGCAGTCAACTGAAAATAAAATCGCTCAAACGCAAAAGAAGTCATATATCGAAACGTATTTAATCAGAAAAACCAAAGTTTTTAGCGCAAGAATTAAACGCCGCTATTACTGGCTTTCAGAAATTATCCAAAAAAAGGGTTTTTATAGCTCTGGCACTATAGAACCCGATTTGCTCAGACCATAAGTGCTAAAAAACTGCGGTTGCGTTTCTGAAGAAGCGTCTTCTTTCTGAATAAACAGCTTGAAATAATTTTGAGAACTGTGGCTTTTAAGCTGCAAAAAAGGCAGGCGGCTGATCTCTTGCTTTTTGCTTTCATATTTTTGCAAAGCTTCTTCAAATGAGATGTTGTGCCGCTTTGCATAGCGCCTTGCCAGCCGTTCTAAATTATTGTATTTGGGTTGATACCGTTTATAGCGCACAAAAGACGTATTGGGAGGCACCGCCTGAACGGCGGTAATGTTAACATATTCGCTAAATTTATTCAGGGCTTTCGCCAGCTCAAATGACCTGAGTGCTTGTTCTGTTCCAAATAAATGCAGCCGCTCCCCCACGGGAAAACCTTCTGATTTTACACCATAATCGGGGAAACCAAAACCAATTGGACTTCCTTCCTTTTCCTGATGCTCAACGAGTCTTAAATGCAACTCCTGATAAAGTCGCTGCCACACAAATGCCAACGATAAATCGTGAGGAAGAAGCTTGATTTCCTGATAATACCAGTTATTTCGAGTCACCAAAAACACCTCCTCGTACTAAGACTGCCATCACGTAATGCTCTTGCTCTATTTCTTTTAGTGCATCTCCTCTGGCCCATTTGTCAAACAAGGTATAAAAGTCCACCTTTGTTTTGGGGTTGCGATAAGCGATTCCCATATTGGTGACAGAACCATACGTCTCTACCGCAATGGGACGCTGTACTTTTTCATAGTCCGGGTACCAGGTGTCTATCGTACGAAGTGCGTTGCCTATTTTTTGAGAATGCAAAGCCGCACAGTTATTTACCGAGTAAAGCGTTTTGCTTTTTTTGCCAGTAGTATTCGTTTTATGCATAATGAGTTCTTCGCTGGGATACACTTCTTGTGCTTTTCCAATTTGGGCATAAGTTTCTACATTCAAGATTAAAAAATCCTCTGCTCCTGAGAGAGCCCCGGCAATACGTTTGCCCAGTGATAGTACATCTTTGTGAGAAGACTTCATTTCTTTCAGAGAAAAGGTATCTGCTGTGTCAAATGTCCAGCTATTGCCCTTTTGTGTATCGGTAATATGTATATGTATCTGCGAGGCCCCCAGGCGATTCCGCCAGAGAAATCTTCCGTTAGCTAGATTATAAGCATAACGATGAGCAAGTTCTTCAAAACCATCTTTTTCAATATACGACTTTACGGCAGCCTGATAGGTTTGCATAAAATCCTGATTACTACACGCACTGGGCACTTCGATCCCTGGCAACACTTTCAGAGTAAATTCTAGCTTTAGCGTATCTTGCTCAGGAGACAGAGAACAAGTATCTACGGTTTGTATATTGGCTTTTGCTACCTCATCATTTAGCTTTTCTTCATTGTTTTTCAGGTCTTTAGACAAGCGGTTAGAAATGGTTCCACGTACTGACTTGGAACGAACTAGAAGCGGTTTCACATGCTCTGATTCATATTTTTTTTCCCACGTACACCCATATAAATACCCATCAGAAGGCACCAACTTCTTTTCAAAAGCCAGTACCGACACTTTTGTTTTTACACTCATTTTTTTCTCCTTGTTGATATGACTTATTCTTGCTGACATAAATACAAACTTTTATTTAAATCCACAGCATAACGCCAGAAAATATCTTCCAGATCTACCCGATACACCGAGCGGAACTCAGCAAGCGTTACGACGCTTTCTGCGAAGCGATGCAAGTAACCGGAATTTCTCAGCCCTTTTGCTCTGGCTAAGGGCGTAATACCCTGATACCCTACTGAAATAGGTACAAGCCAGGCGGTTTCTATGTCTTCGATTTCTTCGTGTCCCTTTTTTGAACGTCGCCAGACAATGTTTTCGCCCTCTTTTTCCCAGTAAGAGCGTACCTTCAGCCATTCCAGCACGGCGTCAACGGCATCCAGATTTTCTTCTTCCATGGTTTCGGCTAACCATTCTCTGCGATCCAAAAGCACAAAGCCCGGTTGAATGGCTCTGTGCAAGGGCTTATCTCCCAGAAAAAACGGCGTATCGCACTCCACAATATCTCCTGAAGCGGCTTTTAGACGAGACAGGACAATTTCTTGCAAAATGATAGCCAGTTCCGCTTTTTGGGAATAGTAACTGTCTTCAAGCTCAAGGATTAGACTTGCTGTCAAATTACAGCGGGGCTCTTCAATGAACGAGGGGCGTCCTCCCTTTGCATCTAACGGGTTTGCCGTGCCCACAATAGAGGCTACATAATCCGAAGGGCCTTTATGTGTGTGCAGGTGAAAATCGTGGGAGCAGATGCCAACGCCTTTTACTTCAAAATCTGAAAAGCCTTTGTTTTGCATTTCTCTTTGAAGTTTGTGAGCCATACCCATCCACGCGGTCACCGCCGGAAAACCCACCGAGTAAGGGCTAGAAAAAGCATTTGCGTTTTGGATTTTGAGATGTGGAATGATCCAGGTCATAAAAGCTTCTCTCTTTCTGCAATTAGTTTTTGAATCAGTTTTGACTCCGTGTCGTTGAAAAAATTAGTGTCTTTGTGGGCTCTATCGAAATCACTAAAACCCGCCTTAAGCCATTTAAAATACTGTTTTAAAATCTTCTTTCGCCAGTTTTTTTCTCTTTGTTCAAAATGCTGCTGATCCAGCCAGCGCTTTTGCTCGTTCATTAGTGGCGTATCGTTGCTCCAACCACCAGGCAGGGCCTGTAATCGACGGCTACGGTTCAAGAAAATATCAAAAGCTTCATCTAAAATGCGTTCTAATTTTTGCCGGTGACGCAGGGTGTTTTTCTCACGGTAATTCAGTAAAGCCTTTTTAAAACCTGGCCAGAAAGATGTTAGCGCTTTGTTTTTCCAGTGAATCGTTTGCCCGAAAAAATCTCGATGAGGCGTGTAAATCCTGCCCCGTTCGAAAACCGGCGGGGAAGCGGGTAAAAGGTAGGCTCTTCCAGCATTTGTATTGTTCAGGACCGAAATGTTTTGCGGTTTGGTTCCTCCGAAGCCGATTTCAGTTAGATTATAAAGCTCGTCAAAAGGCTCGTGTTCCTCACCCTGACGAAAAGCAGCCCGTCCAGATTTTGCGTGAGAACTATAGCGGTAATCTTGATCAATGCGCTGTTTGAACTGCGTCAGAATACCCGCAGGAATTAGCGGCGTCAGTAAATGGTACGTGTCATCTACGGGAAAAAATATCTGTCGTAAAAACGTATGGCTTTGAAAATCTGTTTGATCGGCGACAATTTTAAGCATGCCTGTTCGCCAGGTTTTATACTGCTCTGCCGAAACTCCGAAAGCTTCCTGAATCATTGACGTATTCTGCTGTAAATGATCAAGAATGCTTTTTCCATCACTGAGTGTTGTATTTAGAAAATTAGCGCTTGGAATGGCAGCGGCATTTCCTTGCACATCCCACATTTCGGGTACATTACCACTGCGAAGAAGGCCGTCTGGTTCACCAATTCCTTTGAACAAAGGAAGCGTAGCCGCCTGGTTTTTAATGCTCGGATGTATTAACTTGGGGGTGTGACTTGTAAATGCCACCTGAGAAGCTGTTTTTGCGACTTTGTCCAAAAAGACTGGCTTTTCATATTTGGCTTCCGCTGCCACTCTCACTTCAGCAAGTTGTTCGGGAGTAAAGCTTTTCTTGCTCTTTTTTTCCACTTCTTTTTCGATATACGTTTCTAAAATGCCATCAATTTCATTCATTTTTAACCATACTATTGAGTGTTTAATTTTTAAGTCATAAGTAGCCTAACAATAAAATCAAAGTCAGTCAACCCGCAAATTAACTTGATAAGATGAAGAATAAAACTGCTGAGTAAGCAGCTTAGAAAATACTATTGAGAGTTTAAACCGATAATATTTAACTGCCGCACAGGCAGCCGTTATTCAATCTTCAAGCCCCGCTGATCGCAATAAGCACATTCTTTGCCTACTTTGTTTTCTGGCAATAAAACCTCTCCGTATCGGCTCGCTGCTGTGTGAAGAGACATTCCTTTTTCTGCACGAATACTTTCAAGTGCGGTTTTATAATCTCTTTTGAGCCAGAGTCTTGAATGCTCAAGATCGTCAAAACCGACTCCATCGTTGACGTTAACCCAGACTTCTTTCATTCCCCGTTTTTGTCTGCGCTTAAATCCTTTTTCCCCCTCTTCAATAAACAAATGGAGCGAAATATCTTCCACATGACTTCTTCTGAATTTATTGCATTGTTGAGGAATGCCTGTTAACCACCACTGGCCCGTCAGCCAACCCTCTAGTTTTGAAACATGTGCTTCAGAAGTCCATGAGAGCCACTCACGGGTTTTATGATGTTCAATACCCACAAGAGATATTTGGTGGATATCGAGATGTGTTTCTAGCAGTCGTGGTGCTACAGATAAGGGGTTTAAAGGAATATCTTTTAGCAATACTTCCAGATCGTGCCTTTTTAAATCCTTTTTCTTTTCTTCGTAACCGGGATAACAATAAGCCGGGCTATTACTCATTAGAGAACTTATATTTCTTTGTAAGACCATGATGTTGGGCTCTTCTACGCTTTGCTCACGGTGGCGCAATACGCGACCGGCCAGCTGGATCAGAGAACGGAAAGAAGAGGGCTCTACAATCGCCCAGTCAAAATCATGGTCACGACCCACTTCTTCTACAGGCGTTGCCACCACGATAAAAGCAATGTGTTTTGCCGGAGTGGACTGAAGATGTTGTCGAATCACTATGTTTTTGAAACTGTCGGGTAAATTTTCCGGTTTTTCCTTGCGTTTGAGCACCTGATCAAGATGTTTTTCTTGTTCATGGCGCAATAAGAGCACCTGCCGACTGTGATAAGCCATGGCGCGAATCTCAAAATCCTGCTCAGGTTGCTGTGACAACAAAAACTCAAATAAAGCAATGCAAGTATCAATATGCGCCACACGCAGCAAACCAAAGGAGACGGTTTTTCCCGAATCTGGATCTATCGTGTGATGGCGTTGGTGCAGCACAGACAATTGCGGATAAATATGCTCAAAGACGTAGTTTTGCACAGCGGTTTTGTCTCTACGGTTCTTGGGTAAAGAATCCAAAGGTAAAAGTTCAACCCTTCGTTTAGGCAACGCTTTTTTTAAGGCTCGGACTCGCTTTTTGGCAAAATCTTCGTGGGTTGACAAATAAGTTTCTGGGCTCACTGACGACGGAAAGGTTTCTATCTGACTATGGTATTCATCGAACCATGCCACGGATACATCGTGCCGCACATTGTAAAAAGCTCTGTGCATTTTCCAGCCCTCAAGGTAAGCATGGAAAAAACCTGTGGCCAGCGCAGGAGGAATGGTGGCCGAAGACAACATTACTTTCTGGCCCAACATTCCCGCCAGATGGATTAAGCGCCCAATAGCTACGAGATCTTCGCCGGTAAAATCGTCAATTTCGTCGATCACCAGATCAGAGGACATCATCCGCAACCACGGTAAAATATAGCGTCCTCCCCGTGTGGTTTCAGTGGCAGACATCAGATGATCAATGGTACAAGCCAACACGGGCGCATATAGAAATTGACGGTGTTTATTTTCTCTGAGAACGGTGCTTAAACGATCCTCTGGGAGTATATTTTTAAAATAGACAGTTCCTTCTTCAAGAGATTCCTGAGACATAGAACCGTAATCTTGCACCACTGCCTTAGATGCGGGTGTGCGATTTTCATGCAGTTCCTGTACAGCTTTAGAGCCAATTAACGTGGCCATTTCTTCAGGGCCTAAGCCCACCCGTGAACGGTATTCATCGCCGGTTTGTAAAGTCAGTGTTCTCAACCCCAGAGCCAATACATAACGTAAGCTGTTACCGTCGGAAGACAGTTGGCGCATGATTTTTGCGTTGGCAAAGGTTTTTCCCTTTCCCGTACTGGCCATGTTAATGGCAAAAAAGCCCTGTTCTTCCACCTTCCCAGAAAGGTTTCGTCGCCATTGTTTGAGTGCCTTTACGGCTTTATCCTGCCAGGCATAAGCCTCGGGGCTTCTTTTTTTGAGTGTGTTTACACCGCTAGCACAGGCTTCGTCTTGTTTGCGAAGATGGGCAAAACGGGGCAGTAAGTGAGCAACACTGAGTGCGGCACGAGAAACGTGAACCAGATGTTCGTCAAGGTATTGATCCAGAGTGTTTCTTTTTGTATTTGCATAAAGAGACAATGAGGTTTTCCATTTTTCATCTTTTTCCCGTGAAGAATAATTGTGATCCCCCAGCATTAGGGATAGTCGGGCATATTGTGAAACCAATCTCCAGGCACCGCTGTTTTGTGCTTCTGTCAGCAAGGCCAAAACCGTTGGGTCTGATAAACGTTTGGCAGCATTCTTCACTTTCTCTAGCCAGCGTTCTGACTGATTCAGGTGTTGATGAAAACGAAAGCAATTATTGAGGACTTGTTTGCTGTCCGGTGTATTGGAGTACCCCATCTCAGCAGAAAAAGTAGAAAACAAACGCTCAATGTCATATACTTTCTCATCTTTCATGCCTTTGTCACTCGGCAGTAGATGGTGGGTGAGAATAAGCCAGGCAATACTCTGCGCTGCTGGTGGTAGATTTTTTAACGGGCGTTCTACCTGAGTTAGCTTTTTATGCCACTGCTGTTTCTTTAAACCGCCGTTTTGCAGAATGGTAAGCCATTCCTGGTCTGTTTTTCCCTGTGCCAAACGCGCAAAAAACAGACAGGAGATCCACTCGTGGCGATAGGGATCTCCACCCCAGGCCTTGTGTTCAGGATCAAGTTTGTTTTGAAAACGAACGCTGGCTTTGCCCCAATCGTGAAACAGGGCCGCTAACCCGCTCAAAGCCTTGATCAAAGGAAGGTAGTGCCACGAGTCTTCCTTTTGTTTTTGTGGCTGATGTGTTCGATGCACTGCCACATATCCCTGCGCGTTAAAAACGTGTTTTTGCCCTACCACCCATTGTAATTCGGTTTTACCGTAGCCTCTCACGCGATGACAGGCTACGGCGGTGTTTTTGCTTGCGGTACGTTTCAGGCAGTCATGAACAGCCTTCAAGCCAGCTTCTGTAATCAGTGTTTGCCAGGTTCTTTCACCAATCCGATGGGCAAAAGTGTCCAAAATCTGCCACGTTCTGGCTTTTGCCTTTTTCTGGCATTCAGACACAAAAGTAACGATCATGGGTGCAAAGCCAGATGTTTGAGTGTGTTGAAAATAAACACCAGTGCTTTATGATCCACAAAATCCTGAAGACATTGTTTACGAAAGTCTTGTTCCGTCATGGCTTCTTGTACAGAAATAAAAGCGTTGGGAAGAATGATCGCATCTTTGATGAGATCCGCAGCGTCAAACACCAGTGCTCCTCGTCGCGTTTTACCATGCATGACCGCAAATCCGTGAGGGATTCCAAGAACCCAAAGGGCCGTCGCCCCCAGACCGTAAGCCAGATAATTCCCGTGATCTAAAAATTGGTTAGCGGGATCTTCTGAGCGGTGCTCACGCTTAAAACCTGCTTCATTAGTGTTTCTTGCAGCGAATTTATACAAAGCCTTGGTAAATTGCGCTTCTGCTTGTAAGAGCTGCTGTGTTTCACTGGCCAGCGCTATTTTTTCTTGAAAGATATCCAGAGAAGGTTGAATGGCCTCTGCCGTAAACCCATGGTCTAAAAACCGTTTGTTTTTGTTAAATACACGCCCTATAAAGTCGATTCGTTGCAGTTGTAAATGCTTAGCGGCTAACAATCGTTTTTCTTCGTCAAACCAGAAGGAAAGCCATCCCTGCACATATTCTGTAGGACGATACTCGCTCTGCGGGGAAAGCCATTCGATTTCGTTTGCTGCAATCAAAGGAGTTCCACCCCCGCCGCAAAAACCTAGCATGACACCTGCTGCTGACATTAGCCGCACCGCTGCCTGGGTAATAGATGTGCCTGTTCCCAGCAAAATGCAGGTGGTGTTTGCAATCGGAATATTCCAATAAGCGTCCTGTTTTTTCTCTTCCGTTAGAAAAACCACGCGCCCGCCTTTAACCAGTACGCGACAATGCTCCAGATAATAAAGGTTCGCCCGTTGAGAAGTTAGAATGGCTTTCAGATGCTTTTTATGTTGTAGAATGATAGGCTTCCTATACTATTTTATTCTAAAATAATACAGAACTATCGAATTGTCAAAAGAAAAACAGGACCGCGGTCGCTGCTAGCCCCGTCGTTAAACAAATCAGGGCCGTATAGGGCAATAAATCAGAAGCTTTAACCCCCGTCATGGCGAGCAAGGGCAGGGCCCAGAAGGGCTGAACTAAGTTGGTCCAGGCATCTCCCCAGGAAAACGCAATCACCGTACTGGGCAGCGAAACGCCCAGTTTCTGAGCCACGGGCACAATGACAGGGGCCTGCACCGCCCACTGTCCGCCACCGCTTGGTACGACTAAATTCAGTGCCCCTGCCCCCCAGAACACAAAAGGCAAAAAGCTGTTGGGGGTGGCCACGGACAACATCTGCTCTGCACAAAGTACCGCCAGCCCACTGTCGCGCATGACCGCCATAATGGCTCCGTATAGCGGAAACTGAATCAAAATACCTGCTGTGCCCTTTAATCCGTCGGCCACCGCTTGCTGAAAGGCTTCCTGTTGACCCTGTGCACAGAGAGCTAGCGCAAACAACAGCAGAATCAGCGAATTTAAATTCAGGGTTTGCCAGCCGGTCACAAAAGCGGTGACCGAAAGGATCGCCAACAGCAGTCCCACCCAGAAGACGTAGTCTCGTCCTGGTGCCGTGACGGTGGGGGGTGTCGGAGGTGTGGGAGGTACTGTGTTTACGGGGTCAACATCACGCTGTGGCAAAAAAAACACGGTGAACGCTGCCGCACAGGTCACGCTCACAAGCAGGGTCAGATTTAAAGCAGAAAATAAGGTGTTTTGAATGGGAATCACGCCCATGGCCGCTTCCCAGGGATGGCCCGAAGTGGCCACCACCAGGGGTGCTGAGCCGCTCCAGCCGCCGTGCCACACAATAAAGCCCGCGTATGCCGCTGCGGCATAAGCCAGTCGTCCAGCGGGCTTTTTCTGGGCCAATTGCCCTGCTAGTAAGCCTCCGGCGACGAGGCCAAACCCCCAGTGAAACCAACTCATCATTGCGCTCACAAATACCAGTCCCACCGCCGGATGCGGTAATTTGAGCAGACCCCGGAGCAGGAACTGTAAAGGTTTTTGAAAGCCTGCTGAAACCGCCAGCACGTGCCCACACACCAGCATGAGAATCATTTGCATGGCAAAACCCTGAAGTTGGCTAAAGCCGGTAATCCAATGTTGAAAGAGGGTAGCTGTAGAAGCAGGGGTCCAGATACGGGCTGCTATTAGTACCAGCACGTTTAATAAACAGGCCAGAAAAAGCGGTTCAAGTCTGAGGGACTTACGCAAGAGGCTTACTCAATGACCAGTTCCACGCGCTCCAGAAAGTCTGCCAGTTGACTGGTGAGTTGGCGGGCGGTATCTGCGGATTTGTCCACCGCGGCCTGCTCCATCTGTTTACCCAGATCCGCAATGCGCTCAAAGCCATAAATGGCTCCTGTGCCCTTCATACTCTTGCCAAGGACGCGCACACTGTCCAGCTTATCTTCGTCCAGAGCCCGGTACAGTTTATCTACATCCTGACGCCGTTTGCTCAGAAAGTCAGGCGCCAGATTGGCCATGTCAGAGCTAATCACCACAGGAATACGATCCGTGGCCTTCTTTTCCAGAGGAGGGGAAGCGGGTTTGGCCGGTGCTGAAGGGGACAGGGCGTCCAGAATATCCATGGGCACTTCAGCCTGTGCTTTGTCGGGTGCAGCGGCAGGCGCTGGTGCCGTGGCCGTTCTGGCAGGGGCAGCCGGTGCTGGAGCCGCAATTTCTACATTCTGGGCCCGGGCTCGGGCCTGTAGCAGTACGTTTTCTACCACATCTTTTTGCAGAGGGGAGGTGACCAGTACGTCAAAGTCCCGGAGCGTGTCTTCGTTTTCCTCGTACGAGCCTTCACTATCAAGAGCGGCCATATACAGCGGACGGGTGCGATTTTGCTGCTCGGTCATGCGGATGGCGGCCGCTGCAGCCTGGCCACTCATGATGGGCGCTTGCAATGACATAATAATCAGATCAAAACTCTGTTCTTCGACCAGCTCCAGAGCCTTGCGGCCGTTGTCTACCATGCGCATTTCAATGGCCTGATTGGCAATAAAGCGTTGCAGCGCTAAGGCATTGTCCACATCATTTTCTACCAGGAGCAAACGCAGGGGCTGAGACATATCCATTTCTGCCGCTGGCGCGGGTTCGGGGCTCGCGTCGGATTCGGACGGGGCATCGGTCTGAGCGGGGGCAGGGGCTTCTGCCTGTGCTGCTTCAGCTTCAGCTTTGGCCCGTGCAAGGGCTGCGGCTTTGGCTTCAGCTTTCGCTTTGGCCTTTTCTTCTTCGGTTTCTTCTACCATAGTAAAGGCGTCGGTTTCGTCCAGGTTAGCATCTGCTTTGAGGGCTTCTCTGGCTTCTTCATCACTCACTAACATCAAATGTTCATTGAGAAGCTCACGGGTCAGTTCAGGCAGATCTTCGGGTGGTTGTTCCGTCAGAGAAATGGGCAGCTCAATCAAAAAGCTGGTGCCCTTACCCTCAACAGTGTTAAAGCGCATTTCACCGCCCAGAAACTGCACGTACTTGGCCGAGATGGCAATGCCACGCACCCCGTATTTTTTGCCGGTCACCAGCGGGTCCACGTCGGTAATAACATCGGAAATTTTGGCCTTGGTCACTTTGGGAATCCCATTTCCCGAATCTCGAATGGTAAAGAGCAGGCCCGCATCCATTTTATTCACGTTTTTGAGGCGCGCATTGACCAGAATATTACCGCTTTCGGTATGGGAAACGGCGTTTTCCATAATATGGTAAAGCACTTCCTGCACTTTGAGCGCATCACCAATCATGACGTCGGGAACGTCTTCAGCAATGGTGGTCATAAGTTCGACCCCCTTGCGCTGGAGTTCCACTTCAAAGAAGCTCTGCACCTGATAAATCAGAGCCTTGAGCTCAAAAGGTTGCTTTGTGGGTGAAAGTGCCAGGCCGCTTTTGTCTTCGGTTTCAGGGTTAATGTCAGCCTTCAGAGCGGTGTGAAATTCCTGCATTTCGTCAAGAATTTCTTGCTGCACGCGGGAAAGACGGGTCTGACCCAGTTCACCAATGCGTTCTTCAATTTTTTCTAACTTTTTCTCAATGGCGGTAATTTGATCGTCCACCAGCGCGTGACGCACCGTGTACTCCCGGGGAGCCGTATCTCTGGCAATAATACACAGAATGGGATGATCCCTGAGATCAAACACGGAGCAGCTGTATTCTACATCTACAAAGTGCTGATTGCGGGTTTTGAAGCGCCCCTGTTCCCGGTTCAGGAAGCTGGTACCGCGCTGAAGGCTTTTGTCTACCCAGCTATCGATATTTTCAGGCTCTCCTTCCAGGACGTCATAGAGTCTCAGAGCAAAGAGTTCGTCATCGCTGTAGCCCAGCATAATATTAAAAGAGGTATTGGATTCTTCAATGCGCTTGTTATAAGGGTCTACCAGACAAATGGCGTCGGCGTTTTCTCCCATAATTTTGCGGTAGCGCTCTTCGGTGTATTTGAGGGCCTGATCCATCCACTTACGGCGGGTCACATCGTTAAAACACACCACCAGCAGGGCGCTGCCAAAAATATTCAGTTCGGTGACTTTCAGTTCTGCCGGGAAAATGGTGCCGTTGTCTTTAACCATGAGCACTTCTGTACTCTTGCGAAAACCGTCTGCTTTAGGGGCATTGGTTTTGATCCATTCCAGGTATTCTTCGCGCTGATTGCCGGGAAAAAGTTTCTCAAAAGCGGGTTGTCCGAGCATTTCGTCGCGCTTGATGCCCAGGGTACGTTCGGCCATGGCGTTGATTTCTAACAGCGTACCCTGATAATCCGTAATGAGCAGACCGTCAAAGGAAGCCAGTCCCAGCGACTCCAGACAAAGCCGATAAAATTCTACCCGCAGCGTCTGTTGAGCCATGGTCATCTGGGCTTCGTCCATGTTGGGGTTTTCGTGTTTTAAAAACTGGGTGTAGTTAGAAACGTATCTCTGAAAATCCGATTGAAAGCGATAAGCCGTGTCAAAGAGAAAGGATAAGCCGACTTCGTGCTGAGCAGACATGGTGCAAAACCCTCGTGGTGTGATGTGCGTGCTCTTCTATTGTACACGTTTCAGCAACGATTTGAAGGCATCTTATGTTACATTTGAGCTTATGCAAACCCATGAATTTATTGAACGTCTGCGGGCTCGTCGCCAGCAAGATCATTCGCTTCAATCCCTGTCCCGCGAGCGAGTCTATCAGTGGTTGGAAAAACTCCTGGGCATTCTTTACCCTCAGTTTGACCAACAAATTCACACCAACACGCCTCTGGATGTCAGACTCACCGACCTGGAACGGGAACTCCAGCATTTTTTGCAAATGTTGGCGCATTCCGGCAAAGACGCAGTGCGATTTTTTCAAAGGCTGCCAGCACTGGACCAACTTTTACAAACAGACGCTGAAAGCATGTTTGCGGGGGACCCTGCTGCCAATAGTGTTGAAGAAGTGATTCTGGCCTACCCCGGTTTTCTGGCCATTGCCGTACATCGCATTGCGCACTGTCTTTATGGTTATGAAGTGCCTTTACTGCCCCGGTTGTTATCGGAGCAGGCGCATCATCTGACGGGCATCGATATTCATCCGGGGGCTCGCATTGGCGAAGCCTTCTGCATTGATCACGGCACCGGCATTGTTATTGGGGAAACCGCTAATATCGGAAACCACGTTAAGGTTTATCAGGGGGTCACTTTAGGAGCGCTCAGTGTGGAAAAGCGCCTGGCCAAAACGCGCCGTCACCCCACCATTGAGGACCATGTGGTAATTTATGCCAATGCCACCATTCTCGGCGGGGATACCCGCATCGGGCATCACAGCATTATTGGTGGCAATGTGTGGCTGACGGAGTCCGTTTGTCCCTATGCGGTGGTGTATCATAAGCCGGATATTGAAGTGCGCTCGAAAAACGGTGCTTCGCCGGAATGGTGCCGCGAAACGCGAAAATAGGATTCAGAAATAGCGCAATCCCTGATACACCTCTTGCCAGGGACGCAGATAACGGCTTCTAAACAGGTGGGACTGGTAGGCCTTGAATTGCACCCACTTTTCGAGGGTTTCCCATCGGTCATCGTGGACCGCTGACAGAATATCTTCAGACAAAACCCGATCTGACACATAGTCCGGGGTCTTTTGCCAGGAGTTCGTGTCTTCGGACTGTCGGGCCCATTTTTTCAGGCGGCGGGGGTTGAGTTGTTCCAGGGTTTTTGAATACAGCTGAAACACTTCATGGGCCTGATCCTGTGTGTAATGTTCACCAAACAGGGCGTCGTACTGTTGCAGGGCTTCACCGTCCAGCGGCAGCACTGAGGCAGCCAGAGCTTGCAGCGCAAAAATGCGTAAATACAGACGACGACGGGGTTTTTGCTCTCGCATCCAGTCATGCATAATCGAGGTGTCCAGCTGCTGTTTGCTCCGGTATTTTTGGATGTATTGCCGGGCGCTGTGCTGGGCGCGCTGGTAATTCCGTCTGAGATAAAAACGACCGAGGCGGCTGTCCAGATTGAGTGTGGGTTGCTGCAATTGCTCCATAGCGTGGGCAATGGCCCCTTCTATTTCAGGGCTCAGGGTATTCACGTAGCTGGCAAAGGCCTCATGATGACGTTCCAGAGCGTGGTAGGTCTGTTGTAAAAGACTTTGAAAGTCCTCTGGGTCCAGCGTCCATTTTTCCAGGTGCTGGGCCACCGTCTCCGGGGGCAGGTGCATGTCCAGCAAACGCAAATGCAAATGCAAGAACATGGTGGCGCGAGGCTGTTGCCAGAGTTCAAGTCCCGTTTCGATCAAATAAGCGGCAATCATTAAATTGAGCACAAAGCGAGGAGCTAAACCTTCGGACAGCAAATGCTGCCAGAGACCCTTGTCAAGAATATCTAACCAGCGCACGTACTCCGGATAACGGGCTCCTAAAAAGGTGTGGGTCTCGCTCACAAAACGGGCGGCCATGGCGCGCTTCTGGCGCGTCTTTTCGCTGTCCACTCCCTCCACTTGCAGCGTATCTTCCATGGCGGCAGTTTCTTCAGTGAGGCGGGCCTGGCCGTATTTCTTTTCCATGGCCTTACGCACCCGTGCCTTGGCGAGACCCTGCGTGATTTTTTCTTCGTCCAGAGACAAAAAGTCTTCAAATAAATGCTCTGACTCTTTTTCCCAGTCCGGTACTCGCTTTTTTTTCTTACGCCGGGGCGTTACCGGCAGCGGGGGATTTCCGTAAGGGTTATCCCCGCTGGAAGACGCTCCGAAGACTTCTTTGAGGCGACTTTTAAAGGGATCAAAACGGGATTGGGTCATGAGGCCATCAGGGCTTCAATCTCTGCAATGGCTTTGGGCACGTCTTCGGTGAGGTTTTCGTGACCGTTCTCGGTAATGAGAATATCGTCTTCAATACGGATTCCCATATTGTGAAAGGCTTCGGGCACCTCACTTTTTAGATGAGGCCCTACATAAATGCCGGGCTCCACGGTCATGACCATGCCCGCTTCCAGTTTGCGGAACTTACCGTCGTCGTTGAGGTAATCTCCCATGTCATGAACGTCTGCACCGATCCAGTGACCGGTTTTGTGCATATAAAACTTCTGATAGGCTTTTTTCTCGATTAAGTCTTCTACACTGCCCTTAAGCAGTCCAAGATCCACAAGCCCTTCGGTAATTACCCCGGTGGATTTGGCGTGGATTTCATCAAAGCCGACCCCTGGTTTTGCCATGGCGACGGCCTGTTCCTGGGCCGCCAGTACCACTTCATACACCGCACGCTGGGTAGGGTTAAAGCGTCCGTTCACCGGAGACGTACGGGTAATATCGGCGTTGTAGTGAGCGTACTCGGCCCCGGCATCCACCAGGAGCAGATCCCCGTCTTCCAGGCGGGCCTGATTCTCGATGTAGTGCAAAATGGTGGCATTAACGCCGCCGCCCACAATGGCGGGGTAGCCCATGCGGGCGTTGCGTTCTCTGAAATAGCTCATGAGCACCGACTCCATCTGGTACTCATACATGCCTGGTTTTAAGGCCTTCATGAGTTCCATATGGGCCTCTGCACTGATTTTTGAGGCCTTACGCATCATGTCAATTTCGTAAGGTTTTTTAAAGAGACGCATCTCGTTTAAATAGAGGCCTGGATCGTGCAAATGTTGCGGTGCTTTTACCCCGTTGCGAATTTGACCCCGTACGGCATTCAGTGCTGCAAATACCTCAGCATCTACTTTATCGCTGGCTCCAAACTTGAAGTACAAATGTTTGCGGTCGGCCAGATAGGTGGGTAAACGATCCGACAACTCTTCCAGATTAAAGGCTGCGTCAGCGCCATACGTGGACTGTGCACCTTCTGTGCCTGCGCGAAAACCGTTCCAGATTTCCTTCTCTAAGTCCCGTGGGCGCACAAACAGGGTAAAGGGAGTCTCATGACCGGGGGCGAGCACGGCCACTGCTCCCGGCTCCGGGAATCCTGTGAGATAGTGGAAGTTACTGTCCTGACGGTAGGTGTAGTGCACGTCGTGACTATAGGTGGCCTCGGGAGCTGTAAAAAAGACGGCAACGCTGTCCTCTCCCATTTTTGACATCAATTCCTGTCGGTTACGGGCGTAAAATTCGCGGTTCATATATTTTCCTTTTCGTGTGTGCAATCTTCAATCCAGCGCAAATATTCGGGCAGGCCTTTGGTAACGGGCAGTACCAGAATTTCGGGAACATCGTAGGGGTGCAGCGTTTTGACGCGAGCCACAACGTCCTCTGTAAGCTTCATGCGTGTTTTTAGCAGGAGCTGTATTTCTTCTGCCTCGTGAATGTCTCCCTGCCAACGGTAAATGGAAATACCCGCAGGGAGGCAGTGGGCACAGGCAATCAGATGCTCTTTCACGAGGGTGTGCGCCAATTCCCTGGCAAAGGTGAGGGTTTCCACGCTCACGAGCACGACGGCGGCGGGGGGCTGGATGGCTTTATTCATGGGATCTATTTTAACAGAAGAAATCTGGCCGGGGCTCAAAAGCCCACCACAAAACGCAGGTAGGGACCGTCTAAACGCATGGACGGGCCACCCGCCACCGGGGCCAGACGATTGATACTGTCATCGTCTCCTGAGGGGGTAGACACAAACCAGTTGTTTTCTCCCAGCGGATGAAAAATATAGCCGCCCCGTAAGCCCACGCGACCAAACCAGTTTTCCCATTCAATACCCAGTCCGATATTCAGGGCCATGGAATTGTAGGCCAGATTGCCTCGCCAACCGGGTTCCTGCAAAAAAGAGTTAAAGTCGGGCAGCACGTCCCGTCGCGAAAAGTTCAGAATCGCAAAACTCTGGCCGACACCCGCAATGGGGTAAATCCGAAGCCACGACCACGGCCGCCACTGGTATCCCATGTTAAAAAAGGAGTTGCCCGTGTTGAGCAGCGCAAAGTACTTATCGCTGTAAACGGGAGTGGACAGGGCCGTCTGGCCATCAAATTCAAAAATGACGTTCCATGCTACAAACTGCATGGCACCGCCAGCAGACCATAAATTGCTGTTCATATTGGGCGTATAGCCCTGAGCTGAAAGCGCACTGTTGAGGGTTTGAAGATTAGAATACTGATACCCCGAGTGGGCCAACAGGTGAAATTCAAAGGGAAAATCGCCCTCGAAAATTTCGTCCCACATCTCGTCGGTTTCGTCAAACCAGCCTTGTGACTGATGCTCTTCTTCCGGAAATATAATCTGTGTTTCTGTCTGAGCCACGGCGGGCAGTGTCAGACTGCAACACACGAAAGCCAGTATATATTTAACAAGAGTCATAGCGTTTCCCCTCATACATTATTGCACCTCGAAAACGTTTTCAAAACCGGGTTTCCCCAGATCTGCGGCGGATGCTGCCATGGACGTTGCGTCCATCATATCATACGCGCTCTAGTCGCCCTCAAAATTATTCATATAAGATTTGACTTATAAGAGTGCCCGGAATGCGTCCACCATACCATTAGCAAAGGTAAGATCAAAGCCTGGTTCACCCAGGTCAATGGCCGTTCCTTCTAGACGTTGCTTGATCTGGGCGGGAGTGAGTTGCGGATGACGACTTTTGATGAGACCCACCACACCAGCCACCATGGGCGAAGCCATGGAGGTACCGTCCATCAGATCGTATTCGGGATTGAAGCCTTCATTTTCGGTCATATAAGAAGAAGCCACGGGCATGGTAGATAAAATCCCACTTCCGGGAGCTACCACAGATACCCAGCTGCCGTAGTTAGAAAAACTGGAGATTTGACGCTGTACGTCTACAGAACCCACGGAAATAACGCCGGGTAACGCTGCCGGATACATAGGGGTATCGGTGGAGTTATTACCTGCGGCCACCACCACGGTTACATTGCGTGACAGGGCATACTTAACTGCCTGTTCTAAAGACACGTCCGACTCTTCACCGCCGAGGCTCATGTTAATGACCTGGGCGCCGTTATCCACGGCCCAGACCACGCCCTGAGCCACCTGAAAGCCGTTGCCACCACCGGTGGCATCTAAAGCTTTGATAGGCATAATCTTGCAGCGAGGGCAGGAGCCGGTCACGCCGACACCATTGTCTCCGGCAGCTGCAGCAATACCTGCTGAGTGGGTACCGTGCCCGTTATCGTCCTGGGGCGGTTGCCCGGGGTTGATTGCGTTAAAACCGGGCACCAGATTGGCTTGCAGATCGGGGTGCTGTAAGTCCACGCCGCTGTCAATCACGGCGATGGTAACATTGGGGCTGCCAATGGTGAGATCCCAGGCTTTTCCTGCGCCAATAATGGCCAGGCCAGACTGTTCAGAGGCCTTCGGATCGTTAATAGTGAACTGGCGACGAAACTGCGTGTTTAAGCTAACGCTGGATACCATGGGATTTTGCTTCACCCGTTGGATGGTGGCGTTAATATCTTCAGAGGTATTGAGTTGTTTGAAAAGAATGGAGCCCAGTGTGGAAGCGCTGCTGTAGCGAAGGCCGTTCTGCACGGCAAATTGTTGCACAAAGCCTTGTGTGGGACGCTGGCGAAAGCGAATGACCAGATCGCCTTTGACATAGCCGTTCCGTCCGCCGGTGCGTACGCCCCGGAAGGAGTTAAAGCGAGGCGTTGTTTGTATGCTGCGACCCGGTGCATTGATGGAGGCAGGACTCGGCAGATTGCTGCGATCACAGGCACTCATGGCGGTCATTAACGCCACGCCAAGGCCCAGAGTCATCCATCGCTGAGTTTGTTGCAGTTTTTTCATAAGGTCTACTCCACACAAAGTTAAGGGTTCACGCAGTTCACACGTGGGGCTGTTCTTTTATTATAGGGGCAAATTCACAAATATTGCTTTATTTTTAACAAAAAGATAAATAAAGCTTAAGTCTGCTCCTGCTGGTGCAAGGCCATCATCCGCTGCTCAATGCGCTCGCGGGGTTCATAAATATGCCCCACGACATCAAAAGCGCAGGCCATATCGGGCAAATCTTCACCGCCCGCGGGGTAAAACCAGTTGCGATAATACACGTGTCCCAATTCCGATTCGCCCCGGGGAAAGTCCGTCAGGCAATAAGCGCCTTTGTCAAAAACAATTTCAAATTGTTCCTCTTCCAGGCCCGTATCTGCCTCGCGAGACAGCAGAACGTCTCCTTCGTAAATTTCTTTGCCCTGACGATCGTAAAAGCCGGTAAATTGCATCACGTGCAGGTGGCGCACCTGGGCCAGATGGTACAGGTTTACTTCACCCCCGGGCACGGCGTAGTTGT
>CAYFGW010000035.1:0-24800 GCA_964342365.1 uncultured Candidatus Sericytochromatia bacterium | reverse complement strand
ACTTTTTGGCTATCAGGGCAGTTTTTTTGCGGTGGAATGCGACCTGCTTCACCCCCAGAAAGGCTGTATTTATAACTGCGAGATTGAAGATGATAAAGCTCACGTGTGGTACGACAGTCTCGAAAAAATGCTGATGACCATACGGGTGTGCTTTGAACAAAAAGCCTACTTTTTAGACGATGACGGCATTTTAATGGAAGATTTTGAGGCCGCAAATAAAATCCGCGAGGAATTCAACCCCCGCTCTGCCAAGCTGGAGTTTCAGAAACAAGAACCCTTAGAAGAAACTCTTGACGAGCAACCCGATGGTACCAAACGCCTGACTACCCGCTACAGTGAAGAGCACCATATCGAGCAATTTTTTGATAAAAAGGGACGAAAAATTGGCCAGTGCGAATACCTCAGCGGAGAACTCATGCGAAAAGATGACTGGGAATACCTCAGCAACACCGAGGTGGAAATTACCTCGGAGAATATGATGGGCATGATGATGACCACAAAAACCCGTGCCACCATCAAAAAAGACGGAACCCTGGAACAAACCGGCATGCAGACATACATGAACGGTGAGCTTTTGTTTGACGATGCCATGTTAGAAGAAGAGCTCCTGGAGGAAGGCGATGATGAAGAATAAAGGCCTGCTCATTCTATTGCTTTTGTGGGGTTGCGGCACGCCCGTTAACGTGGGCCAGGACGTACAAATCACCATTGACCGCGAACTGCTCGAAGATCTCGGAAGAGAAGCAGAGGACACTGAAGATACCGCTCAGCAGGTGGACATTCCTTTACAGGTAAAACCCACGGGCATTGATATGCAGCGCCAGGTGATTATTCAGCCGGTCTACGACATGGCCAATGGTTTGAATCAGCCCAATTTTGAAGTGTTTCAACAGGCTTTTCACCCGGAATCCGCCTTTTTTCAAAACGGCGAAGCGGGTTTTAATGAACTGGTCAAACTGGGAGTGACCCATTTGATTGATCGCATTCAGGTGGAAAGTGTAGTGGGAGATCGTGCCACCGTCAGGGTGCTGCGCACCAGTCCGGCCTTTGGCAGCAACTCCCGTTCCGATGAATTGCTTTATCAGATGCAAACCTTTGAAGGGGCCTGGAAGCTTTTGCAAATTGACAAAGTAGACTCCAACGATCTGATGTTTTCCGCTTTCAAGCGCGAAAATCAAAATCAGTAAACAACAATCAGTAAACAATTTTTTCTAAAAACAGCCCCGCTGGAGGCATCCGATAATGTTTGAGATCCGGGTTGTAAGCGGCGAGGGCGTCCGCTAAAAAGGTGTCAGACACCGTTCCCTTGCCCACTTCTACGGCAGCTCCTACCAGATTACGCACCATGTTCCACAAAAAATGGGATGCTTTTACCCGAATGAGCACAAGATCCTGCTCGGTGGCCAGTTCAACGGATTCCAGGTGCACCTGCGTAGACTTTTCTTTTTTGGGTTTGCGAGAAAAGGACGCAAAATCGTGAAAGCCTTCCACAGCGTGCAGAGCCGCCGTCATTTTTTGAAGATCCAGGTCTTCTTTGACCCAGCACACGTACTTGCGCTCAAAGGGGTTTCGTGACCGACTGATGCGATACACGTACTGACGACTTTTGGCATGGTGACGGGCATGAAAACGGGCGCTGGCCGGTTTAAGTTCAACCACATGAATAGAAGGAGGCATCAGGGCATTCAAAGCCTCGTGAAATTCCGCAGGATTCAGATTGAGATCTGCTTCTACGTGAGCCACCTGACCATAAGCATGGACACCAGCGTCCGTGCGTCCTGCGCCCTGAAGCTCACCGTAGTGACCTGAAGCCTCTGTCACCACTTTTTGCACCGCCTGAATCAGCGTGCCCTGCACCGTCTGTGCATTTTTTTGCTGTTGCCAACCGGAGTAATTGCTGCCGTCGTACTGCAGCGTAAGTTTGTATCGCATGGGCCGAATTATAGCAGGATGTCGGTTGTAATGCTGACCTGACAGCCCGGCGGCAAACTCAGGGAATACGGGTATCCCACAAACCGTGCTCCGGGATTTGAACAAACGCTGAGGTTTGAGTGTTAAATCCTTGAAACCTGAAGCCTAAAATTTTAGCGTTAAACATTAAGGGCTTAAGCTTAAGTTTTTAACCACTTTCCGGTGTGCTCCCATTACACTATACGCGCCCATGAACGCGCGCAACAGGAATCGAACCCATACTTCCGGATTAACAAATACCCATTTTAAGAATTTGAGCGTCAGGCCAGCATTTTTTAGTTTACACCCAAAGCAGGTCTAAAAAAATGCGGCTTTAATCAGGAACGTTGATTTCCGTGCGCGCATTGGATTCTGTCAGAGCAATATCCACCTCTGTTTCAAAGGATTCAATGTGCGCTTCTAAAGCAAAAGTGGTGGCTTTCAGTGCCAGTGGGTCAATCAATGTGGCCTGATTATTGCTGCGAAAGGGGTCCGCAATCTTGTCGTAGTCTTCTTTACTGATCTCGGTTTCTGGTTTGGCATAGGTGGCCTGTAAGAGCTGAAACAGCTGACGATCCACTTTTTGGTTATGCTCTTCCATCGCTGTGACTTTATCGCCATATTTTTTCCAAAGCTCGCCCCGCAGGTGTTTTTCTAAGGTAATAGAGCTTTTGCGTTCAATGGCTTCCGCCACGGTCATCTTCTCACCAGCCACGGTGACATGGGTGGTGGCATTCGACAGCACCACAGCATTTTTGATGCGACGACGATGCTGAATGAGATCCTGAATTTTTTGATACTGGGCCTGAGCCGCCTTCTCAAAACTTTTGCGGTCCTGTAGACCGTCCTCAGGGCGTTGCCCCAGCATTAGCGCCACCGGTTCTAAATTTTCAATGGTTTTGTGAATACGTTTTTCTAAGGTTTTTAGTTCAATCAGGGCACGGGCAACAGATATATTGGGCATACCACAACTCCTTTTTTGTATAAGTATATACGGTAAGATGCTTACAGCAAACGAAAAGGATATTTTGATGCCCACACTTACTTTTCCCGATGCCACCTGGGGCTATGCACAAGCCGGTGCTCCCAAAGGAAAACCGGTTCTGGTACATCATGACTTCATCGGAGACGCTCATTTTAGCCCTCTCTGGCAGGAAATAGGCATGTTTGCCGGTATTCGCTGGATCATGCTGGAGCGCCCCGGTTACGGCGAAACACCGCCCGTGTCCATGGACGCGATTGGGGACTGGTCAGATTTACTGCCTCCGCTACTGGAGGTTTTACAGGTGGAACGATTTTCTGTAGTGGGTCTATCGGCAGGAGCTCCTTATGCCTATGCTTGTGCAGCAGCGCAGCCTGTGGAGGTAGAACAGGTGTTGATTTTCTCAGGGATTCCTTTTTTGCATGCGCCCGGAGTAATGGACAACTATGCTGAAACGTCCAGGGCAGCCTACGACCGTTATGCCAACGCCAGCGCTCAGGAATTACGGGCAGAATTCAGTACTTTTTGTGAGCAGACGAAAGCCGATGCTCGCGGCACTGACGAAGAAACTTCAATCACCCGTTCTGTGCATGGCATCCTCGCTCACGGGGCCGCGGGTCCTGCCAGGGAAGCTCGCTTACAGGCGTTGTCCTGGGGATTTGCACCCGCAGATATTGTGTGTCCGGTACACCTCTGGCATTTTGCACAAGACCCCACAATACCTTTTGCAGCAGCAAAAGCCTCTGCGCAACAGCTTCCTCAGGGCCATATGCATATTTTGGAACGTGCAGAACGCATGCCTTCTGCAGAAACCTTGAAGGCAATGACTACTCTTTTATCTTAATTCGCCCAGGTGTAGGATTTCCCCCAGCTCTCTCGTGCCATGGTTTCTAAACGATCTATCACCTGAGCGGGAACGGCGTAGGCTTCTCCCTCTTCAAAAGGATTATAGTGAAAAGCATACAGCCGCGAAGCAAAATGCTCAAAGGGCAAAGAAGACTCCCCTTCCTGCTCACCGTAGCCAGAAACCGAAGTTTCCACGGCATTGCCCCAGCGCTGACGTCCTTCATTATTGGGGTTAAAGAAATATACCCGCAGCGCGCCTTCGGGATCCAATTCAATACGTTGAATAGACACCGCATGCAGCCCCAGTAAATTACCGTGAACGTCGGTGACGTAAATACCCACAGGATTGGGGTAAATGAGTGGAGAACCTTCGTTATACTCAGGGTGATGGGTGGCAAAGAAACGCCGCGCAAAGGCTTTGTAATCTTTAATGCTATTGCTCATGACATCGTAAACACTGGCAAACCCACGGAAAACCCAGCGACCGTAAAAAGCGGGATTCACCCATTTGTGCTGGTCTTCTCCCCGCAGGCCCGCCTGACGCATCATTTCATCATAAAGACGATCTAAATGGGGCACGATGAGCATGGACACCGGGTCTAGCGAAGAATCGTACTGACCACTGGCCACGCCACCGTTTAGCAAGTCCGAACGCAGTCGGGTACCTTCAAAATCCATTTCCACCACGTTGTTGCGGGCGGCAGTGGTAATAATTTGCAAGAGATAGCCCGGCGCGTGCTGCGCCCAGAGACTAATGCCTCGCGCCGCCTGACAAGTGGGATTGTTACCCTGACCAATACCCAGAGGCTGCCCCAGCACCTGCAAAGTACCCGCCAGGAGCAAAGCGTTGGGAGTAAGTCCCGCTTGCTCGTCCTGAGAAGACAGCATGAGCTCCCGCGCCTCAGGAGAAAGATCAAGCTCCACCAGATGAATCAGTGCATTGGCCACTTCAGAACGGCCCAGCAGTCCCCGGTGAATGACCCGCGTATAGCCATAAATTGCGGCAGCGGTGGCGGGAAAAATCGCAACTTTCAACAATTGTAAGGCCACCGTGCGATGTTCTTCAAACACCGCAACGCCCACCGCATCCATGCCCATGGCTTCCGGCAGACGCTCAGGTGCTGTCCGCATTAAATAGCGCAAAAGTACCGCATGGCAGGGCGTTCCCACCCCCGTGGCCAGCAGCCCTTCAGAAAAGGCTTCAATTTCGGCGTTGAGTTCTGCTTCAGGCATGGCTTTCAAACGCTGGCGGTAGGCGGCCACATTCCCCTCTACTTCCCGACTCACGGGCCCGGGGCCGTGTAGATAGGTGTCATAACGTCTGAGCTTGTCACCCGTGGTGCCCTGGAGGTTGTCTTCGGGCAATTTGTTTACATAAGCCATGAGTTTGAGTAAGCGATGATTTTGAATCGGGCGCTGAGCCAGCAAGAACTCAATCTCTTCCAACAGCTCATTTTGTAAGCCTGCCAGAGATAACTTATCTTTGAGTAAAGCAAACAGAGCATTCCCTCGCTTGTAAATGCCGGGACGCAAACGACTATCTTCGGTCTCTTCAGGGAACAAAAAGTCCAGATTCAGAGCCATCACATTTTTCAAAAAATCCTGGGCCTCTGCTTGTGAAAGGGTTTCATGGGTATACTTGCCTTCTGCAATGGCCAGCATACGCAGTTCACTCAGGGCTTCTAAGGTGGGGTAGAGCGCTTCACCTTTTAAGCCGGCACTGACCAGAATGGGCAACAGTTTGGTGGGATCTTCCCAGGGGCCTCCATAAAACAGACCCACCTCGTCAAAAAGAGCCGAGCGTTCGTACAGATGCTGCAACCCTCCGGGGCGCTCCATCAGATCCGTGGCCAGACGAAAGGCCTGGGTCTGATACCGGGCTTTGGCAAAGGGCTTGGCTTCACTCAGCGTATCTAACGCTTCATCAAAGCGCTTAATGAGAGTGGGTAAAAGTTTGTCCTGGCTAACTGTCGTGCTCATACGTAAAACTCCATCTTTTCAAAGTGGGAAATATCTTCGCTCATCTTTTCAGCATCTTCACCAAAAAAGAAAATGGTACCGTAGTGATTACCAAATCCCGCCCGCTCAGCCACTTTGGGGGTTACGGGCTCAAACATACTGTGTTTCTCAAAGTAGGGGTGGGCAATGAGTTCATCGGGAATATCCAGTGTAGTCACCCGCTTCTTTTTGGGGTACACCAGCAAATTGCCCGCATGGCCCAGGGGCGCGGTTTCATCCGGGAAAAACGCCCGCAACTCTTCAGGGGTAGATTCTGGATCAGCACTTAATAACAGTCCGGCGTAAGGGTCAAAACCGTAGGCACGCTGAATCAGCTCAAAAATACTGCCTCCGGGCACACGGGCCGCCACCTCTCCAAAGTTGAGTTCGCCTTCTGCATCAATAAAATATTCCGGGTGGATGACTCCATATTGGATATCAAAGGCTTTGACCAGTTTTTCTACCGCCTGGCGAATTTTGGTACGCTGGGATTCCAGATAGGGCTCTGGTGGCAAAAATTGGCTGTACCCCAGACGCACGTATTGATTGATGTTCATAAAGTAAATCTGGCCGTTATGAATAAAAGCTTCTACAGAAAACTCCTGACCGTCCAGATGACTTTCAGCCATACAGGGAAAGAGACTATCGTCTAACCTTTCGATTTCTTCCACGGCCTTAACCGCCACGTGCCCCACGCTACCCGCTGCACGGGTGGGTTTTAAGTGGATGGGGGAAGGTTTGGCTTCATCATCGGTTTCTAGCACCTCCTGAATGCGCTCTAAAAAGCGCGCCGCCTGTGCTTTATTGTCCAATTCCTCAAAGACCCCCACACGAATACCGTTCATCTGCGCCTTGCGCTTCATCATGGCCTTGTCTCTGAACAGCAAAAATTTGTTAAAGAGTCGGGGATTATCGCTGAAGCGAGAATTGAGCATGCCCGCCCACTCCACCGTTTCTTCAAATAGAGGCACCGCCCGGCGCACATTGTGCTGAGCCAGAGCATCATAAAGCTTATAGGAATCTTCGGAGAACTTTTCAAAGTCCCAGGGAATTGCGGTCAACCCTTCTTTTTGTAAGCCAGAAACAAAAGCTTCCGGCACCACGTTCACAAAGTCATAGCCCAGTTTCTGGGCCGCTTCCATGGTTTCGATACTGTACCCCAGCAGCGCTAGCTTTCCTTTTTGGTTTTTGTGATGTATGTTCTGAGACGGCGTTGGCGCGGTCATAAATTCCCCTTAATAGTATTTGTTGGTATTTGATAGTGTGAACACTCAAGCATAACACATGGCACATGCACACCCTAAAAAACACCTACTTAATACCCAAGGGCCTTACGCAACCCAGTGCGCTACCCCACACTGCCCCGGCCCTGAAAACACCTTGACCGTTACCCCTTCAATCTGGAAACGCTCCAGTTCCTCAGAGTCAGCGGTCAGTTTTTCCAATAGCAAAAAAGAAAAAGCCTCGACAGTCGCGTTTTCAATGGGCAACACCAGCACATCCGAGCGTAAAAAGGGAATCCGCTCTCCGTTAAAATGGGCATAAAGATAATCCCCCTCCTCTTCAAGGGTTAAATAAGGAGACTTTTCCGGCAAAATAAAGTATTCGTCCCAGGTATCGCATAATTCTCGAATGCGCTTTTTATAGACGCCGTAGTCAAACCCCATACCGTTGCCCTGCATGCGGGCCGTAATGTGCACCTGTACAGCAAAATTATGCCCGTGTAAGCGCTCCCGCTCTGTGGCCGAAAAAATAGTGAAGTGGCCCGCTGAAAACTTCATATCTTCTTTGGACAATTCCAGCGTAAATAAACGGGACATTAGTCAAGATCTCCTTGCATGGGGCGCAGCAAAATTTCTTCAACCACCGTACGGCGACTCAGCTGGTGAGTTTCCCAGATGGCAGTAGCGATGTCTTCAGGAGGCATAAAACGTTCTTCGGGCAAGTCCACGCCGTCCCACGAAGCAGTGAGCGTAGCTCCGGGGAGCACAGACACCACGCGAATATTGTAATTTTTCATTTCCTCGCGGAGCACCTTTGAAAAACCCAGAAGAGCAAATTTAGAAATGCAGTAAGAGCCCCCATTGGGATAAGCCATAATGCTAGCAGTACTACAAATATTGAAGACGTCCCCTTTTTTTTGAGTCATCATGTGGGGCAGCACGGCTTTAGTGAGATAGTAATTACTGAAGAGATTGGTGTGCATCATGTCTTCAAAAGCCTGATCGCTCTCTTTGTGAATTTCACCGGGAATAAAGCGCCCCACGTTGTTCACCAATACATCAAGGGTTCCAAATTCTTCGTTGAGCCATTTGCCCAGCGCCTGCACTTCGGCCTTCTCGGACATATCTGCTTTAAACGTGTGTAGTTCAGGGTATTGTGATTTGGCCTGAGCCAGACTTTGATCGGTACTGGCAGAAATAGCAACGGCGTAACCTGCCTGCAAAAAACGGGCAGCGGTGGCTAAACCAATGCCCTTACTGGCTCCGGAAATAAAAACGCGGGGGGATGATGACATAAGAAGGCTCCTGGAAGATTTGCACCAGTATAACGTCTGATACCTGTTGGTGGCGCTGTCTTCTAAGCCTGCTGTTTAGAGATTCCCCCGTAGCGGGCCAGTAGATAAAGAGAAATACCCACGGCGAAAACGGCCATCATGCCCCAGAACAAAAAGGAAGCAATCGGCGTGGTCACTTCCGCATCATTAGCGTCCATAAGGTCTTCGGTGTCCGGTGGCGGATACTGAGGGGTTTCATCAATAGAGTAATCGGTTTCTCGCGGCAGATCATAAACATAATCGCCATCATCCACCAGTTCCTGCACCGGCTGCTGCATGTAGTCGGCATGCGCATCTGAACCGCCGAACTCAGCGGTCACTAACTGAGTGGTAAATAGCACGCTGAAAAAAACCATGAGGCTCAACACGCCACGTTTTCCTGTTTGAGTATTTTGCATATTTTGCCATCCTTTAGTATTAGCATAAGCAAAAGCCCGTAAAAAAAGCGCCGGGTGGGGCTTAAAAATCCTGCAAAAATCCGGTATACTCCTGATTAATGCGAAAAATTTTCAAAATAACATCCATGCTTTCTCTGGCCGTTCTCATACTGGGATTGGGAGCTCAGACCCGTTCCCCTGTTAGGGCTGGCGCCTTTAAAAGCGACAATCCCGGCGCCTTTTCAGAACTGAAGAGTCTGGAATACCACCTGCGCTGGGATCATGATGAATTTAGCGCCCACTACGCCTGGCATCTGATTCCGCCTGCCAAAGCCGAACTTCCGCCACAGTATCAAAAGGCGTTTTCTCTTAAAGTGTGGCCCAATCACCGCCTGAAAACCCTGAAGGTGGAATACCACGAGCAAATGGTGACTGATGACAGCACCCACCGTTCGGGAAAAGCCACCCTAAAAACGGACAGTTATGAAACCCTCGCCAAACTGCTTTCTGAACCGATTGCCTGTAAAAACACGGTGGATCCGGGCTGGGTAGGTCCATCTCCTGAGTATTTGCACCTGGACTATAAAAGTAGCAGGCTTTCTTTGTTTGCCAGTCTCAGAAGTGAGGGACCGGCAGGGCCAGGACGGGAACTCAGCGGCAATGCTCAGCGGCGCTATTTGTGCAACAAAGACCTGATGCAATGGTTACAGGCCCGGCGTCGAGACGTGCTAAAATAAAAAACGCATAGACTTAACGATTCATATACAAAACAGCAAGGAATGCCTTATGCATCGCTTTTTTGCAGCAAGTCTGTGTCTCATCCTTTACTTTTATATGAGTTGTTGTGCCCACGCACAAACAAGCTCCGTTCCCGTGTCCATCATTTCTCCTGAAGATTTACGTGAAGGACTCCCCCTCAACGTTCCCTGGCATTTTACGGGACCCGATGGAAGCGAACACCGCATTACCCCTCCCGTGCGCTGGGAAAAGACCTACGGACGTTTGCTGCCCGTCATGGGAAAAGGCGTTTACCGTCTTGAACTGCAATTGCCCGCGGACAGCGTGGGAAAAAACCTGTTGTTTGATTGCGAAATGGTTGCAGGCAATCGCTTCCGTTTGTACGCCAATAATCAGCTCGTCGGTTATAACGGCACCTATCCGCAAAGTACGTCGCGCATTACCCAGTTCGACGCTTTTAAAAATTCATCACAGCGCCTGAAAATCCGTCTGGAAGTGGAAAACAACACTTTACACTGGAGCGGCCTGGTAAGCCCTTTATATCTGGGCTACACAGAGATCATTCGTCAGCAACGCTACCGCCAGAGCCTGGAGTTCAATGCTTTTTTTGGTGCGTTTTTCTTTATCGCGTTTTTTCATTTTGTCTTATTTGTGGCCTTTCGCCAGGATAAAACCGTGCTCTGGTTCGGCTTACTCTACGTGGGTCTGGTGGTGTATATGGAGTTTTTTCGTATGCATAATCTGGAGCACCTTTTCGGAGATATTCCTCTGGAATGGAGCATTCGCGGGATTCGCATCGCACTTTACAGCCTGATTCCCTGCTTTTTTTGGTACGGGCATTATTTATCTGCCCAGTTTATATCTCGTCGTACTGCTCAACTCTTCACAGGAGTTTCTACAGGGTTTATGGTAACCGTTGTGCTTCCGGGTCGTTGGCATACGCCCTTGCTGTATCTGTGGTTCCTGTTTTTGCTCGTGGCCACCCTGTATGCTTTTGGCGTTTTACTCAACAATTATCGAGAGCGAGCCATTCGCCCCTTTTTGATCAGTCTGAGCATTTATGCCATCACCATTGTCAACGATATGCTAAACGCTCTCGGATGGCTTGGCAACGGGTTTTACGGGCGCTACGGTTTTCTGTCTTTTGCTTTGACCCAGAGCGGTTTTTTGGCCTGGCGACTTCAGACCAATTATCGTAATAATCTGCATTATCAGCAGGAGTTAATGAGCATAAACCAGAATCTGGAACAGCTGGTGTCTCGCCGCACGCAAGAGGTGGAAGAAAAAAACCTGGAGCTAGAACAAATGGCCCACTTCAAAGAAGAAATGATGGATATGCTGTTACACGATCTCAAAACGCCGCTCAATGTGTTGCTCACCGCTCCAAATACAGAAGACACTCAGGTGGCCGGACAGCGCGTAAAGACCCTGATTGAGCAACTGGTCAAATCCCAGCATACGGATGCCAGCCGCTTAATGCTAGAGCGTAGCCCCCAAAATATGCAACACATGGCGGAGCGGGGGGTGCAATGGTTACAACCCTGGGCCAACACCCGACAAATTACGCTGGCCAATTTATTGGACTCCTCAGTCACCCTTAATATTGACGGACCGCTAGTGGAGCGGGTTTTACAAAACGTGCTGCAAAATGCCTTACGCCACAGTCCTGTGGGCAGTGAGGTTACCTTATCTGCCACCCTCGAAAAGGATATTTACACCTTACTCATCCAGGATGAAGGAAAGGGGATTCCTGCTGACTTACAAGAAAAAGTCTTGCAAAAAGGGGTAAGTTTTGCCCCCGACGGAGGCTCTACGGGACTGGGGCTGTACTTTTGCAAGCAGGTGCTTATGGCCCATGACGGAGAGCTTTCCTTTCCTGAGCCGCCTATTTCAGGGGTGTACTTACACTTCCCCGCTCACGAATTACAGCGCACGTCACTCGCTCCGCTAACGCAGTCCCAGAAAGAGCGCTTACGCCCTCATATTGAGCAACTACAGCAGTATGAAGTGTACGAAATTTCCCAGATTCTCCCCCTGTTGCGCCAGGTGGCCGCCCATTCTGATATTCTGATTCAAACCTGGGCTGAAGCCCTGAACATAGCCATACGAGAAGTGGATGAAACAAAATATCGAGAACTTATTCACCAGCTCCTTGCGGATCCTGATTGTTGACGATGACATTGCGCAACTGTCAGAAATGGTGTCCTGGCTTGAACACGAAAACCGTTCGCTCTTTCAGGCTCGTAGCGCTGAACAAGCGGAGCGCATTTTAGGTCGTCAGTGGATTGACGCTGTGATTACCGACTGGCAACTGCCGGAACGTTCGGGATTAGAGCTTATTAAAGGTTTGCGAAACAGTGGTTTTAAAGGTCCCTTGCTTTTGTGTACGGGCCGCATGCTCTCACCGGAGCATTTGCAAGCCGCTTTGAATGCCGGAGCCAGCGATTATTTACGCAAACCCTTGAACCACGTGGAGCTGCTGGCCCGCCTGGAAAATGCCGTACAGCGCTATGCTCAAAGAGAAACGCTGACGTTACTCAGCCAAAGCCAGGAACAACTCATTCAACACCTGACCCGAAGTCTGGGCAAAGGCCTCCAGACCCTGAGTCATTTACAACACTATTCCTCAGAGGAACACGCCCAGGAGCAGGATCTGATACAGACCCTGACCCGAGACTTTCAGGCCACCATGGAGTGGGCCCGCTACCGTCTGAGTTTAGACAATGTGCATATGCGTCGTTTTGCTTTTCGGGCTATTTTTCAGAGCCTGTCCAGGCACTTTGATCATTCATGGCACCGTGTCACTCTGCGAGGTGGGAAACAGGAAGGGTTTAGCGATCCCGAACTGTTACAGCGCATCCTCTTTCAGTTAATAAACAACGCCTTAAAACACACCACGGGTCAGGTCATGCTCCAGGTGAAAGCCGTACCAGAGGGTTCTTTGTGGGAAGTGCGCACCGACGGAAACGTCAGCGAAGGAGAAATGGAAGCCCTGGCAAAGGGTCAAAAAGGTGGACTGGGATTGATGGTCACGCGCAGTTTGCTGGCGCTTTTGCAAAGTGAATTGCGCGGATATTGCAACCGCAAGGGTGAAAATGTTTTTGCCTTTACCCTGAGGCACACGTAGGCCTCTATGAAGATCTGGCTCTGGGAACCCGATCCCCTCTCACGGGAATCCATCGCTCTGTTTTTAAAGGCCCGCCATCAGGTCCAACGGGTGGAACATTATCGCGGATTACGCAAAGCCTTAAAACAGCACGAAGACCGCATTAGCATACTGATTGTGAACCGTGAAACCCTGAACAAACTCAGCTATATTGGAGCGTTACAAAAACTCAATCCGCTGGTGGGTGTGGTGGTTTTGCTGTCTCATCAAAGCCAGGAGGAGCAATTAGAAGTGCTCAGCCAGGCGGATCGTGTATTGATGTTGCCTTTTTCATTGGAGCACCTGGAAGCAGAATGTCTGGCACTCCGACGCTTGCTGCAACGGGCAAGCCGGTTTCACAGCCCGTCCCGGGGCGATATGCAACACGGTGATTATGTTTTTGACCACGCCAGCGGTCGGGTACAGGGCCCCGAAGGTGAATATGATCCCGGTCAGCGTGCTTTTTTACTATGGGAGTACCTGAGCCGTCATCCCGAAAAAATCTTTACCCGCCAGCATTTATACCGCGTGGTGTGGGCTGGAAAAACCTCTGCTCACGGCAGGCAAATTGACAATCTGGTGGTGCAATTGCGCCATCTACTGCCCGACTCCGTGCGCATTGAAAGCGTTTATGGCAAAGGCTACCGCCTGATCATAGAGCCTTCAGCATAAAACGCAAAGCGCTTAATTGTCATTAAATTATCACAAAATGCTTTTTTTGGCATTTTTTTTCACTTTCGCTTGCCTTCTCCCCTTTTACTCTTTATAGTGCGCGGATGAATTGTTAAGTCTAACTGGAGTTGAGATGAAAAAATCTGTTTATGCACTCGCTATCCTACTTGTGGCCTGCCAACCGGGCCTCAACCCCACTTCGCCCAAAGCGACAGCGCCGGCCACAAGTCTCAAAGTCCTGCCTGAAACAACGGTAAAGTCCATATCGAAAACCCCGGCCCCCCGCAGGCATTACCCCGGCGTGGAAAAACGCTCCGCCATCGGACAGGTCAATGTAAAAGCACAGCAGGTGACGCTCACGCTCAATCTCTACCCCAAACCAGAAAGCAATTTTAAAACCCAGTTATTGGATCTCGGAGCCACCAACAAACTGCACGCCACGTTAACCGACTCCCACGGCAAAACTTATACACCGGTAGGGGCAGACGGCAACGGTGCGGTCAACTACGGTGGCGGCACGATTAATTTAACCTTTAATAACGTGACTCCCAATCCCCTCATCATTGCCGAGGTAGAAGCCCGTGTGGGTACCACAGCGATTCCACAAACTCAACTGGCCACGGCCCTGAGCTATTCTGGCACCGCTGCTCCCCCGGCCACGAGCATTAATTTCCAGACCACGGTTGCCGCCAGAGCGCTGAAATACCTCATAGGCACCAATCCCGGCAACCCCGCCAATTCAGACCGTGCCCGGGCCCTTAGCCTGGATGATCTCAACACCTTGACCGCCGCCATTACCGGCGTCAGTGGTACAGCTCCCAATTTAACCTATGCTCAGAACCACCCCAGTCTGGTAAATATTGCCTTACTGGCCAACGATTTAGTGGGGAATGAACCCGCTTCGCTGGTGGGCAATGCCAACACCTACCGTCAAAACGGTGGTACCCTCTCCGTGAATGTCAGCGGCCTTCAGGGGACCGACAAAATTCAGCTTCAGGCCACGGATGCCGCCTCGGCCGTCGTTAGCAATCTTGGCAACGGCACCCATACTATCAGTAACGCCACGCCCGGAGCGGGAATCAATCTACTGGCTTCGGCCTTTGGTTCTCCAGGTTTGACCTATAATTACACCATTAACTCCGCCCCCTTTAGCGTGACTGAAAACGGCACCACCAACCTCACGGTGACAGCCGCCCCCACCTTTAACATCGGCAATGCCAGCCCCACTCAGGGTGGGCCGGGTACTCAGGTGACGATTACCGGCAACGGCTTTACCGGTGCCACAGCAGTCCGCTTTAACGGGGTTAACGCAGCCAGTTTTACGGTCAATAACGATAACCAAATTACCGCATTTGTCCCCCCTTCGGCCACGGATGGCGTCATTACCGTGGTTAACGGCGGTACGGCCACCGGGCCCAGTTTTAACGTCTTCCGACGCTTACACGTTCGCGCCAGTGCCACGGGCAGCAATGACGGTACCAGCTGGGCCAATGCCTATACCGATTTACAAACCGCACTTGCTGCGGCTCAGGCCAATGAGGAAATCTGGATTGCCGCCGGTACGTATAAAGCCCACGCTTCAGACACCAGCGTCTCTTTTGCCATGAAAGAAAACGTTAATATTTACGGCGGTTTTGACGGTAGCGAAACCTTGTTAAGCCAGCGAGATTTTGCCAATAACATCGTGATTTTAAGTGGTGATCTGGGTGACGATGATGATTATAGCGTCAATCCGGCCGTGCGCAACGGTAGCAATACCACAAACGTGGTCACTGGTGCCGACAATGCCTTGCTGGACGGGGTCCAAATTCACGGAGCGAGCACGGCGGGGGTAGACAATAATTCAGTGTCACCCACCATTAGAAACACCCTGCTGGCCTATGGCCGAATTGGCATGAGAAACTTCGGCAATTCAGCCCTGATAGAAAACGTGATTTTCTATCGCAATCGCGTGGGCGGTTCCGGGGGCGGAATGATCAACGGCTCCTCAGCAACACCCACCTTGCGCAATGTGGTCTTCACAGAGAATGCCGCTACCAGTGCCGGGGGCGCTATTCTTAATACCTCCGGAGCCAATATCACCGTGATCAACGGGGTCTTTGCCAATAACACCGCCGTGTCCGCCTCGGGCATCTGGAACGATAACGGCACCAGCACAACCTTAACCAACTCTCTGTTCTGGAATGCCAGTAACCGGGCCCAGACAGTCGATAACGCCCAGGGCAATTTCACGGCGTCCACCAATCCCTTTGTCAATGACCTTGACCCCGACGGCCCCGACAATAAGTGGTTTACCGCCGATGATGGGCTCAAACCCGTGGCGAGTGCCCTCATTGATCAGGGCGTTACCGGCGCTCAGGTGCCCGCTACAGATATTCTGGGAATCGCCACCGAGGGCAGCAGGCGGGAGCCGGGGGCTTACGAATATGAAGTGCCCGCCTTTTCGATTACCACCTTTGCTCCCAATCACGGCCTGCCCGGAGACAATATTGTGATTACAGGCTCTGGATTTAACGGAGCCAGTGCGGTGCGCTTTAATGGCACCAACGCCACGTTCACGGTCAATAGCGCCACCCAGATTACCGCCACCGTGCCTGCTGGTGCCACCGACGGCCCTATTACCGTTATAAACGGAGGCAGCACAACCAGCAATGTGGACTTTGACGTCACCCGGATTGTCTACGTGGATGATTCTGCGGTAGGGGCAAATAACGGCAGCAGCTGGGCCAATGCCCATACCCAATTGCACGCAGCACTCACCAATTTTGAAGATTGGGATCAAATCTGGGTCGCCGCTGGCACCTATAAACCCGTGGACACCAGCACCTCGATGACGGTTCCCCCCTCAGTGAGTTTATACGGCGGTTTTGTGGGCAATGAAACCAGTCTGGGCGCCCGCAATCCGGCGGCCAATTTGAGCTTGATTAGCGGGGATATGAACGACAATGATGACTACACCGTTCAGCCCTTTGCCAATGTCGGAGACAATGCCGGCCCGCTCATGGGCGCGAGTTATAACAGCACCATTGACGGATTTACCTTTGAAGGTTCCACTCAGGGCACACAGGCCAGAGGTCGGGCGTTGCTTTTGTTCAGACAGGCCTTTCACCCAGCTGATCTGATCATTTTAAACAATCTGGTTTTCAAACACAACGTGGGCAATAACGGAGGCGGCCTCAACGTCAGTAGCAACACCCGGGCCACGATTTCGAATACCGTGTTTGACAGTAATATTACCCGAACCGTTACAGCCGGTACGCCCTTTGGAGCTGGATTGCTACAAAACTCCAATACGAATATCTCTTACGAAAATATGACCTTTATCAATAACGGCTCCACCGACAGCGTGTTGGGCGGCGGTTTTGCGTGTTTTGGCAACGGTATAGCCACCATGAAAAACGCCGTGTTTGCCAATAACTTTGGCAATGGTCCCACCGTCAGAGGGGCTGCTTTATTCGTCGACGGCGGCTGTACGCTGAGCCTGACGAACGCCAGCTTTGGCAATAATAAAAACCTGAACAACAACACATCGGGGATTTTTACGGACAGCGGTACCCTGAACATGAAAAACGGGCTGCTCTGGGATACCCCTCTGGAGAACTTTACCGTACCCGGCGGGCAAGGCAATGTGACGGCGGGCAGCGATCCCTTTGTCAATCTGGTCAACCCTCTGGGTGCTGACGGCAGAGCCCAGTCCAACGACGACGGACTGCGAATTTCGGGATCGCCCGGCACGATTATCAATCAGGGGATCTCAGGAGCCGATGTTCCTGCCACAGATATCCGTGGCCAGAATCGTTCCGGCAATCCGGAACCCGGGGCCTATGAAGCTCCCTGAATAATATCAAGCATATAAGCATCAAACACATGAACATCGAGAAAAATTGAGTATGGAGAAACCATGAAAGATTCTTTAAAGTGGGCCCTGGCGCTGACGGTCTTCACCGCCTGCCAGCCCCAGCCCCTGCCCACCGGGCAATCGGAAGCAACGGCACCTGTGGTTCAGCACCTGCGGGTGGCAACTCCCTCTGAAGCAGCTGCCAGCGGTCAGGTAAGCGTTGATGGTCCTCAGGTGACCCTGAGCCTGACGCTTTACCCCAAACCGGAAGGCGATTTTAAAACCCAATTGCTGGATCTCGGAGCCACCACCAAACTGCACGCCACGTTAACGGATTCCCACGGCAAAACTTACACACCCGTGGGTGCAGATGGCAACGGCGCGGTCAACTACGGTGGCGGCACGATTAATTTAACCTTTAACAACGTCACGCCCAACCCCTTAATCATCGCTGAAGTGGAAGCCCGCGTGGGTACTACGCCCATCCCACAAACCCAACTGGCCACCGCACTGGCCTATTCCGGTACTGCGGCTCCCCCGGCCACCCGCATTAATTTTCAAACCACCGTGGCTGCCAGAGCATTAAAAACTCTGCTGGCCAGCAATGCGCCAAGAGCCCGGGCCATTAATTTGAACAATTTAAATAGCTTAACCGCCAGTATTACCGGCGTCAGTGGCACGGCACCCAATTTTACGTATTCCCAGAATCATCCCTCGCTGGTCAATACCACAGCCCTGGCCGGAGATCTGGTGGGTAGTAATCCGGGGGCTTTGACCGCCAGCGCTTACCGTCAAAATGGTGCCACCATTCCCCTTAATGTGAGCGGCCTCAGCGGCGGGGACAGAATTCAGGTGCAAATCACCGATGCGGCTTCCGCAGTCAGCACTAATCTTGGCAACGGCACCAGCAGCATTACTGCCGCCACGCCCGGTAACGGTTTGAGCGTTAAGGTGAGCCCCTTTGGTGCACCTGGTCAAACCTATAATTATGCCTTTCCGGCCACCATAAATCTGGTCGCGGGCAGTAACCCCACGCTCAATGTTGTGGCCACACCCACCTTGCAGGTAAATAGTCTTAACCCTACCTCAGGACAGGCGGGCGCAAGCATAACGATTTCCGGTACAGGCTTTACCGGTATAACAGCTCCTAATGGGGTGGCATTTAACGGTGTAAATGCAACTTATACAGTTGTTAACGATACGACCATCACGGCCACAGTACCATCTACAGCTGTAGATGGTCCGATCACGGTGACCAAAGGAGCTGTCAGTCAAAACAGTAGTAGTTTCAACGTCATTCGCCGAATTTACGTAAACGACAACGCCAGTGGAAGCAACGATGGTACCAGTTGGGCCAATGCCTATACCGATTTACAAGTCGCCATAGCTGCTTCAGGCGCTCAGGACGAAATCTGGATTGCCGCAGGCACCTATAAGCCACACACCAGCGATCGAAACACAGCGTTTTCCCTGAAATCCAACGTGAATGTATACGGTGGCTTTAGCGGTTCAGAGACTCAGGTAAGTCAACGTAATATTTTAGCCAACCCCACCATACTGAGTGGCGATTTCAATAATGACGACGATTATTCTTCTTTCCCTTTTAGCAATATTTCTGAAAACGCCCGGACTATTGTAAAAAGTTCTGGCACCACTTATTTAGATGGTGTGGTTATTCAGGGTGGAAACAGTGAATTAACCTCAGGTGCTGAATCCACCAGTGGTGGGGGTATCTATACCAGTGGCGGAACCATGACATTGAAAAATGCCACAGTGACCCACAACACCGCAGCGGTCCGGGGGGGCGGAGCCGCACATTTAGGTGCCGCAAATTATGAAAACGTCAGTTTGATAGAAAATCACGGAACAGTGGGTACAGGCATAAGAGGACGCGGGGGCGGAATTTATAGCGACGCGCTGCTCAACCTTAACCATGTTCGCTTTATCGGCAATCAAGCAGGCTCAGGAGGCGGCTTGCGTTCACTTAATGGCGAAGGAACCTTTGAAAACGTGGTTTTTGATAGTAATCTGGCAGAAACTGGTGGAGGCGGTCTTCATTTGCAGTCCTCTGCGCGTACTGAAACCTTCACAGTGCGAAACGCGACTTTCATAAACAACCGTGCCGAAACGCCTGGGGCATCTTCATCAGGCGTTGGTGGCGCAATTTACAATCTTGGATCTACGCTCAACGTTGAAAATTGCGTCTTTTCGGGGAACTCTGCCGAACAAAGGGGCGTGAGTTACAATCAAGATGCCACGCTGACCTATACACACTGTACTTTTTCCAACAATACCAGTGACAGCCTGAATGAAGAATTTAGCAACGCTTTTGGGGGTACAACCCTTTTTCAAAATTCTCTATTCTGGCAAACACGCCCCCATCAGGCTTTGGCCGCAGGAAACGTTTCTGCGACAACGGATCCCTTTGTCAACAGCGCCAACCCGCTTGGCACTGATGGAACCGCCCGCAGCGCTGATGACGGTTTACGAATTACAACAGGCGCCACAGAAGTCATTGATCAAGGAACGGATGGCGTTCTCGCCACAGATATCCTGGGCAATACGCGCGTGAGCAACCCAGAACCGGGGGCCTATGAATTTATTCCTTAACCGTATTCCATCAGCTTCTAACCCTTATCTCCTGGAGAAAACTATGAAACAAAAAAGAGTAAAGAAAGGTCACCCGCTTATGAAACGCTTCACATTGCCGCTGAGTCTGTGTCTGATGGTTTCCTGTCAGGTACCGCAGCAACAGTCTCCCCCCCGTCCGGCAGTCCCACAATCTCAACCCGCAGCACGCCCGGCACGCAAACTCGCCCCGGTGACAGCCCCCGCACAACCTGAGGTAGCCAGGGTCAGCTATACTCCCAAACCGGAGCCTTTTGGTGAACTGAAAGCCCTGCCCAATCAACAGATTGAGGTCAATTTCACCTACCCTGACCCACAATCCTTTAAAACCCAGGCCTTTGGCTGTGGCGAAGTGGCTTCGGCCAGTATCGCCGTGACCGGCCCCGGTATTGACGGCACCCTGTATGCCAACGGCTCTGATCCGGTGACGCACCGCTTTGCAGCCAATAATTGCCAGATTAGCGGTACCGTTGACAATGTACCCTACGGCAATGTGGTGATTACCATCAAGCTTTACGATGTGGACGGCAACGAACTGGCGGGCTCTGAACTGGTGAGCGGCTTTAACTTTAGCGAGGCCAATACCAATGTGGAACTTTCATTCCGCCAGTCTCCCGTGGGACGTTTGCTCAACCGCATGCGCGCGGCCAGCCTCAACGATGAGTTTCTGGTCAATCAACTGGATTTAGAGGCTTTGCAAACCTTCTTTGACAATGTGACCGGTCTGGGAGGCACCTTTCCCAATTACACCTTCGCGAACCATCCGGCCCTGCTGAATTTTGAGGCGGTGATTGCCGATCTTAAAACTAACAACGGTGATGTCAGCGCACTGGATGCTCAAAAGCCACAATATGTCTATACTCCAGGCAGTCTGAATTTTGTACTCAACGGTTACATTACCGGACAGGACATCACCGCCAGTGTGGATGACGTGTTGAGTAACGATGTCACCATTACCAGTGACGGAGCGGTGACGGTGAATAACTTACCGCCCGGCACCTGGACCCTGCGTTTGAGTGGCAACGGGTATATCGGTCAACGTCTTGAAATCACCGTCACCGCTGATCAGGCCACCGATGCCGGAAACCTGACAATTTTACCACCCCCGGCCACACTGACAGGCATTAACCCCACCACCGGGGTAAGCGGTTCCAGCGCGGTGATTACCGGTACCAACTTCAACACCACACCGGGCAATAATCTGGTGAAATTTGGCACCACCGATGCCACCGTTACCAACGCCACCGCCACCGAGCTGACGGTCACCGTGCCTGATGGTCTGGCTCTGGGAGCACAACCGGTGAGTCTCAAAATTGGCGCAGGCGACACCGTCACCGGCCTCGATTATACGGTGGTGCGCCCCACCATTACCGGAATCAACGTCAGCGCTGGCGAAATTGCCTCTCAGGTCATTATTACCGGCACTAACTTTAATGCAACCCCCGGTAACAACACGGTGAGATTTGGCAGCGTTAACGCCACGGTAGACACGGCTTCGACCACGGAGCTGACGGTTACCGTACCGGACGGGGTCTTTGGCACGGTGCCCATTACCGTGGTGAACCTGAATAGTCCTGCCAGCGACGGCAGTAATTATGCCATTAAACCCAGAATTACAGGTCTTTCGGTCGCCACCGGCTCCAGTGGAGATACCCTAACCCTAACGGGCAATGGTTTTGACACCACCTCCGGTAACAACACCATTCGCCTGGGCAGCACCACCATTGCCGCCCCCACGGCCAATAGTACCACTGAATTACAAATCACCGTGCCCAACGTGCCCGCTGGCACGGCCAACGCCGCGGTTCAGGTGGGTGCCCAGACGTCGGACGCAGTGGCCGCCGCCAATTTTGCCATTCTGCCCAGACTGACCGCTTTGAGCACCTCAGCCGGTGTCGTTGACAGCAAAACGGCACTCATACGCGAGGAAATCCTGACCCTGACGGGCACCAATTTTGATCCCACGCCGGGCAACAATAGCGTGAGCTTTGGTGGCACAGCCGCCACGCCACTGACCGCAAGTGCCACCCAATTGACGGTCAGAGTCCCCGGCAATCAGGGCACACCGGGTGACGTTTCTATTTCCGTCACCACCAACACCCGGGACAGCAATGCCCTCACGGCCATTGTTCCCAGCATCAACTTAAACGTTAGCGGAGGTTACCAATAATGAAACGCTCCTTACCAGCCATCAGCCTGAGTCTTTTACTAGCAGCTTGTCAAAGCCCCATCACTCAGCTTAAAGCCCCGACAGTTCCCCCCAACGCAGCGGCATCCGCAGTGATCAGCACCAGCGCGGAAACCGCAACAACCCTGCCCGTGGTCATTCAAAAAAGCCCCGTTCTGCCACAACTTGATCCCAAACCCGAAGGTCAGATCAAGGTGCAGAGCAGTAAGGTACATTTAGAAGTCCAGTTACCAGCATTAAGAGGATTCAGCACCCAGGGACTCGATCTGGCCGGTGACAATGCCGACAAAATTGTGGCCACCGTCAGTGATTCCCACGGAAACACCTATACACCCGATGGGGCCGTGGGTGGCAAAGTAAACTACCCCGCCAACGGTGCTGTGAGCCTGGATTTTAGTGATGTGGTTCCCGATCAGCTGATTGTCATAGAAATGTTTGTGGAAGACAATACGGGCACCAAAATTGTTCAGACCGAACTGGCCACTGTGATTTCCCATACGGCCACCACCGATGTCACAGACGCTAAAATCAATTTTCAAACCACTCCCACAGCCCTTGCCATGAAGGGACTGATTGCCGCTGACGCAGATCGGGCACGGGCCATTAATCTGGCAGATCTCGTTACCAAAATGGCTGAAGTTACCGGCGTGGCGGGCACAGGCCCCTTTACCTACACTACCCATCCGGCACTGGTGAACGTCAGCAACCTGATTACCGATCTGGGGGCCCAACAACCTGCGGCCCTGAATGCGGCCGATTATCGTAAAGTCGGGGCCACCGTGAATTTAACAGTCACCGGCCTGGTGGGCACCGATAAGGTACAGGTAGATATTACGGACGCCGCCTCCAGCCGTGCCACCAATGTGGCTGCTACAGGCAGCAGCATTAGCGGCATTGCCGAAGGCACGGGCCTCAAAGTCAAAGTGGGCGCGGAAGCCAGCAACAGTACCCAGTACAGCTTTGTGGTGGCCGCCAGTCCCCTGACGCTGACCGAAGGCAGCACCAGCGGTGTCACCATTGCCGCGACCCCCGTTCCCGTGGTGGTCAATAATCTCTCTCCCACCTCCGGGGCCATTGCTTCTCAGGTGACGATTACGGGCACAGGCTTTAGCACCAATACCGCCAATAATACCGTGAGATTTGGTACCACCACCGCCAATGTGGTCAGCGTTAACACGCAGGGCACCTCAATGGTCGTGGATGTACCCGCCGGTATTTCTGGAACCCAGTCCGTCACCGTACAGGTGGGTTCACAAACCAGCGGCGGCGATAATTTTGAAGTCCTGCCCGTAGTAAACACATTGTCCACTGCGGTTGCCACCATTGGCTCCAGCATGACACTGACAGGCACCGGTTTTAGTACCACCGCCAGCCAGAACACTGTGAGGTTCGGCAGTAAAGTTGTTCCCGGCGGAGATGTAAGCGTCAATGGCGCTGGCACAGTACTCACGGTGACCGTTCCCACAGAAATTGCGGGAGCGCAATCGATTACGGTACAAGTGGGCAACCAGACCAGTGCGGGCAACGGCTTTAACGTGATTCCCGTCCTTAATGCGCTGGCGGTTCCCGCAGCCACCCCCGACACCGTACTCACCCTGACCGGGTCAGGATTCAGCCAGACCAATGGCAACAATCAGATTCGTTTTGGAACGGTAACCGCCAACTCAACGTCCGTGAATACTGCAGGTACTTCCATAACGGTAGTGGTGCCCAATGTAGCGGGCAGCATGAATTTAAATGTGACCGTGGCGGGCCAGAATACGGTGAATCGCACCTTTGAAAGCGTGCCAAAAATCACCAGCATCACCCCGGCAGCCACCGGTTCCACGGGAAATACCATCACGCTGAATGGCAAAGGTTTTTCAGCAGGTGCTCCGGCCAACAACACCCTCAGATTGGGCACCTTAGATGTCAATGTAGGCACGGCCTCCAGTACCGCACTGACCTTTACGGTTCCTGAAACCCCTGCCAAGGTGGCCAACGCCACGGTTCGGGTGGGCAATCAAACCAGTGCCGCGTCGAATTTTAACATCTTGCCCAGAATCAACGCGGTCAGCACCACCACAGGGGCTGTGGGCGGCAAGGCCGTTCTGGTCCCCGGAGACACTCTGACCATTACAGGCACCAATTTTGATCCCACACCGGGCAATAACAGCATTCGCTTTGGAACCACAGCCGTTGCTGCTGCCACGGCCTCAGCTACCCAGCTGACGGTGACCGTGCCAGCCAGTATAAATACCCCTGGTGATGTGGCCATGACCGTGGTCACGGGCGCACAAACCAGCAATAGCATTGCAGCTACCGTTCCATCGATTAATCTAAATATTAGTAACGGAGGCTATCATTAATGATGAGCACCACATATACACCTGTTTTTATCGCCATGGCACTGAGCTTACTTACCGCCTGCCCACGGGCCAACGCCCCGGCTTCACCAGGATCTCCCGCCGTGGGAGCCTCTGCCAGTCCTGCTCCCCCCCCTTCAGGCAATCCAGAAATATCCCCCGGAAACGGTTCTGCTGAAACACCGGTTCCACCTGCTGGCGTTAACCCGGAATCCTCGCCTTCTGGTACTCCTAATGCACTGGAGCAGCCGGGTTCGGATAACCCAGGCACCGGCGGTGCTGCATTGACGTTGCCAGACAATCTCAACCGCATTCAATTTGGTAATTTAGACCGCTTTCTGGATCGCAAGGGTGAGCAAACCCGTTTTCCGGTGGAGTTATTGGATGCACAGGGCAATGTGATCCCCATAGAGGTTCCTCTGGAGTGGACTTCTTCACGCCCCGGGGATTTTTCTGTGGATGCCGACGGAAATTTGACGGCCCTGGTGGAATTTGGTTTTTCTACCATTACAGTCAAAATTCCCAACACAGATTTT
>CAYFGW010000034.1:0-24867 GCA_964342365.1 uncultured Candidatus Sericytochromatia bacterium | reverse complement strand
AGTGACCATGTTTTGCTACGGCAAAAAAGAAAGTTGGTACACCCGCGAGGTGCCTTCGGGTATGCTGCCGGCTCTCAGGCTCAAGGGGCAAATCATTACCGAAAGCGATGACATTCTCAGCGCGCTTGAACAGGAGTACGGGAGCCTGGGTGTTTCCATGAACGCGCCTCAGGCTTTGCGGTATCGTCAGTTGGAACGCCAGTTGTTTCGCGCCTGGTGTCAGTGGCTCTGTCGCCCGCTGAGTGCTGCTCAGTCTCAGCACGCTCAGCAGCAGTTTGTGGACACGGCCCGGCAAGTGGAATCGGCGCTACAGGAGAGTGATTCTTCCTTTTTCTTTGATTCGTTAAGTACCGTAGATCTGGTGTTTGTGCCCTACTTAGAACGTATGCAGAGCAGCTTGTTTTATTACAAAGGCTATGCTCTGAGAGAACGTCACCCGGTGATTGACCGCTGGTTCAAGGCCTTAGAAACAGAGTCCACCTACCGGGGCACCCAGAGCGATATCCACACCCACGCCCACGACTTACCGCCCCAGATGGGCGGATGCTATGCCAGCGGCACCCCCGAACAGCTTCAGGCACAGCAGCTGGTGGATCACGGCCCGTGGCAGGAGGTACCCGATACCTCAACGCCCACACCAGAAACCGCTGCTGCGGAGGCGGTTTACAGGGTTCACCGTCATCACAAGACGCTGATAGCCCTCAACCCTTGTGAATCTGAAGCTTTTGATGAAGCCTTGCGCTGCGCGCTCAGTGGTTTACTCACCGGAGAAGACTATGTGCCGCCGATAAATACGGCGGTGGGTCTGAGGTATTTGCGGGATCGTATTAGCGTACCCAGAGACATGGGCATTCACGCCGCCAAACAACTGCGTCAGGCATTAGAAGATACCGCAAAGCTCGCACTTTTTGAAGGGCCACCTTTACAGGTGGAGCCTATTCCCACCCGTCATCGTTATGACCAGAATCCTGCGCCTTTTATCGAGAACTGATACCTGATTCCGAAAACAGTTTTGTACAACACGGTAAGAACAAAAAAAGGAATCAGATGATGAAAAAAGTTATTTATAGTGTTTTATCTTTGGGGTTAGCGGGACACCTCGCAGGATGTGCTAGCAGCATGTACCATTATCGGGCGGATTATGATTATGCCATCAAGTCTGCAAAAGTAAACCATAACGCCATGCCGCTACCAGAAGCAAAAAGCCTCAGTTATAAAGACGATTGGTTAGAAATTGCTTTTTTACCCGGCTCTGATGGGGTTTATGTGCAATTGCTAAATCAGGCTCAACAAAACTTACACGTGGTGTGGAATCAGAGCGTCATTATTCATGAACATCGGGCTTTGCAGGTGTTTCACAACGGCGTCAAATTTAGTGAAGCAACGGATTTTATGCCCAATTCAGTGCTGCCTCCGGGTACCTTAATTGAAGACAAAATTGCTCCTTCATCTTATGTGAAATATGATTCACCTACACAGTACAGTTCAGGCGGTTGGGTTCAGCAGCGGATTATGGACAAGCACTACACCCGTGCCCCCCGACAGGATTATGAAAAGTTCAAAGCCGCGGTAGAGTCTTTGGCGGGGCAGGAATTGTATGGGCTCATGTTGACCCTTGAAAAAGGCAACGAAGTACGCACGTACCAGTTTGACTTTGAGATTGCGTCGGCGAAAGTTTTCGAATTGTAAAGAAGAGCAATAGATGATTATTTTAGTGTTTTTTATACTGAGTATATTTGTGCTGGGACTATGTGTTGGCATGTCAATCGGCTTGCTGCTGAATAACCAGAGACTGAACAAAAAAATACGAAAGCTAGAAGACGAAATAATCATCTACAAGGCCGGTTATCGACCAGAAGATATTCATGACTACAGCCCTATGTTCAAGTCAGATTGAAAAAGAAAAACCAACCTTATAGAAAAGCGTTACTGTCAAAATTTGTGTCATAATGAAGAAATGTTTACACCATTTTCTAAAAAATTTCTAAGAGGAACATTACTTTTGTAATGTGGAGCAATAAGAGGCGTCAAAGACGATTCGGATTATATCGTGTAATGGTGGCTACTGTCTTGAGTTTTTCTTTTGTTATGTCAGTGGGTGCGAAGTCAAAGGAAAATCGTTTTCAGACTTACCGTTTAGACAAAATCGACAGTGTTGCGGCAGTACAAGAACTGAATAATTTGACGGCGCAACTGGGATTTTTGCATAGTGAACTTATTAGCAAACGACAAGAAATTTTAAATTCGCGTCAGGAAGCCAAGCGTAAGAAAGCACAGTTACGTATGCTTGCTACACGCCTAAACGCTAAAGTGCGTTCGCGTTTCTTAAGTGTAGTTACCGAACCCTTCTATAAAGATCAGAGTCAAGCGCAAGCTAATGGCCGTGATAAGAAGTATCCTGAAGTTTATCGAGCCTGGTTTAAAACTCTGGTGGCCAGTCACGAAATTGATACAGAAATATTTGAGATGTTGGCTATCTTAGGCGAAACAGCGAATGCTCACCGTTCTCTTACTTATATTCTTGAATCAGGTAATGCTAAAAATATTGTTTATCTGAGTAAACAAGCGCGTTTACACGCAACGGCAGGAGATACCGGTGCAGCGCGTAATATACTAAAAAAAATTCGGGTGCGCGAGCAACGCGAAAATTCTATAGCACTATATCTGCCAGATTATGCCGCCTTTATCTGGAATCGTCAGGAATTGCAGGTCCAGTTGGAATTAGCCCAACAGGCTTATTACAAAGAGAAGATTCGTTTAGAGAGATTAGGCCTGTAATTGTTTTCTGAAATTTTATTATGAGATAACGCTGAGCTTGGTCGTTTTTTGTTCCAATCATGGGGGCCACCCCAAGGTGCTCAAAATAAAGCGACGGCGTTAAATACACCTCACAAAACGAGGATCTACCAAAAGACAGGTTTGTGAGTTTTTTTCTACCACCTGACGGAGTTCTTTTTCAGTGTGTTCGTGGACCACCAATATGTTATGGACGCAGTTTTTACATTGAAGCGTTCGTTGATCCTTGTAGGTGAGCGACGGTTGTTCTGGGTAAGGGCAGTGCATTTTTTTGATGACTTTCTCATTGGAAGCCATTAGGGAACGCTTGTGGGTATCGTAATACATTAACCGATAATAACTCCTACGTTTTGCGTGTCGTATTCAATGTCGAACGCGCTGCCGTTCCAGCGCGCGTATGCGTTTTGTAAGCGGGTTTCCCCTAAACCCTGACCGCTCACACAACCCAAAAAATCTTCGATTAAGTCTTCAAGCCAAACCCGTTCTCCTATTTCTAAATCTGCGGGAATTAAATACGCGGCAAACCCTTCTTTGAATACAGGAGGATAATACTCAAGGGCGAGCGCATGTTGCCACTGGGCATATTCCCCCGGATCGCGATAGGACAAACGAGGGTCTAGATCTAACCGATAGGTGCCTTTCATTTTGTGCTTGTATAAACTTACGGTATGCAAATACGGTGGGCTCGGGTTACAGGGCAAAAGTAAAATACCGAACCCCTTTTCTACTGCTGCATTGATTTCATCTATGCTCCGGGCCGTAGATATAACGCGTGTATCCTCTTTAAATAGTGTCATTTTTGATTCCTTCTCAAAAAGTATGTTAACCCATGTATCCTCTACTTCTAGGGATATGTTCAATTTTAAGAGTCTCTCCATCCCATATCGCATATGCCTGATTCATACGCCTTCTTTCACCTCAAAAAGTACCCTCAAGTAAATCTTCGATGACATCAGATAAGCTGCAAACGGATTTTTAAAATGATACTGGGGCTTTTCAAAGGTCAAAATATGAGATAGTCTACAAGCTTCGTTAAAACCTGATTTTACACCTTTATTCATGTCTTCTATAGTGCGAGCGGTGTAAACGACTCGCTTATCTCTGTAGTTTCTCTTTGTCTTAATGTGCGGGATGCCCTTCGTCTCCTTTTTTGCATCTTGTCTGCTAAAAGGAATGTATCAAAAGCGTTTCGCCAACAGGTATCCCACAGAGAACCTGAGGTAAAACTGGTAAAATCCTGTATGTTGAGCATAGAATTTTGATGAGAAGTAGAGGTAAAGCGTGTTTAATCAGAACCTGCGAGATTTTTGTTCAGATTTTGAGGCTCCCGAAATAGAAGGTTACCAGGAGGCTGAACGCCAAGATTTTGTTGCACGCTTTCCCATAGACAGCCTTAAAAATCTTGAAGTAGATGATTATGTCTTGGGTTCGAGTAAAGACAGCTTTTGTTATTGGCTTGAATATAAGCCTATTGTTTTTAATATTAGAGGTGGTGGCCCGGCCCTTAAGCATGGTATATACAAGGGAGCTAAACAGGGGCGCTATTGGACAAAGGCTAAAATTGGCAAGAGAGAGCTAACAGGTTCTGAAATAGCCACTGTTTTTACTGCGGTAAAAAATGGCATTGTAGAGACTTTGAGCAAAGTAGAGACGGGCCAGGTAGAAGCGATTCGCAAAGAAGACTTTTTGCTTAACGAAAGGCCCATGCTCAAGATTTTAGCTATTTATTATCCTGACGCTTTTGTGACAGTGGCACAAGCTGATATTTTAATGGCCTGCGCCAAAGAACTCGGTGTCGCCACAGAAGAAAAATCTTTAATTGCTTTAAATTATGCCTGTAAACAAGCCCTTGATCAGTTGCCTGAGGTAAAGAATTGGTCACATTACGAGTTGGGTGAGATGCTCCGGGCGCGTTATCAAAGGGCTGTGGAGCGCAATTATTATCTGCTGGGCTCTAAGTATCAACGTAAAAACACAGACGTTTTTCCAGAGATGCAAACCCGCTCGGTTATCTGTGTGGGCTTTGCTTCTGAACTAAACCTCAAAGAATATCTTCACAAACCCCATAAAGAAATCAAGGCTTTTTTGCTCTCTCAAGGTGAAGAACAAAACGCCGTCACCGCACTCAAGCATTTTTTATCTTTAAAGGCGGGCGATCGTGTGGTGATCAAAGCCAACGGCTCTCCCAAGGGTTCACAAGCTTTTCTGTCTACCGTAGGTATAGCAGAAGTCACCCCAAAAGACGGTGAGTTGTATCAGCACGAGCCGGAAGGCCTGGGGCATATGTTGCACGTTAAGTTTTTGTATCCGCCTTTTTACCGAGAACATGCTTTGGGCTACGGTCAAACGCTGCACAAACTCAAACAACAAGCACATATTCAAGAGCTGTTTAGTCCCCCCATGATAGATCATCGAGATGCTTTTACACACTGGCTCCAACACAATACGGCCTCACAGAGCAGCAATAAAGTTTCCTCATATCTCAAAGCCTTAGATATTCTCTCGGATAAAATAGGTTATAACCTGTTCAAAAGTAATCACAGGGGTGAATTAGAGCGCCTGTATCAAAATGTGTTGAAACGACAAAAAGATGCAAACGGTCCTTACTATCATGAAGCAGCACTCAAGGCTTACCTTGCATTTCTTGAAAGTCCTCAATCTTTAACCCGAGCAGAGGTTCCGATGATACAGCACCCCCTTAACACGATTTTTTACGGTCCCCCAGGTACAGGCAAAACCTATCATACGGTTTTGCGGGCCGCCGAAATCATTTTGGGCAAAAAAATAGAGGACTACGCAGAAGCCCAGGCTATTTTCAAGGCCCACTTGCACGAGCGCATTGGCTTTATTACCTTTCATCAAAATTATAGCTATGAGGATTTTGTGCAAGGCATACGACCTGACATCGCTGGGGGAAGCACCCTTAATTTTGAGAAGCGAGACGGCATTTTCAAACAAATGGCAGATCAAGCCCTTTACAATTTGCAAGCAGTCGAAGCGCCCGAACAGGCCAAACGCCCCTTTGCAGAAGTGTTTGCAGAATTTTTTGAAGAGATTATAGAAGGCAGTATCAGTCGCAAAGAGATCCCTATGAAAAAGTCTGTCTTTTATGTGACCCAGATTGGTGAACGCTCCATTGAGTTCAGCAAGCAAACAGGAGACTCTAAACACACTTTAAGCATCAATACCTTACAAGCAATGTATGAAAAGGGTCGCAATGAATCGATTACAGGCGGTCTTAGCATTTATTACGAGCCGCTTTTAAAGATGCTCTCAGATCAAAATACAAAACACCATGCGCCGGTTCAGCGCCAAAACTATGTGCTGATTATTGATGAAATAAACAGAGCTAATATTTCACGGGTGTTTGGGGAATTGATTACGCTCATTGAGCCAGACAAGCGTTCCCATGGCGATTTTCCTCTGGAGGTTCGTTTACCTTCTGGCGATCTCTTTCAAGTTCCTTCAAATCTTTACTTGATCGGTACCATGAACACCGCAGATAAATCTATTGCGCTATTAGATATCGCTTTGCGCCGACGCTTTACGTTTGAAGCCATGTACCCAGACTATACCTTAGAACAACTCAGTACGCGCTCAACAGAAATTTTGCAACGCATCAATGAGAGAGTTATAGAAACCAAAGGGCATGATTTTCAGATTGGCCACGCCTATTTCATGGGGACATCTGATCTTACAGAAACCATGAATCAGAAAGTAATTCCGCTACTCATGGAGTATTACATGAACAGTACTGAAGACGTGCGAGATATTTTAAGCCATGCTGGGCTGACCGTTGATGCTACGCACTGGCCCCTCAGAATTGTGGATTCCCATTGATTCATCTCTTTGAACACCAGAACAAAGAGCGCGTAGATATTCCCCTATTAGACCTGGAGCAATTTCTCAATGAAGTGTGGAATCAGCGGGCATACGGCCGCTCACCTACGGAGAGATTTCGTGAACAGCGTTTATTGCAGCTTTTTCATCCTGGCCAGGCAATCAAAGCGCGCAAATACGTTGGCGTCATTTTGTACAAGGGTCTGCGCATTAATCTTTTACCTAAGGTGTTTTATCACCCCGACCGCACATACAATACAGAACAGTTGGGGCAGATTAATCGTCACTTGCTCTGGTGGCTAAGCTATTGTCATAAACTTAACTTTCCCCATCATCGCATGGGTATGGATACGCAAGAAAGCGATTTTTTAGAGGTGTTAATTCAACTTTTTGCTAGCTACACTCACCAACTGATACAAAAAATGCTGTACCAGCAATTTGAAGAAAACAGCCGAGAAACCCATTACCTTAAAGGACGACTTAACTTTAATACCTATGCCAAGCAAAATTTAGGAACAGGTAGATGGCACACCTTCCACTGTTCTTACGATGCTTTTGTGCTAGATAACAAATTTAATCAGATCATTAAATACGTTTGCCAACTTCTCTTGCCCGCTACGCAAAGCCGCAAAAGCAAGCAGCATCTCAAAGAAATTCTCTTTATACTCAGCGAAGTACGCGATGTCAAATGCAGCTACGAAGACTGCTTAGGCGTTCAGTTTAATCCACTGTTTGCTGAATTTAAAACCGTGCGCGATTATTGTGCTCTGTTTCTTCAAAACGCCGTTTCTTATAGCTATAAAAAAGATCTGCAACTCTTTGCCTTTTTACTGCCCATGGACGCTGTTTTTGAAGCCTTTATTTCCGGGTTCATACAAACAGAGCTTCCTGAAATTAGCTTAATGACACAGCGCAGCGATACTTATTTAGATCAAGAGAAAAAATTCAAACTTAAGCCCGATTTGTATATTGCACCCAGACAGGGGGCTCATCTTATTGCAGACACCAAGTACAAGTTACCCCTAAATAAAAAGCAGAGTCCACAAACGGGTATTGCTCAAGCAGATCTTTATCAGATGGTGAGTTATGCCGTACGTTTTCAGGTGCAGCGACTGCTGCTGCTTTATCCAGGTACTATTGAGGGTTGCGTGGGACATATCAATCAAATTGAGGTTGAGGACCTTCTCGCTGACCAGCAAAACATATGTATTGAAGCCCATCAACTCCCCATTATTTGCCACGATCTTTTAGAAAATCCCAGTCCCATAAAGCAAAGCTTAAATCAATGCTTTGCTGAGACAAAAACCGAACTCAAAACGGTTTTGAGTCGCCTATTCGAACCTCTTGATATAGGCCCTAAGGGTGTTCAAGGGGAATTTGATCAATAGAGGCCAACACAGCGCCCACCGGAATATTTTCGGCCTGTGCATTGGCCTGGAGTTTTTTCACCGATTTGTGGGTTTCTTTCATGGAAATAACTTTGACTCTTTTTTCCATGGGAGGGTTCAGTTTATCTGACTTTTCAAAGGAGACCGCTTCTTGCAATAAGTTTTCAGGCAATCGATCACATTGCTCTAGAATGCTTAAAAAATTATTGTTGAGGTAAGTGTCAATTTGAATTTTGCGTTTAGCAGCGTGAGCAAATTTTCCAATAATGCGCCCAATTTGCTCACGTTCTTCAGGACTTAATTGTTCGGCAAACTCATACTCTTCTATTTTAAGTAGCGACAAAATAATCGGTTCTAAGGCATCTGGCGTCACGACAAAAACACGGTAGTCCGTCATATTGAGATAGGTTTCTTTAATATGAGCAGAGGCATTGTGGGGAATCACCAGGAATAAATCTTTTTTGACGCCATCATGGTGTGCATACTTTTTGAGTTGTTCTGCTGATTTACGAATATATGCGCCAAAGGTTTTTAGATCTTCGCTGGTGGGAGCTTTTGCATCAAAAATAAGAAACTCATTGGCAATGCGTAGAGTATTGTCCGGTTTGCCCCGAAAGGGTACTTTTTCACGGTCCACGTATTCAATATTGTAGCGATTACAAATGTCTTGAATACGTCGTTCTACGGTTTCTTCATGAGACTGCCAGACATTCTTTAAGGCTTCTATTTGCGCTAGCATTTCATTTTCACGCGCATCACGCATTCGCTGTGTTTCTTGATCTAACTGCGTTTTTATGGCATTGACCTGACTCACACGATAGTCAAACTGACGCTGTTGTTCTTCTGCTCGCTCCTCATACTGCACCAGTTTTTCTTTGGCCTGATTCAATTGCTGTCTTGAGGTTTGTAACTGCTGATCAAGGAGCAGTTTTTCTTTTTCGAGTTGCTGAATGCGCTCCTGGTTTTTTTCTGCAGTGGTGCTTGTTTTGCCTACTTCTTGTTCTTTCTTTTGTAAGTCTGTTTGTAATTGCTCAATTTGTCCCGCAAAAGCCGCTTTTTCGGCAGCTGTTTCTAGCAAGCGCTGTTCATGATGACTGACTTTTTCACTCAGGGTGCTCACCAGGTTTGATCTGTCTTCAAGATGCTCCTGGGCCTGTTTGAGCTCTCCTTGAAGCTTGACGAGTTCCAGTTGTTTTGCTTTTTGTGCTTCCCGATCTTTTTGTTCAATCACCTTCAGGTTAGACAGTTCTTTTTCAAGGGTTTCAAGACGCTTGCTTTGCATGCTTGCGGTTTGCTGCGCTACGGCCAGCTGCTCTTTTTCGAAAATGAGTTTATCTTGCATTTGTTTTTGGTGCTCTTGTAAGCGAACAATCTCTGTTTTGCGTTCTTCAAGATAAGCCTGTTTTTGTTCAAGTTTTTCTTTGATTTCTATTGTTTCAGCCCGGTGGGTGCTGATGACCGATTCTGCCCGATGCAAAGCCTGTTGCGTGTGTTCATGTTGTGTTTGCATCTGTTTCAGACTTTGATACTGATCATAAGCCTCAAAACTCAGCGCGCGAAAAGGCTTCCAATTAAAAACCCGAGAGACAAATCCCATGGTTTTTACCTTTTCAAAAAATAGTGCCAGTGCCTGTGTCTCAGATGTTGATGTGGTTTGCATAATATACCCTTACCTTATTTGTCTAACGCTAAACGCCAGAGATTACTGTTATTAAGGTACGGGATGCGTTTCGGGGAGAGGTATCACACGCATTGTTTTTCTGGGAGTCATTGGAACCATAATGAGCAAATCAGCGCCTAAACGAGTAGATTCCCTTACAGACAGGGTGATTGAGCAACTTTTTTCAAAAACCGGAGACAAATATAATAAGGTTAAATGATGGGCCCCAGAATGACTTTATCCAACAGAAACAAGTGCTCGGCGTTCTTTGATAATTTGAGGGTTATAACGGTTTTTGGCTGCCTGATCACCAAAGCCCAGACGCTCATACACGTTACCCCCAATATCAGGAATAATGGTGCCATCATTTTCACGAATATCATCGATGGCAAAGGTAACAAAGCGAAACTTGCGTACTACATCGGCACCAAACTCAGCTTCTAGCTTGCGCTGAGCGTCTTTATGCATAACAGGTGCTAAAATCAGAATTTGTTCAGGGTTACACTTGCTTAGCATATCCAGTAAATTGGTTTTAACCACACAAGATCCAGAGATAATTGACTTCACGATAATTAGAGTATCTACTTTTTTTGTAGGCTCCAGATAACGACGAAAAGAAGGTGCCACCGATACCGGTTCGTGTACTCCAATTTTTTGACGGTGGTTCCAAAAACAGCTCAAATTGATCTGTGAAAAATTTGTTTTTAGCGCACTTAAAATACCGTTAGCTAAAAAGTCCGCATCTTCGACCGTACAGACAATATGAATAGGGTGATTTTGGGGGATATGTGCTTTGGCGGCAGTGCCCAGATGTTGACCCAGTTCTGTCATAAGCTGACGATAATATGGAGCTAGCGTGGTGGGAGACAGTAGGTCTTGAAGAAGATGTTCAACTTCTGGGTTAGCATATGGGGTGTAATTATGTTCAGACATACATAAAGCCCTCTTTCATAAATCATCCTTAACGGTTCAGTTTTTTCTGCAGCTGTTTGATCTTTGTCTTAACGCCCACTTTAGAATTTTCAACTTGTGCGCGCTCAAACCATTCCAGAGCCACAGAAAATTGTTCAACCCGTTCGTAATTTTCAGCAGTAAAGCGCATCAACCGCGCCCTGTCCAGCGTAGATGATTCTGAGGTTTGTTCTAAGAGATTTTGAAAATAACTTATCCATTTTGTAGCATTGTTTTTTGCGGTCGGTTCAGTAGTTGCCTTGAGTTTGTATTCTTTGATAAGCGCATGGGTCTGGCCACGATTGATCCTCTCGATGTCCCACTGTTGTTGATCGAGCAATTTGCCTGCAAAATCATAGCGATAATGGATTCCCTCTGAATAAGTGAGTGTCAGTATTTTGTTCTGTGTATTTATGTGATATCTTTTGACAAAAGGACCTGTAGGTAGGTTTTTTTGCCATAAGCATTGCCCCTGGTTCAAGTCAAAAAAAGCAAAGTTTGCACCGTCTTCATGTTTGGATTTTGCACAACTGCAAATTGCAAAGGAGCCGTCATGGGATATGCAGTTGTCGTAGAGGTTGGCCTTGAAAGAATGACGAATCAGTTGTTGACCGTCTTTGTTAAAGGCATAAAAAGTGCCCGCTAAATCATCGCTAAACAGCCAATCATTGATGATAAAATTACCATTGTTCGCGACGGCTGAATCATTAGGGCGTTCTAATAATTTTACTTCTAAGAGCAAGTTGCCGTCTTCAGCCAGAATAAACGTACCATGTCCTGACTTACGGGCTCCGCCTCTTCCAGATATAGCATCCATGCAAGCGACCAGAAAATTACCATTAGGCGATTTTGAACCGTTGAAGCTGATAAAATCACTGCCTTTTACTTCAACTTGCTGAAACTCCTCATCGAAAGATACATTAGACGTTTCCTTGGGTTTGTCACGTTTTTCGAATAGCCATTTCATATGTTGTAAATACCTCTCTAACAGCTTGAACTGTGCTGTATAACGTCAACTACTTTATCTAATAAAGCAATTTTTAGCTAACTTTTTCGCAACTACGGATAATCAACTATCTCAGATTCAGTAAAATAATCTTGCTGCAATAGATGTTCCTTTAACCGTGTTTTTTCGCTAGAATAGACCACCCAAACCAAGTCTTTTTTTGCCCTGCTAGAAGTAACGTATAAAAGTCGTCTTGTTCTATCAAGAGCAGTTTCTTTACCCTCGTTTCGATTAGTTAGATCTGTTTTGCTTAATGGCTGTATCGCAAACAACTTTTCATAATTAAAAAAAGAGCCACCCGCTTCATGGTCACTCATGACGACCATCACTCTATCGAATTCAAGCCCCTTTACTCCCTGATGTGTAGAGTAAGCTATTTTGCCATTGATATAGTTACAATAATTCAGCAAGGCATTCGTATTACAGCCCAAAGCCTTTGACCATGCTGACTCAGACAAATTCTGTGACGATGCGGAGTTCTCAATAGCGTCAATAAATTTTTCTGGAATTCTCAGTAACTCATATTCAAAAATTAATCTTAAAATATCTTTCACACTAATTTCAGCTTGCTTTACTCGCTCACAAAGTTGAGCTACATCAATGGCTAGTTCGTTTAACAAATTACCTTGTGATTCTTGAGGAGCAAATTTTGCATCGTTCAATCTCGGGCTGTCATACTTTCTCAAAATCTGCATGATCAAAAATTCATCATTTGCTACACAAGCTTCAATCAGGGGTACAATCTGATTGTTCAAAAAAATTAACTCACTTGAATCCCCGCTGGTAATAGTGTCCCTGGTTTTTGAATCATCGTGTAGCGGATTAAAAAATCTTTCAAAACCGCCTCTTATTGCAGCCATTTTATGCTCTAAAACTAGAGTTTTAACTGCACTTGGATCTAGCCAGTCATCTTGATTCGTTTGATTTGCAATTGATCTACAAATTTCCTGCTCAATGTCTTGAGGAGAAGAAACATCTTTATCGACTAGAAAAACAAAGGCATTACCCTGTTCTTCGGATTTAGGTTTTTGCTGAAAATCATCGACAACTGATCTAATCTTATTTATCAATCTCACTATTCGAATAGAACACCTGTGGTTGTCTACTTTTTTTGGACGCTCCCATTCTGAAGGTAGGGTAGAGTTTAAGTCTTCTTTTCCACCCATATAAATTCTTTGCATCATGTCACCAAATAAGCCTAAACAAAAACTTGGTTGCTGCGCTTCAATATTCAATAGCGCTTCGAGTAGTTTTTTGTTGGTGTCCTGGCTTTCATCAATTAATAGAATCGGATATTGGTTAATCAAAATTTGTTGCATCAGTTGGCTACTGATTAAAAATTTTGTCGCCATACCGATGACTTCAGCGTCTAAAACCGAGTGAAAGCTATCAGAGTAATGACCGGGAGAATAAATAAATTTCTTCACATGCTCAATACTTGTCAAACGCTTTTGCAATCTTGATAATTGCCTTTCGTACTTTTTCTTTGTGTCGGGCTTCCGTGATTTTTGAATTTGTTTTTCTTTTTTGGCTATTGAATCCTCTAGGTTTGATTTCAAATACTGACGAATATCAATTGTGAGATTTTGAATAAGGCTCCAGCAAAAACTGTGTATGGTTGAAACTTCAAATGACTTGTCAAAATTAATGCGCTCTTTGATTTCTTCACAAGCAGCGTTGGTATAGGTAATGACAGCAACTCGCTTGCCTTGAATCCTTAATTCGGTTATTTTTTCTTGTTTTAGTTTCTCTAAAACATTTGTTAAGCTTCGGGTCTTGCCAGATCCTGCGCCCGCAAATACGAAAAAGCTTTTCAGACCTTTTTCAAAATCAAGACAGTTATATATGTCTTGATCAACCTCGGATAATTTGACTAAATCAGGCATTAAAACAAACTCATGCTCTCTAGTTTATCTGCAAGCCAATCTAAACCTTCTTCAATATAGATTGGTGTGCTTAATTCATCGGGATCAATGTCAAATAAAATGTCCAAAGCCATTTTTGCCTTGTCTCCTTTTTCTAATGCTTTGTTCGCCTTATTTATAAGTTCGTTAAGATCTTTCTCTTTTAAGGCTTTAACCAATTTAGCTAACATACCAGTAGAAGAGTTAATATTTTTGAACAATTCTATGTTGCTATATGCTAAGGCATCTTCAAAGGTGTACGGATAAACTTTTTGCGTGGTATTTCCTACTTTTATATCGATCCCAAATTGATATGCTACTCTTATGAAATCGTTTTGTTCAGAGAGTTTATCTTGACTTTCCAGCTCCAAGAGATCATCAAGTGAGGTTTGCTGGGGCCACCATTTTTTTAAAGTATCATTATTAGTGGTGTAATTTTTTCCTAATTCAGGTATTTGTTTTTTAGCTGCTTCGTCGTTTTTTGGAGGTGAGTTACTATAGCCATAAGCATCTATATCTGTAACGATGAGGGTAGGAACACCTAGTTTTTCAACCAGCAATCTAAAACGGTGGGCATGGCTCCCATTGACTTCAAAGATAGAAATATAATGCTCTGATAACTTTGAATCCTGTTTATTTCTTATAAAATGAGGAATTAACATCTTTTCGGCGGATCCTTCTACCATGATAATTCCGTTAGCAAAAAACAGGTCACAGTGCGTTGTCCGAAAATACCTGGAAACAAATCGTCTTGTTTGCTCTCCCATTTCTTCAAAGGTCCCCTTCATATTAACGACCTTGGACTCAGGAATGCGAGTATCAGAAATTGGGCATCTTTTAAAATATCTCAATGACTCAAAATCTGCTTCATGAGCTAAATGGCTGGAATGCGTACTGACGATGAGCTGAGTATGAAAATTATTGTTTGTTTTCAGTGTTTCATTGTTGGTTAATATTCCGTAGGCTTTGCGTATAAATACTTGTTGTGCCTGGGCATGCAAATGCGCTTCTGGTTCTTCAATAAGCACAATGTGCAAAGGCTCAATTCCAGTTGTCGTGTTTTTCAGTCGTTTATTTTTTCTTTTCCCAACCCACATCCACGAATCTCGAAAACTGATCAGTTTGAAAACCATAGAAATAAGGTTTTTATACCCTAAACCATTATGCTTTTCGGGTAATCTCATACTTTGAAGCGACGAGTCGCCTTTGTGAAAATCAAACTCTAATGCTGCATCATGAGAAATTGCATCGATTGGGTTAATTTTACTGACAAGATGAATCTGAGGGTCACTAAACCCTGGATAGCCCAAACTTTGTATTTCCTGTAAGCGGTCCTTGAAACGCTTGTTTAAGTTGTCTTCAAAATTTTCAACCGTAGTTGTGATCGAACGGATGACCTCTAGATCATCCTTGTCTGGTCCATCTTCAGGATCTAAATGTTCTTTATAGTAATTGCCCATTTGAACAGATAAGCTGCTGCCGGAAAATGATCCTTCTACACTATTATGAGAAGGATCTGAAAATCCTCTTTGCGCAGTAACCGTACTGACCTTAAACAATTTGTCAAAATCTTTTGCTTCAATTTCATGAACATTCGGATTTAACTTTTGGATATTAGCGCTTCCGTCTCGAGAAGGTAATTTTTTCTGGACAGGATCTAGTGAATATGCTTTGACTGAGAAAAAAGTGTGGATTAATCGTTCTAAAAAAGCTCTCAAATTTTGAGGCCATAGTTGTACAGGTGGCTTTGAATCATCGTTTTTATTCACATCTAGAGCATCACGATAGGCAGCGATGTATTCCTCCTTTAATTTTTCATAATCCTTAGGCTCAAAGCATAAGCGCAATCCAAGAAGGTTTCCTGTCCACGACAAAGAAGGTATGACTTTAGATACGTGATGGATTTCTTTATCACGGTCAATTTCAAGCCATATATCCATGGTCGGACAAAGGCTTTTGAATTTTTCAAATTCGTCTTCAGTTGTCGTGTCATCTTCAACGGATTTTTTATTATCATCCAAATCCGATTGTAGCCATGTGGAAGCAATTTCTTCGAGTTCAATCCAGTTTGAGATCGAAAAATCGGTAACACTGAACTTTTTTCTTGATGAGTTGATCAGAAAAAAGTTTAGTGCATCCATTGCTGAGGTTTTGCCGCTGTTATTCGCTCCTACAAAAATAGTCGTTTTTTCCGAAAACTCAATACACACAGACTTTAGTTTTCGAAAATTCTGAAGCTCAATACAATTTAATTTCATACTTTAGCTTTCTCCGCCTCAGCCAACAGATCCCGCTTCCACTGGCTCTTTTTGAGCAGATCCTTCATCTTCAGATCACTGCCTTCATACACCAGCCCGTCAAACAGGGTGTAGTTATACGCCACCCCATCGTCTAAATCCAGCTCAATGCGCTGATCCGCCTTGTGCTTGAGCACTTCATCATAAGCCTGTAATTCCTTGAGCTGGTCTTGCAATTGCTTGACCCGGCGGGCGTTGCTGCCATCGCTTTGCAAACGCTCGTACTCGGCCTGTAGCTTGAGCTGAAGCGGGTGCAAATAGTCGCTGCGCAAACGGGCTAAGGTGTCTTTGTCGTAGCGGTGCAGGTACATATACGCATTGAAGGCCCGCTGCTTGCCACTGGTAAAGAACCAGTAAATGGGCCGCTTTTTATAGGTTTTGTGGTGGTCTTTCATAAACCCACTCAAAAAGTAACGGCGCAGGGTTTCTTCAGGGGTTTCGCCCTTGCGCGTGCCCAGCGTTTCGGCCACAAAGCGCAGGTTCTCGGCATAATGGGTGTCGCCAAACACCGTCTTGAACCAGGCCATCAATTGCAGCACCAGATCGTCTTCAAACCAGCCCACATCGTGTACCGGCACAATGGCATCGGCATCGGCGGCAAAGGTGGTATGTAGCGCGGGGTCAAAGGCTTGCCCGGCATGAACCAGTCCCTTTTGATCCAGACTATAACGCCCCATCAAACAGCCCACGGCGTAAGACAGCAGTGACACCACGTCCCGTTCCAGATCCGCCCGGTTCACCGTCACCTGTTCATCGGGCACATCGGGGTCTAGCTCCTCTTGCAACCCATACGCCTCAATCCAAAAACGGTTGTTCTCAATCTCTAAGCGTTGCAGCTCCCGAAAACGTTCTTCTGCCTCGGTTTGCCACTGATCAAAGGTGGCTTGTACGGTGGTATCGGCCTCGGCTTGCTGTGCATAGCGTACCATCGGGTGCACTTCAAAATCCCAGGAGGTTTCGAAGGCATCCCAATCGGTTTTAGAGAGGGAGATGAGGTTGTCAGTAAAGTTGCTACTGGTAAAATTATCACTGTTTAAAATAGAGGTGTTTGCTATTTGTCCGACTTCATAATTCATCGTAGGAGATAAGTTTGCGATTAGAGGCTCAGATAAACGTGAATTCATCATTCCCAAAATAGCACTAAGACCTTTTTCGGCGAATAATGAAGTCCCTGCCACGTCAAATATAAAGCCTTTAGGGTAATATCTCAGTGATAGCGCACCTGCGCTTATTTTAGACCAGCTCGCGCTTCGCATAAAGAAGCTTCTCGTGTTCTGAGGTCTAGACTTTACTTTTCCTTTCTCATCAGTAAAGTTCCTTATTTCAAATCCATCGTTAAACCAATTCACTATATATTCTTGATTGCCGTACCATTTACGATATTCCCCACCTTTATTATAGGGAAACCATTTTTTTTGAGATACTTGAGCTTCTACTCTCGACTCCATCTTAAATCCAATTTGACTTTGGTGTACTTCATACCAAAGCCTTAGAAAGCGATCATTACTACCTGTTTGTAATCCTACTTTTGGTTCCGCAACCTCACTCAGTGGCGTTCCTTCTTCGAAAATCTCCCGTACCCGCTCACTCACCCAATACGCCACCGGAGCCCCCGGAATCTTGGCAAAATCTAAAGCACTTGCCAAATGTTTATAATCACACTTACCATCTGATATCCCGTTTTTCAATTTCACAGGTTGTTCTTCAGCACTACCCAAATACCCTAGATCAAAGTAAATTCCATTTTTGTTTGCTACACTTTTTTGCAAAGTGAAAGTTACTACAGGAACAATAGCTGATTCAAAGAAACTTGTATAAGAAGGTTTAACTAATGTATCGATAGACGTATTGTTGTACAAATACTGTCTAAATTTCTCGTAGGATTTAATAAACATCCATACAAATGGGGTCATCAAACCTAAATAACCATTTTCTTTTGTGAACTCTATGTAACGGACTACTGATACAGCAAAGGCATCTGACTTATAATCCTTATAGTTCTCTTTAAAAAACGTCTTCAGGATATTGTTTAAGCCTTTATTGCCCATATACGGCGGGTTCGCCACCACCACGTCATATTGTGTGCGCAGGGCATCTGCCTGAGCCAGAATCGGGGCCAGTTGCTCTGCTAAGCCGTGCACCATGGAGTCTTTCATCTGGCTCAGCTGGGTACGCAGGGCCGCATAATCCAGCGCCGGGGGCGTAATCAGTGAACCCAGGGCATCGGCATCTTGAAACGCATCCACCAGTTCTTGCCAGGGTTTGGCCTCGGCTTCGCTGATCACGTTCAGTTGCGTGGCCCCGTCTAACTCAATGCCTTTGCTGCTCTGTACCAGCAGCACATGGGGTTGTAAGCCCTTTAAGCGGCGCAGCTTCTGGCGTGCTTTCATGAGCAGGGCAAAGCTCGCCAATTGTACGGCTCTGCCGTCCAAGTCTAAGCCCGTTAAATTATGTTCTAAAATCAGGGGGGCAATGTCTCGGTCGCGGTAACCCTGTTCGCGGTACATTTCAAAGAGCAAATCAAAGGCATAGACCAAGATATGCCCCGAGCCACAGGCGGGGTCAATTACCTTGATCTCTTCCAAGCGCAGCGTGCCCCTTTCGTGTTGGGCCGTCTCTATTTTGAGCTGAACCGCTTCGCTTTGCGGGGGCGAATCTAAATAATAGGGCATGTGCTCACGCAATTTGCTTTCAGGGTGGTGCTCTAACCACAGCCGACCCAGCGAGTTTTGCACCATATACTGCACAATCCAGGCGGGGGTAAACAATTGGGTGGCCGCCGGAATATCCACCGTGGCCACTTTGCTTTTGGCCCCGATCACTTTGTCTTTGCGATCGGCAATATAGTACTGGTACAGCCAGCCAATAATTTCCACTTCTTGCCAGTCGGCCTCGGGAATCTGGCTCACCAGCTTGTGCACCACGGAGGCGTTACTAAGTAAGTTCAAGGGCAATAACAGGGCCAATTCTTCAGAAATGGTTTCAAACAAAAAGGGGTAATCAGACTTTAAGGCGTTACACTGGGCCACCAACAGCTTGCGGTACAGGGCCGCATCATCGCTGTAGCGCAGCTTGTCCACGGTGTCGGGGTCGATACCGGGCAGTTCGCCATCAGTAGCCAGACGCAGGGCCTCTTTTAAAATTTCGGGGTCGCCTGTGGCCTCGGGGCCAGACAGCACCCGCCGGGGCAAAAAGCCCTGCACTTCCATCAGGCGCAGTGCACACAGCCGGTTAAACCAACTATAAGCCGCTTCGTCAATCAGCATCTCAAAGGCGGCTTTGTGGGTGCGCTGCTGTTTTTTTAATGTTTCAAAACGTTCCACCATGCGGGCATAGCCCACGGCCTCTTCGCTGCCGTACACCTTATCACCTATAATCAGCGTGTCCGCAGTGGCCTGATCTGGCGGGGTAAGGGCTTTGGCAGTCAGGCCAAACTCAGTGGCCCGCAGGGTAATTTGCTTGCGCAGTTGCAAACGGGCTTCGGTGGCAAAGGTTTTAATGGCGCTTTTGTGCATGGGAAACGTTCCTTTTCGATAAATGACTTACTTGATTGAATGAGACTGGAGAGCTAATTTATTGGACCATTTAATGCACCACTTATTGCACCATCGCGGTCGCCTGGGTAATGTACACATCATTCATTTCAGCTGCACCCGCTTGTTCTGACGCAGGTGCTTGCGCAAAGTGGCTCCCAGTTTGTCTAAGTAGGCGTCCACATCGTCTTCGGTTTCAATCAGCCGCTTGGGGGCCAACGACACCACCGACAGGGTTTCCACCGGCTTAGAGGCGGGTTTTGAAACGGACGAAGTAGGAGTCACAGCGGGTGTCTCAGCATCATCAAAAACTGCGGCTTTTTCTTTGGCGTGTTCAATCTGTGCCGTAATATGGTCGTGTACCTGCTGCTCTAAGCTGCCAATGCGGGTGTGTCGGGCCACCAGCGTATCCATAGAGCTGGCCTGATCCACTTCTGTTTGCAGATCCTGCCATCTCTGCCAGTAGCTCGATAAGCTGTCCACGTCTTCGCGGTAGGTGGCCTTTAAACTCTCTAGTGACTGGGCAATGGCTGCTGTCACGCTGTCGCGCTTTTCTTGCAGCAGCTCGGTCAGTCGGGCTTCTACGGGGTCCAGCATATGGCCCACCTGGGGCATGTTTTGCAAAATGCGGCGATCCCCCGTAGACATCATTTCCTGGGCTTTTTCGTAATTGCCTTTCAGGGTGGCATCCTGAATATGCCCCATCTCAGGGGCCAGACGAGAAAGCAGGGCCATCTGCTTATCAAAAACGTCGCGCTGATGGGTATAAAAGCTGTTCAGATCCCGCAGATCGTCTAAGTAATCGTCGTAGTCATCGGCCCGTTTGTGCAGGGTTTCAAACAGATCCTGGTGGGTGTCGGCTTCTATCAGGGTAGAAAGCAGCGCTACATAATCCAGTAATTCTTTGTGAAAGGGATAGCGCGGTTGGCTATGACTGGCAAAGTCTTGCAATTGCTTCAGCTGCTGGGGCAACAGGTTTTGATACTGCCGGAACAAGCCTTCGGGATCGCTGTCAGGGGACTTGCCTTCGGCACTTTCTTTGTACAGGGCTTTGGCAGTGTTGAGCACCGCCGTTGAAACCTGGCGCTGTAGCCGCACCACAAAGCTTTTGCGACCGCTGCCGCTGAGCAACTGACGGGCAGTGCCTTTGCCGGGCGTGACCCGTTCTTTGTTTTTGCGCAGTTCCAGTTTGCCGCTACCCATCAACTCCGCCAGAATACCCAAAATATCCAGTTCAGCCCACCCAAAGGAACGGTTGCTAAAGCGATCGAGCAGGGTGTCCAGGGTAATGGTCTGGCCGCGCACTTCTTGTTGGTCGCTGCACCAGTCCAGCATGGCGCTGCGGGCGGCGGCATTGCCGTCATGCTCGGGCAGGGCGTTTTTCATTTTGCCATCGCTGTTAAATACTGCATCCACTTCGGCTTCGCTGGCATAGTGGCGGCCCACCAGATCCAGTTTGTTATACACCGCTTGCACCAGCGAACTCAGGGCTTCTTCGCACAATAGCTTAACACTCTGGCGGTTCAGGTTTTGCTGTTTTTCGCCCCCGGCAAACACATCCGCCTGGCATACCAATTGTTCTAAGTGCTTCACCAGTTCTTTTTCGCGCTGGATTTTGTCTTCGTTAATTTGCTCCCGCATCTTTTTCATATGGGTAGAGCCTTCGCTGCTGCTGTGGCGCAAAAAGTACTGTTCCGTTTGCAGCACCTGTTGCACCTGCGCATACAAGCCTTTGGCCTCGGGCAAACGCACAATAATGCTTTCCATATCCTGGGTTTGCCCCATGCAATAGGCGTCTTCGCGGTACACATCGTAGCTGCTGCCCGCAGGCGTTATGACCTGCAAAAGCAGAGCCGCTTTTTTGCTGGCGCTGGCCTCTTGATCATCGAGTTTGCGCCTGAAGTCGTAGCTGTGGCGGGCGTCGTATTTGAGTTTGGTGCTTAAAAACAACTGGCTCCACATGATCTTGGCTAGCTTTTGATTCACTTCAATGGGGTCCACCGCCAGGGCTTTAATGGAGCGCATAATTTCTTGTTGTTCGTTGGTCAAAAAGTAGTAGGCATCGCCGTTGCGCTGAATCAGGGTTTGCTGTTCTAAGCGTTCTAAGCTTTCTTGCACCTGCACCCGCAGTTGGGCCTTGTCTATGTCCACGTGATCAATCATCAGCGTGAGCAAATTGTCCTGATTGGGCTTGAATTTTTCTACCCAGCGCACCATAAACAAAATTTTGAGCAGGTTTAAATCAAAGGGGTCTTGCAGTCGCTCGTTGTGTTGGGCCTGTTCAAACACCCGCCGAATGGTGTGATCCAAAAAGCCGTGAATGGCGGCATAAAAGTGGTAAAAAGGCACCAGGACGCCCAGTTCGCGATCCTCTAAATTTTTGAGGGTGAGCTGAAACATATCCAGCATAGAGCGTTCGCCTTCTGCCATATGGCGGCCCGAACTGCCGGACTCCCGCAGGGTGCGCAGCACCTCTTGCAAGAGCGTAAACTGGTAGGGCAAAAAGGGGTAGGTATCTACAAAGTCTTTGCTGTCTTTATAACGGGGGAAAAAGCTTGAGTCGGTAAAACTCACCAGATTGTTTAAATTGGCTTCCTGATTGCCGTAAAAGGCTTGCAGGCTGTCGCTGGCGGTGTCGGTTTTGGTGAGCAAGCGTTTTTTGATCACTTCATCGGTATTGGCCGAAGACAGGCTCAAGGGCGTATAAAAGCGGCCCTGAATTTTTGAAAAGTCGTTGCGCCGGGCCTGATTCACCTGGAGCAAAATGCTGTCAATGTCTTCTTGCGAGGTGACAATTACCCAGGCCTGGCCCTGGCAGTGAATATTGAGATCTTCCACCACCGTTTGCAAATTGAGCATCAATTGGGCATCGTCGCCAATGTACTGGCCCACTTCATCCACCAAAAACACCAGCCGACGGGGTTTGCGGCTGTCACGGGCCAGATAGTCTTTAAGGGCTTTGGCAAAGCTTTCCACGGAGCGTTCGTCCACGCCCGCTTTGAGGGTTTTTAAGGTTTGTTTGGCCTCGGCTTCACTCTGGCCGGTGACTTCTTGCAGGGCCTGGGCAATGGGGGTGGCCAAAAAGGCGTAACCGGAGCGTTTGTTGTGCCAGCTGTCGCCTTTAATGCGTTCAAAGGACTGACAAAAAGATTCATACAGCCCTTCGCTGTCTAAGTGAGCTTCCATCTGAGCAATATGGGGGGCCTCGCCAAAGTAACCGCGCATATCGTCAAAGACGCGCCAGAAAACGCTCAGAATAGAGTCTTTCTGGGTATTGCTGGAACGGGCCTTGGAGTCAATATTAAACAGGGCCACTTCCAGATCGTAGTCTAAGGGCTTGTTCATTTCGGCCCACAGCATGGGGTCAGTGACTTTGTCTCTGAAAAATTCCAGGGGTTTGGTGTCAAGGGTGCCGGTGTCGTTTTTGAGCAAATAGCCCAGCATTTTTAAAAAGTGCGATTTACCTGAGCCAAAAAAGCCTGAAATCCAGATGCCGTTTTTGTCGCCGCTTTCGCTGTGATTAAAGTAACGGTAAAAGCTGCGAAAGTGCCGGTCTAATTCGTCGGTGATCACGTATTCGTCAAGTTCCTGACGCTGAATATCGGCATCGTGCTGTTCGGCTTTCACCACGCCGTTAATGGAACGGTGAATATCGCGGGTAAAAAATTGGGCCAGGGGCAGGTGTGTGGTGGGCATAAAAACTCCTTAAAATTAGCTCTGAATGGTAGACATACGGGGCACCAGTTCAAAGGCCCGGTAGTAGTTGTCGTCTTTAAAGGCGTTAAACAAATGCAGCTGTTCATGGGCATAACGGCCGGGGTAAAACACCACCACGGGCACGCGGTCAATGGTGGCATGCATATTGTTGAGTAGTTCATGGGTGCGTAAAATGGGCCAGGCTTCGCCAATGCCGTACAGCAGCACAAAACGATGGTGGGGGGCCAGACGCTCACTGAGCATTTGGGTCACTTCGCGGGGGTTTAAAAAGTTTTTGAGTCCTTCTAACAGGGCCGCGCTGCCTTCTTCCTGTTCCAGTTCGTTGGCACCTTCAATGTACCCCTGTTCTGCCAGCATACTCAGCAGCAGTTCAAACACGTTCACCGCCAAAAAGGCAAAGTCGCTGCTGTTTTTGCGCAGCAGCGATTGCTGCAAATACTGACGAATCAGCCCTTCGTCTTCGGGATCGTAATCAAAGATATGGTAGCCAATTTCGTTACTGATTCCGCTCTGGCTTAAAAAGCTTTCTGCTTGTAAAGCGGGCCAGATGGCGTCTAAGCGTTCATCGAGGGTGCGTGAGTGGGTTTGCATTAAATTTCTTGTCCAATCAAAGGAATATACGCGGCGGCATCGAGGGCCCTGAGCAACTGGCTCAGCTCCAGGGGCATAAGCGGCCGCTGAATCTGCCAAGGGCCTTGCGGGGGGCCGGTGAGTACTTCGGCATCGGTGGCCAGGCGCAGGGTATTGCTTTTGACCCGTTCAAAGGTGCTGTCTTGCCAGCGGTGCAGGGTATCCTGGGTCATGCGCTTATGGGCAAAAAACTCGTTCACCTCAAAGGCGGTCAGCTCACGATTGCCCCGCTGAATTTGGGGCAAAACGGCTTCTGCCATCAGCTCGCGCAGCAGGCGAAAATGGCGCAGACACAAAAAGAAGTTCACCAATTTAGCGCTGGCCAGGGGGCTGTCCAGTAAGAGCGTAATCAGGCGCATATCAGCGGTTTTTAAACGGGCCGATATGCCCTGAAAGACGTTTTTGCGGGTGGCTTTTGCCGGGTAATTAAGCACGTTGTCCACTTCGATACGGGTTTTGATGTCTTGCCATGTTTTCCCTTGTTGTAAATCACGCGCCACCGTCAGGGTTTCCTGAAACAAAAAGGGCTGGTTGGTAACCGCTGAGGTATAGCGTGTGTTGTGTTTCATAGTCTACCTTTCCGTTTTCGGCAACAGGTATCACACTGCTCTAAATAATGGCCCAGGGCATCCTGATGGGGCATATACACCCAGTGATAATGGCTGTGGTGCCAGTGTCCACCGTGTTCAGGCGAAAAGTCTGCCTGATACTCCACCGGGCACTGAGCAAGCACCTCACGGGCCTGTGACTCAGGACTGACCAGAGCCGCCATGCGGGGGCGCACTCCCAATAAATAGGCGTTTTCTTCGGGCACGTAGCGCCAGACGGCGAGCACCTGCTCTTGCTGCATAAGCGCATCGTAGTGGGCGTGGTTATACAGGGTGGTGTTTTCTAATTGCCAGTCCATGGCAAACATGCGCCAGGTGGCGTTGCGAAAATGGGGCGCTGCCGATGAGGTTTGTGCTGCCGACAAAGCTGGCGCTTGTGTTGACGCTTCCGCTGCGGTGGGAGAGGGCTCTGGCTCTGGCAAGGTAAAGCGTTCCATCCAGTGGGTATAAGCGTTGTGGGCCGCGCCCTCGGGAGCGGCGGGGCATTGCGGTTCCCAGTGTGCCCGCTTTTTGCGCAGTAGCGATAAAAAAGCCAGT
>CAYFGW010000033.1:0-24980 GCA_964342365.1 uncultured Candidatus Sericytochromatia bacterium | reverse complement strand
CCGAATGGTGGGAGCTGCTGGTGGCGTGTTGGTATTCACACTGCGATCACGCACCTGTTGCTGGGCCTTGTTATTATCGTCTTTGTCCGCAGCCTTTGCCTCGCGGGTGGCGGTGCCTTTGGTGTACAGGCGCTTCCGTTTTTTACGAATGCGGGGAGGGAACTTATCGGCTTTATGATTGGCTAGAATCTCGTTCATGTACTCCCGCCAGATGGGGGCACAAAATCCGCCTCCGGTGGCTCCGTACATGCGTTGGGGAGTGTCGTTGCCCACCCATACGGCGGTCACATAGCGGGGCGTGTATCCCATAAACCAGGCGTCTTTGTGAGACGAGGTGGTGCCGGTTTTTCCCGCAATCTGATGCCCGGGAATACGCGCTGCGGCACCTGTGCCTGCGGCCACTACCGATTGTAAAGAAGAGTTTAAATCTCTGACCACATCTTTTTCGAGAACCCGTTTTCCTTTGGGGTTGGTATTGTCCAGAATGACCTTTCCGTACTTATCTTCAATTTTTAAGATAGGACTTTCTTCAATCAGAACACCGTCGTTGGCAAAAGCAGTATAGGCATGGGCCATTTCCAGAGGCGTAATTTCAGAAGCACCCAGTGCGGAGGATAAGAAGGGACGCACTTCGCTTTTGATGCCCAGGCGTTTGGTCATATCCACTACTTTTTGAATGCCTACTTTATCCATGACCTTAACGGCTACCACATTGATAGAGCCCATGAGTGCCGCACGGATACTTACCGTGCCCTTGTAGTTTCTGCCGTAATTTTGTGGGCTCCATCCTCTGTTTCCGTCGGGGTAAGTCACCGGGCCATCCACTTCTGTGGTTTCAGGATAGTAGCCATTTTCAAATCCGGTCACGTACACAAAGGGTTTAAAAGAAGAGCCCGTTTGACGCTGAGCCTGGTAGGCCCGGTTAAATTCGCTTTTTCCAAAATCCGTACCGCCCACCATAGCCAGGACGTGTCCCGTGCTGGCGTCCACGTTCACCAATGCGCCCTGTTGGACATTGGCGCGCTTCAAACGTTCCAGATGCTTCCACAAAACCCGCTTGGCGGTATCCTGCTTTTTAATATCCAGGGTGGTGTAAATTTTAAGACCTTTGGTTTCAAGATCACTCTCAGAGAACTTTTGCTTTAAATAATGCAAAGCGTAGGTGGTGAAATAAGGGTACTTCAGACCTCTGCGAATACCGTAAAGCTTAACGGGCTCTTTTTTTGCCGCTTCAGCGGTGGCGCGATCAATAAATTTATACTCCACCATTTTATTCAAAACGGCTGCCTGGCGGATTTTGCAGGCTTTATAATTGCGGTAAGGAGAGTAAATTTCGGGGCCGCGAATCATACCCGCAATCAGCGCTGCTTCGTGCAGTTGGAGTTCTTTGGCAGGTTTCCCAAAATAGGTTTCAGCGGCGGCTTCAGCACCATAGGCGTTATGACCAAAGTAAATCTGGTTCAGGTACAGTTCCAGAATTTGCTCTTTGGAGTACATTTGATCCACCTGAATCGACAGTACCGCTTCAGCGGCCTTTCTGGCGTAGGAACGCTCAGGGGTCAAAAACAAGTTTTTCACCAGCTGTTGGGTAATGGTGGAGCCTCCCTGAACCGTACCCTGGCTCTCCATATTGGCCTTAAAGGCTCTGACAATACCAATGGGGTCAACGCCCGTATGTTTTTCAAAGCGAGCGTCTTCAATGGCCATCACCGCCCGGGGCAGATGGGGGGACATTTCCTTATAGGGGACAATTTTACGGTTTTCTTCCCCGAACAATTGCTTGAGCACGACACCATTTGCGGTGACCAGTTCAGAGCGTTCGTTGGGATCGTAGTATTGAAGTTTACTGACATCGGGCAGACTCTGTATCCGCATGTACATGCCTACAGCAAGCCCTCCGGCCACCGCAAGCCCGAGTAAAATCAGGGCAAGGGTAAGTTTGAGAAACAAAATAAATAAAAACCATAGGACTTTTTTACCGCCGGATGAGGGGGGCTTTGCGCCTACTGGGGTCGCACTGTGCATGAAACTAACTCTTTGATGTCTATGTAGGATGCTCTTATTATAGCGCAGAGATTGTATAAAAATGGTGATATATCCCCATGAAATGTCAATCTTTACCCCGGACGGGAATTTTCAAATACCGTATAATGAAAAACAAAACGATTCAATAAAGGATTGTCTGATGAGCGAACGCACGGCTCTGATCGAGATTGAAGACTTGCATAAAAATTTTTATACTGGATTCTGGCGCAAAAAAACCAGTGTCTTAAAGGGTGTCAATCTGGAGGTGTACGCCGGAGAAACCTTTGGCCTGCTCGGACCCAATGGCGCGGGCAAAACTACTACCATTAAAACCCTGGCGGGCCTGGTGAAAGCGGGCAAGGGCCAGGTGCAAATTATGGGTAAAAACCCCTGGGACCCCCGCGTTCGTCAGCAGATGGGCTATTTACCAGAACACCCCACGGTGTATCCTTATCTCACCGGCAACGAGTTTTTGATCTTGTGTGGGCGTTTTTTCAAATTGTCCAAAGCTGAGTGTAAACGGCGGATTCCGGAGCTGCTGGAACAGGTTAATCTCAGTGAAGAGGCGGCCAAAAAGCAAATTCGCACCTATTCCAAAGGCATGATGCAACGTCTCGGTTTTGCGCAGGCTTTAATTCATGACCCGGAGTTGCTTTTGCTGGATGAGCCCATGTCCGGTTTAGACCCGCTGGGGCGCCACGACATTAAAGAACTGGTGCTATCTCTGAAAAAACGGGGCAAAACCATTTTGTTTAACTCGCACATTTTGTCGGACGTGGAATCTATTTGCGATCGCGTGGGCATTCTTGTGGATGGGCAGGTGGTGCTCACCAAACCGGTGCATCAACTGCAGCGCCCGTTGGATAATTTATATCATTTGCGGGTACAGCGCCTGGATAAACTGGGAGTCACCAATTTAAAACGTCTATCTTTACGTTGCGTTCACAAAAAAGGCAATGTGGAAGCCAGTTTTAATAGCTTAGAACAGGCCTTAAAAGCGGTTTCCGTGGTGCGGCAATCCGGAGGAGACGTCCTGGAACTCAGTACGCATTTTCAAAGTCTTGAAGAAGTATTTGTTAAAGAAGTGCGCAAAGCCAGAGAGGATATTGCATGAAACTCTTTCCCCTTGCCATGAATACCTTCCGAGAGAGCGTGCGGGATAAATTGCTCTACGTGATTCTCTTTTTTGCCTTACTCATGATTGGCTCCGGCGTTATTTTGGCCCCGCTGAGTTTGAATCAACAGAATAAATTGATTCTGGATCTGGGGCTGTCCTCTATTTCTATTTTTGGTTTGATTATTACTATCTTTGTGGGCACAAGTATGGTTAGCAAAGAAATTGATAAAAAAACCATCTATCTGCTTATTTCTAAACCGCTGCGGCGCAGAGATTTTATTCTGGGTAAGTTTCTAGGGTTGAGTTTGACCCTGCTCATTATTTTCCTGGCCATGTCTTTGTGTTTTTATGGCGTATTGGCCTACCATCAGGGCTTTGATATGAGCGCTTTACAGACCCTGATTCCGGGGACTGCCACCGCGTTGATGCTGATTTATGTGGAAATTTTGCTGCTGGTGGCCGCTGCAATTTTCTTTTCTACCTTTGCAACGCCTGTAATGAGTGCCTTATTTACGTTGTCACTTTACCTGATTGGCCATGCCAGTAACGACATTCTCGCTTTTTCAAAGGTCAGTGGTAACGGTATTTTATTACGTCTGATGGAAGCTGTGTTTTTGGTGTTGCCCGATCTCGAGCGCCTGAACCTGAAAAACACCTTTCTGTTGGAAAACGCATTGCAACCTGAAGTAGTTTCAGGAAGCCTGACCTATGGTTTGCTCTACACCCTGGGATTGCTCTTATTGGGGATTTTTGTATTTGAAGGTAAAGAGTTTTAAATGCGTTGGCTGATGCTGGGATTATCTATGCTCGTTTTCTGGGGGGCTAACATGACCCATAAGCAACTGCTTGAGCAATTGCCGCTGAAAGAAGATGTTAACGGTTCCGTTTCTCTGTTTCCGGCAGAATTTTTACAACTTACCAGCTTCGGGCACGATGCTCTGGCGGCAGATATGCTGTGGTTAGAACTCATTCAATATTATGGTGCTGCCTCCCAGGAAGAGCAGCCCTTTACCTATTTATACGACTACTTTGATACCCTGACTACGCTTCAGCCACAGTTTGAACAGGCCTATATTTTATCGGCATATTTAATGGCTGAACGTCCGGAAGAAACCATGAAAATACTTAAAAAGGGTATAAAAAACAATCCTCAGAGCGCGCAGATTCACTTTCAGGCAGGCTTTGTGAGTTATTTGCATTTGCAACAAAATGAAGAAGCTTCGGAATACTTTGAGCGAGCCAGTGAACTTGACCCTGACGGGATTGGTCCTAACGCCGCTCGTTTTGCGGCCAAGTTATATGAAAAAACCGGCAGGGGTGAATGTGAAGTGGCCCTCTCTCTCTGGCAAAGGGCAATTACACAGGCCCCAAATAAGAGTACTCGTGAGCGCGCCGAAAGACAGTTTATTGAGCGCCGTATGCTCTGTGAAGTGAAGGTGCTAAAAGAGCAGGTGGACGCCTACGCTCAGAGTGCGAGGCAAAAATTCAAACAGGCTCAGGCCGAGCAAGATGAAGAAAATCCCCTGACACCGCCGGCTTCGTTTTTTCCCCCCAGTCTGGCTGCTCTATTGCAGCGAGAAGAAGGGCCTAAAGATCCCCTGGGGCGCTTTTATGTATATACCTCTGATAAGGGGAGCGTTCAGGTGAAGCCTGTGCCCTGGACCCCGCTCAATAAGGAACTTACCCGTTATTTTACGCCCTGATGTTGATACGACAGCTTCTGATATTATCAATGCGTTCCGACACATGTTTCACCCGGGATTTAAGCTCTGGTGGGAGCAGGCCCTAAAACAGGTGAGTGTTGAGACTTTAAGGGCCCTCAAAGAAGCTTTTTTGGAGCGCTATCCCGAACTTTTGGATATTGCTCAGGTTTCCGATCAAAAAGAATCTGGTGCCTGGATTGCGCTGGTGGAGTTCGCCTTACGTCAACAGCGCCTTTTATTGCTTTCGGAAATTCTTGAAGCCTGGGTTCAGGTGGTTCGCGCTGCGTTGCCGGACCATAAGTTTGTGACGTCTTTTTCTGAACAGCTGCCCCCCCATGTGCTACTAACACCCGAAGGCTTCTTGTATTATAAACAACAGCCCCTGCGCAGGTTGGAGAGCACTGAACCAGAAGTGGAGCCAAAATCGGAGCCAGAAGCGGAGTCGGAAGTGCAGGGGCGCAGGAAAAAATTTCAAGAGATACGAAAAAAACGCTTGCGTTTGCTAGCGCAATGGGAGTCATTATGAGTGAGATTGCTGAACTGAAAAAATACGCAAAACCGCTGTACGCCTTTGTGTACAAGTATTTTGAAAAACTGGATCCGGCAGATATTCCCGATTTGAAATATGAGTTTGTGCTCACGCCCCTTGAGGTGTATGAGCGTACCCGTGAGGTGTATCGCCGACTGGTACAGCTATTCAAAAGCGCTACCGAAGAAGATGACGTCATGTCACTCTGGGCCCATCAGGAATTGGTGCTGCAATGTCTTGTGGTGCTTAATAACTTGCCACTGATGTCTGCCAGCTTAAAGCAGGCAGAGGTACTCACTGAGTCCATTGAATTGCAAAATCTGCTGATCGATAAGCTTACAGAAAAGTCAGTGGAAGACCCCAATGTATTACACGCCATTCAAACAGGAACCCTGGACGAAGAAATTGAGAAGCGTCGGGAAGCACGGGAGCTTTATAACTTTAAACCCCTCTTTGAACAGGATGATTCTCTGGTGGTGGATATTGAAGGCGTGGATTTTCAGGAAATCCCCGAAAACTTTTAGATTTACACTTGTGAACTTACATAATAAAAAAGCAGCGCTTCTTCAGAGGCGCTGCTTTTTTTAGGCTTTATCGCTAGTTATAACTGGTTACAATTAGGGGCAGCCTGCAATCGGACGCTTGGTAAGCGTTAAATCAGGGGCCAGGTTAATTTCTCCTGATCTGACGTTTAGTAAGACCGAGGTGCTGGGGATATAGCAGTCAGAAACTTCACCATCGTCGGTGACTGCCGCTGCAGCTAACATAATTCGCGAGCCGGTGGGGACATTTTTCAAATAGTATTCACCGGTGTTTTTATCTACAACCGTATTAGATGAAGCGTCTAACAAGCTGGTGCGAATTTTGGGGAAGAGGTCATTGCCAATCGTCTCAGAAGGTGCTGGCGTATTGGGGGCAATGCGAACACTCTCTCCCACGTCGATGTATGCAATGCGTACAGTGCCTGGAACGTCCGGATCAATACCCTTAATAATGCCCTGAACATCACCAATAGACGTAATGGGTTTAACGCGGTGTAAGTTAATTTCTTCGGTAGAAATCGTATCTTTAGGAGGCACAAAAACGCTAATGCTTTTCTGGGTCTGGTGACCGGTCATAGAAATAGTGATATTTTGTTTGCCGCCAGGAACGTCTTCCAGAAGGACGCTTATGACAGCGTTTTCGGGGAAATAGGCCTCTGTCAGCGTGACGGCCTCACCAAAGCGATCGGTTCCTTTTAGATCCAGTAAAGGCGTGGCGGGATAGGTCACCGTTTGCGAAATGTCTGTTCCTTCTACGCTAATGGTTGCGGTCAACTCATTTAGTACCGCAAGACGATTATTGTAATAAGGCTCAGAGGGCGGTGCTACACCGTCGAGTTCATAAAAGACACAGTTATAGTTCACATCACAAGGATATTCTCCCAGCGGAAGAGCGCTTTCGGAGGTGAAACTCACCTGAATGTTGCCAATGGGTTGCAGGTTGATGAGTTGCACAAAATCTTCCGGTCTTCTCTGGCCATCTGCGTCAGTAAAGGTAGCAGGGGGAATCTGTACAATTGTTTTTGCGTAGCCAGCGGGAGGAATAATTTCGAGAGACAGCGGGCCCAGAGGCACGCCGTTCAGTTCATAGTTTCCGTTTTCGTCACTGACAGCCGAAGTGGAGCGCCCCGCAATTTTTACGGTAACATTTTCCAGAGCAACATTAGAATTTGTGGAATCTTTGATAACACCACGAATGGAACGGATATTGTTAATGTCAACGGTAACCAGAGGATTACGTTCTACCTCTTCTACAGCTACTGTAATAGGCGGCGTGGCACCTCCCAATACGACTTCGATTTGATCGCTTACAGTTTCCAGAACAAAGGCCCCATTATCGTCTGTGGTGGTCTCTCTAAAAGAAAATTCTTTGTCTCTGACCGTTACGTTCGCGAGCGCCTGACCATCGGGGTCTAAAAGTGTTGCGTTAATGGTGGTAATGGTTTGTGTGTCTCCTACAGCAGCTTTGACCTGAATATTGGACAAATCTTTGACCTGACCTGTGAAAACGAGCTCTTCCTGCGCGTAACCTACTTCCGGTACTTCAATTAAGTAGCGCACTCCCTCGTTAGAAGAAGGAATATTGGCCACATAGAAACGACCGCGATTGTCAGTTTTTGTACGGGCCACTTCGGTACCATTTTGAGAAACAATAACGTTTGCCACGGTTTCGGGGGGGACCAATCGCCCATCTACACTCCGACCGCGCGATACAATACCGCTAATGGCGCCGGTGCCATCTGTGGGGGGAGCATTTACCGCATTTCTTGTGCCTGAGGCTTCAGGCGTACCCGGAGCGGGCAGATTTCCTGTAGATGTGGGTGTACAGGAAATAGGTAGCGTTGTGGCCAGGAGGAAAACCGTAAGCAGTGGGGCTGAAGCCTTTTTGAAAATTGACATAATGAGTTCTATCCTTGATTCGTATTTGGGTTCGGGCTTGCGGAAGGCGCCAGTTCCGGAATATCATTTCCACTGGAGTAAATCACGCTTGAAAAACTCAGAGGAACCGTGAAGGGAATAACAATACTATGGCCATTGATGTCTTTTGCAAAGAGTTCTACTTCCGCACTGCCTGAAGAGACGCGAGGCGCGTTATTCGCTACATAAACCGTATCGCGAATATTGTCATCCTGGGTCAGGATAGGGAACTGAATATCAATCTGATTTGCATCTTCTGGCATTCCCTTGGTAAGGGTGTAATCCTTTACAGGTAATACAGTGCCGTCTGCAAGGGTGACGCGCGAACGAAAACCGGTAAAGTTAACGGTAGGATAGCCCGGTAAAAGTTCGATGGTGGTGACCGGGTTTGTATAGGTATAAAGCGTAAACGTATTTTCGCCTTCAGTTTCTGCCGACTGTCTTATCCCAATAAATTCACCTTCTTCACCGCTGCCTTTAATATCTAAAATGCGCAATTCTGCACGGGGATTAAAGGGGTTGTTCAGGTTTGTCAGTGTATCGGTGTCACACCCTGATAGAGGGAGTAAACTGGTGGTCAGGATGGCAAGAGCCAGAGAATGCCTTACAGCTCGAATCATGGGCTAAATTCCTTTTCGGGTGTTTACATATCTTTACATTAACGGATCATGAGGAGACATGCAATTCTTTTGCTTTAATTATTCCAACTTCGTTTGTGTACGTCAAGCTTTTTGATCACACTCCCTAGTGTACCGTGAAAGCCTGCTTCACGCGCGGATAAGGCATGAAAAAATCTGTGTTAAACTAGAAAAAGTTTAAATAAAGAAGGTTATTATTTGTGGAAAATAATGCACGTTCAACTTCTTTTTCTGTCTTCTCAGGCATCGAAAAAGTGTGTGTACAGGGGATAGACTCTCTCTCTAATGTGGCCATATCTGCACTGGATCAGTCTCATGAAGTATTGGATCATGCCGAAAAGATGGCAAGCCGTCTGTTAAAAATGAAAAACCGACTCGACAAGGTTTCTGAAGAGCAGCAGGTGGTCTTAAAAAAACAACTTTTAACACTGTGTCATGATGCGGTAGACGTGGGTAATGAAGCCGTGCAAGGTGCCTTCAAAATTTTGCAACAGGTCATTTCAGAATCTCAGGAACTGCAAAAAAACGGAGACCAGCTCTGGCAAGACATTCGCCCTGAGTTAAACCTTAATAACCCTTTTCGTCAAAAAACGGCCGCCAAGCCCTCCACCATTATTCCCATTTCAATACAAGATAACTAAGGATCATTCATTATGAGTCAGGAAACTAAAGAATTAGCGTTGATTCTCCGCGACCGTCTGCGAGAAAAACAAAAGTTATTTGAATACCATCGCCACGCCGTTTCTTATTTGTTCAAGGTGTTTGAAGAAATGGTCAACGAACTCAAAGCCGATTTACAGGGCTACGGGGGTGACCCCAATCAGGTAAAAATGTACAAAGCCCCCTCCGGTGACTACGTGGTGATTAAAATGGGGGACTCTCTGACTACCATTTACGCCATGCCTGAAATCAAACTCTGTTCTGTAGATGTACAGGGCCAATCCGGCCTCTGTGGTCGTGTGGTAGTTTTTCAGGGAGATTATCGCAGTCTTGAAATTGATGAAGCAGAACAATTATCCACTATTGAAGAGGATTCGCTCTTTATTTTTCCGGATTCTATTCTGTATCACATTGTTTCTCCGGTGGGTTTACACCGCACGGACATTCCTCGTTTTGCCCATCTGGTGATGAGTAAAATGATTCAAAAAGATGATTCTCACTACAGTCCGTTACTGGATGAAATTGTGTCACAACAGGAGCAAAATTACGCCTAATTTTTAGACCATTTTTGTTTTGTGAACCAGCGTGTTTTACCGTCTTCGTGAATGAGGGTAATCACGCCTTTTCTTTTGAGAGTGTTTAGAAAAGACATGATAGTGGCACTCATCATATAGAAGTTGGGGATGGTCTCTTCAATATTGAAGGTGGCAAAGAGGAGTGCAATAAGTTCTTCTTTGGTATGGGGCATTTGCAAATGCAGGGTAATCGCTTCTGAGATCATCTCAATCTGACGCTGGTGAAAAAGCACTTCATTGCTGATGCTAAATTCCAGTGGCTTACCGTGGCTGGGAACAAAATGAGAATAGGGCGTTTCTAGCAAAACCTTGAGGGATTTTTGAAACTGCTCCACGCTTTCTAAGTGAGGAATAGGTTTTTCCTGGAGTTCATCAAAGGTGTACAGGGCTTTGGCAATAAAAAAGACCTTGTCAGGGGTAACTACACCGTATTGGCCCACCACGTGACCCGAAAGATCCACCAGGGTAAATGCTTTGCCGGTGGACATCACGTAGGGCCGGTTCACATTCAGTACGCCGTCTGCACGACAGGGTTTGGGCACCACCACAGACGCTTTTTTAGGCGCTTCCTGCACCTCAGCATTTTCCTCTTCTGTGTCCTTTTCTTTTTCACTGTTCTCTTTTTCTACAGCGGCCTGCACCATAGAAATATAGTTGGAGCGTTTAGGGTTTTCGAGGGCCGAACGTTGGGGACTGCTAATGAGTACTTTGCAATCAAAGCGTTTTTTTAAATAAGAGGCTCCACCGCTGACATCCGGGTGAGCATGGGTTTGCAAAATAGCTTCTAAGCGAATCACGTCACTTTCGAGTAAATCGCCGATCCACTGGGCATCTTCTTCGGTGTAGCCACTGTCAATGAGCACACCACGTTTTTTATGCACAAACAGCCCTACATTACTGTGCTCTAGCGCGAGATAAGATGTGGTGCCCTGGACACGGGTAAAACGGTTTCTGGTCATTGGGTTACTCATGGCGTCATTATATAGCAAAATCTCCCTGTGCGCGGGGCAATCAGGGAGAAGTTAAAGTGTTTTAAATCATCACTAATCGTAACTAGCTAGAAGGATCTCCGACTTTTACCATGGAGAGATATTCTTTGCCGCTGATTTCGCCGTTGGCAATCATATCCAGCTGTTCATGGGTAAGACCACGTTCTGCAATAGCTTCGCCTAAAAGCGCGCCGTTGTCGGCCCGTTTCATTTCGCCCATGAATTTGAACACATTACCCATTTCTTCTTTGTTCAGGGTATTGCTTGCATAATCCATAAATGCAGCCATGGTTTTGTTGGGGTTTTTAAAAGTAGGAAGATCAATTTTTTTGCCACTAGCAGCTTTTTGGAAAGCTTTAATCGGATCTCCACCTTTGTCAATCACCAGAGCAGCGGTTCCCTTTTTGGGAGGCTTGGTGACGGTTTCTACCGGATTCATTTGTGCGGGTGCTGGTTTGGGCTTGGCGGGTGCTTCGGCACTGGGCTTTTGCTGAGGCTTGGCGGGGCCAGCATTTTTCATGATTTCTGATAATTTACCGAACTTGCTACCAATGTTCATAATTTAGTCTCCCTTTGGAATCTCATTTCATTACCCTATCTATAGGCGCACAGCCATGGGATCATGCGTGGATTTAGATATATTTAACGTAACCATAATATTATTGGACTTTCACCACCACCAGCGTCATGTCGTCGTCCATACCATGTCCGTCAATGTGGCGTTCCCAGTCTTCCTGTAAGCGCTCTTTAATTTCCATGGCACTTAACATGTGGTTCCAGTGCAGCATTTGCTCGACCCGCTCAAATTCGTAGGCCTGACCGTTGGGGTTTTCTGCTTCATGCAAACCGTCGGTAAAATACAGCAGCACATCGCCAGGGGCCAGGCTCACTTCGTTGGCGGAACATTTGAATTTTTCTGGGGGGCGTTGCCCCAGCGGGAAGGTGCCCTTGAATTCGGGGTAATTGGTGAGTTCTCCCGTGGCCGCTTTGTAGTGGTAAGGGAACCAGTGTCCCGCAGAAGCCATGTGACAGGTCATTTTTTCCGGGTCAAAGTAGTTATACACAAAAGACATGAGTTTACGATTGCGGCGGTCGGTCTGGCGGGTGATCTGATGGATGGTGCGATTGAGGGCTGCCATGGTGTCTTCCACCTCTGGTTTTAGCTCAATTTGATTAGATAAACAGCTCTTGGCCATGCCCACAATCATGGCCGCATCAATACCGTGTCCGGTGACGTCGCCAATGCCCATGACAAAGTGACCGTTTTCCAGGCGGTACCAGTCATAATAATCACCGCCGGTTTCGTCGGCAGATTCCGAAAATCCGGTCATTTCAAAGCCACTTAATTCCAGTTCTTCGCCAGGCAGCATGGACCGCTGAATGACCCGGGCTTTCATGAGGGTCTTTTTGATGGCTTCTTTTTCGGCCACTTCGTCTGCCAGTTGAGAACTGTGCAGGGTGAGAGCCAGCTGTTGCCCAATGCTTTGGAACAGCTGTCGGTCTTCCACGGTGTATTCCATTTCAGAGCGCTTTTCGCCCAGCGTTAGCAGGCCAATAATTTCCTCTTTGGATTCTCCGTTTATATCGGAGCTGCGTACGGTCAGCGGCAAGGTCAGGCTGTTACGAATGGCCTCAGTTTCTTTGAGATCAGGGAGTTCAGAGGTGATGCGCTTGGCCAGCAAAAAGGGAATAGGAGACGGAATGGGGCCGTCCTTACCGGCATTGGGGTTAAGCACCCCCGTGAGGCGACTGGTGAGGTTTTTCTTGCCTTTGAGTAAGCCCAGGGCCGACATAAGGACCGCATCATCCATGGGAATTTCTTTTTTGATCTTTATGTTGAGCCCGTGACTGTAGGCCTGCTTCAGGGAATTGGTATCCGGGTTCTTCAGAAAGAGCAGCACGTGTTTGGGGTGAATGGTTTTTTCTACCACTTCCGCCAGTTTGGGGGTGAGTTCATCAATGTTAATGGTAGAACGGGCAGCATCAATAAACTCACTCAGGGCCGCACGAAAATCGTACTGGGTGCGGAAGAATTTACGGTCGATAAACCCCCGGATATTGAGTTTAAGAGGCTCAAACAATAAAATGGTGACACCTGTGGTGAGCATGTACGCGGTCAGCTCGCTGTTGTTGGTCATGATGGGAGTGAGTAAGTTTTGCAGTCCTGCAGCCAATCCCACATAAAGGGCACCGAGCAGGGCTAACAGACTGGTGTAGGTCATACTTTGTTTGAGTACAAAGTCAATATCGAACATTTTGTGCTTAATAATGGCGTAGGCAATAGCCAGTGGGAACACCACAAAAAGCAGCCAGCAAAAGGTGGCCACTGCGGGAATAACGGGAATATGCAGGGTTTGATCGAGAATAACAAAAAAGACGGTCATGGGCAAATAAGCCACTACCGCGCCCAGTAAGGCCACTTTGGCCTGATTTTTAATGACCTGGCTCTCTGCTTTGACCAGCGAATGAATGATCAGACCAATCAGGCCCAGAAAGCCCACCACCAGAGACCAGGCGAGGGACAAATCGTAAAGCATAAAATGCAGATCGAATAAGTCCACGTGGTTTTGCGCAGCGTAACCGGCATAACCGAGATGTCGGAACGCGTATTGCCAGCTCACCAGTAGTACTGCGCTAATCATATAAGGAATGCTAATGAGCCAGGGCCGTTTTTCCAGAAACTTTTTTTTGCGAGGGAAGTACAGCGCCAGATGCAAACAGGCGGCTCCGGTCAGGGTGACGGTGGAGAGCCAGACGCGGGTAAACCACATGGAGGTGTCGTAATCTGAGTTCAAATTGGTGGTGACCCCAATGGCCAGGGTCATAAAGAGGTGAGCCCGTGCAGCGGCATCACCGGGGCGTATCAGATAAGCAATACTGCCCACCAGAATGTGTAAGAAACCAATCAGGTAAAAGAGTAAAAAGCTGCGGGTGAAATCCATGCCGCTAAAGCGTTGCACCTCAATAGAGAGGTTTTGGGTAGCATCTTCTCCCTTGTGCTGAATAACGTAGTCGATGGTTTCTCCCACGGTGCTGTTACGAATGATGTCCTGAAACTGTTCCGGGGTGGTGACGGTCTCGCCGTTCATTTTCAGGATGCGATCGTAGGTTTTTAAGCCCGCCTGAGGCCCTGACCAGTAGGGCTCGTTGACGGCGGACACCGTTAACGTGGGCTCACTGCGGAAGCCTGCAAAGGGTTGGCCGATCATGCCAATATTGGCCAGCAAACCGATGACGGAAAAAATGAATGAAAAAGTGATCAGTAAGACACATAAAATGCCCCAGGGCTTTTTCAGCTCCCGTCGGGCGTCTGCATTCAAAAACTTCATGGGTTCACCATCCTTGCATGCTATTGTAGCGCATTTTTTTTTCCTGACCGCTTTTAAGACTCGCTATCAGCGTCAAAAGCCGGTACTCGCGCATGCTGCATATGGTTCACGGGGAGCAGCTGCTGAACGGCCTGTTCGGGATCACGTCCAATCACGCGAATCAACAGACCGATGACCACAACCCCCGCGGGCAGCAGCACATAAGGTGTCCACCCCGCAGCAGCAGGCAAATAACATAAAGTAGAGGCCACCACCATGGTCAGGAGGGCGTAGGGCATCTGGGTCTTTACGTGATCCAGATGATCGCTGGAACAGGCCATGGATGAAAGGATAGTGGTGTCAGACAGCGGAGAACAGTGATCCCCGAAAATGGCCCCATCCAGCACTGCCCCCATGGCGATAATCATCAGTAAAAAGTCGCCCAGTTCGTAAGCCAACGGCACCGCCACGGGAATCAAAATGGCCATGGTGCTCCAGGAGGAACCCGTGGCAAAAGCCACCGCACCGGACAGCATAAAAATAAACAGGGGCAGCCACAGGGGTTGTACCACATCTCGAATCACCGAAATCAGAAAGGGAGCGGTGCCAATACTGCTCGCCACGTCATTCAACATCCAGGCCAGTACCAGGATCACCGATGCCAGCCCGATGGAACTCACCCCTTTGAGCCAGGCCACGAGGAGCTCTAATGGCGATAAAATGCGCTGCGCCAGAATCAGCACTGCTGCTGAAAGACAGCCCGCCAGGGAACTGTATAGCAACACGCTGCCGCTGTCCGCGCCGGAAAATACCGTACCCAGGGTTTGAATGCTCAGTAACTGAGACACCGTGTACTTTTGCCCCCCGCCGCTCAGAAAAAGCCCCACAAGGGTGGCCACAATCACGGTAACCACGGGCACGGCGGCGTTGACCCAGCGCAGAGGAATACCGCTTTTGGCATCCAAACCGTTAAAGGTACTTGAGGTGAGGGGCGTGGCACCTTCTCGCAGCACGAGACCTTCACTGAGTGCCCGCACCTCGGCGCGATACATGGGGCCAAAATCTCGCTTGAGCCACACCACCAGTCCCACCATGGCCAGGGTCAACCAGCAGTAAAACCGGTAGGGCAGGGCCTGAATAAAGGCCTGGTAACCACCAAGGGTAACCCCTTCGATAGCACTCAGGGCTTCCTGAAAAAGCCCCACTTCATAGCCAATCCAGGTGGAAATAATGGCAATACCCGACACTGGAGCCGCCGTGGAGTCTACCAGATAGGCCAGCTTTTCTCTGGAGATTTGCAGCCGATCGGTGACCGGGCGCATGGTCGTACCAATCACAAAAGAGTTGGCATAATCGTCAAAAAACACCAGCATACCCATGATCCAGGTCATGCCCTGTGTTGAGCGGCGCGTGGACACAAAGCGTTGCAGAGCCTGAATCACCCCCCGGGTGCCCCCACTCACATTCATCATGCCCACCATGCCCAGTAGCAGTCCCGCAAACAAAAGAATTTGAATATGGAAAAAGTCTCCCACCGCATGAGCACCGTGTTCTGTGAATACGTTCATCAGTCCCTGAACGGGATCCCCACGGGCTGCCAGCACGCTGCCGCAGACAATGGCCAGAAACAGCGAAAGCACCAGCCGTTGGGTCAGCAAAGCCAGAGCCACCGCCAGAATGGGAGGCAGGGCACTGGTCCAGTGAATGCTCACCCGGCTCACCCGGTGCGTGTCACCGGCCACCAGTTCATTTTCCCAGGCGGTGGTATTCCACTTCAGGGGCAGAGTCTGGACCCTGGCGTTGGGTTTCAGTTCGGCACTTTCACGCCATTTGGTGTATTCGTTTTTGAGCAGGGGCTGTAAATTATCGGGCCAGTACAGGGTTTGAAAGCGGATGTCTTGCCCCGGATAAGCTTTTTCAAGGGTAGGCATGAGGTCTTTGAAAAGCAGTTTAAACTGCTGCTGTTGCAAATACTGTGTATCGGGTTTGAGCTGCATCAGGAGCGTGCACAATCCCAGGAAACCCACCACAATGCTTACCCGCTGTAACCATTTCCACATCTGTCTTGCCTCACTTTGGGCACCGGCGCATTTGCCCATGGAATAGGCTTGGCCGATGCGAATCAAACACGGTATAACATATCTATGTGTCATTTAACATCAGAACCGCTGCGTTTTCAGCGACTAATGCACCTTTCGCCCCATTTATGCTATCGTTGCCAGCCCGTTGACGTGCCGGGACTTGAGGGAAAGCGGCCGGTTTCTCTGTATTTGCCTCCCGATTACTTTAAAGAAGCCGAGGTGCGCTGGCCCGTGGCGGTGTTTTTTGACGGCCAGAACATTTTTGACGATACGGACACCCTCGCAGGCGGTTGGCACGTCCATGAAGCCATGGCCTCCCGTTACCAGGCGGGACATACGGTGCCCGTGGTCATTGGTATTCATCACGGTTCGGATCGCGACAGTGAGTTATCGCCCTGGCGTTTGTATCCCGGTAAAAAAGGGGTGGGCAAAGCTCTGCTGACCTGGCTGCACGAAGAGCTATTGCCTCGTCTGGCGCGACAGTTGCTCATTCACACCTGCGACATGCTGGTGGCAGGATCTTCACTGGGGGGCCTGATGGCGCTGTATGCGGTCGTGCACCATCCTGAGTATTATCGTCGGGCCCTGGCCATGTCCCCCGCACTCTGGCCCGATAACTTCAAAATCTTTGAGGATCTGATGGGCTTTTTTCAATTGCAGCACCGGGAAATTTATCTGGACCACGGGGGCAAAGAAGACCACCCGGAGTTGGGAGATATTTTGTTTCAGCAAACGGCTATGCTGGCGGACGCCCTGACTATTCTGGGGCTGGCTCCTGAAAAAGAGGTGTTCTGGCGACCGGATCTGGAGGGCGAACACAATGAAACCTCCTGGCGACGCCGTCTGCCCGGGGCCTTATCTTTGCTTTATGAAGGGAAAGTCTCATGAAACGCTGGGTGATTAAACTGGGCTCAAGAGTCTTGAGCAATAATTCTGATGCCCTGAGTCGTCCGCGCATTGTGGACATTATGCGTCAGGTGGCAGAACTCAAAAATAAAGGCTATGCGGTGGTGGTGGTCTCCTCAGGGGCCGTACTGGCGGGCTGGGAGCATATGGGTTTTCCTCCGCGACAAAATACTCTGGCCGAAAAGCAGTTTCTGGCTGCCGTGGGACAGTCTCAATTAATGTCTTTATACACGCAGCTGGGCGCTATTTATGGTTTGAAGGTGGCGCAGAGTCTGTTGATTCGCAGTGATTTTAGCGATCGTCGCCGTTATTTAAACGCCCGTACCACCTTAGAAACCTGTTTTGCTCAGGGCGTGGTGCCCATTGTCAACGAAAACGATGTGGTGGCCATTGACGAAATTAAGCTGGGGGACAACGACAATCTCGCGGCCCAGGTGGGAGCTCTGGTACAGGCGGAACGGGTGATTTTATGTTCAGACATTGACGGACTCTACACAGCACCGCCGCAATCCAACCCCGACGCCCAACTCATTGCTGAAGTCAAAACCATTGATGCTTCTGTGTACGCGCTGGCCGGAGATGCGGTGACACAGGCGGGTACGGGCGGCATGCGCACCAAAATTCAGGCCGCTGACATCGCCACCCGGGCCGGGGCTGAGATGTGGATTGTTAACGGGGCGCGGCCTGACGCCATTCTGGGATTGAGCGCAGAGCGGCCTGGATACGGCACCCGCTTTTTACCCCGACAGAGCCGGGTACAGGCCAGAAAACGCTGGATTCTGGCGGGCGCAGATGTCGAACAGGCGCTGATTCTGGACACCGGCGCACAGCGGGCGGTGGTGCAACAGGGCAAAAGCTTGCTGCCCGCGGGCATTCAGAGGGTGCTGGGACACTTTGAACCGGGGCAAACTGTGAATTTATGCAATCCCCGTCAGGAGGTGCTCGGTTGTGGTCTGGTGCGCTATAGTGCTGAAGACCTGCGGCGGATTGCGGGACTGCAATCGGATCAGATTGAAGAAGTCCTGGGGTATACTGACGGGGCCGAGGTGATGCATCGCAATGACATGGTGATCCACAGTGAAGGGGTACAACAATAATGAAACGCAGCGCTTACTGGCCCCTGATGGCTATTCTACTGATGAGTTTGAGCAGTTGTGAATGGATCCGGGCGGTACAACGGGATACGCAAACGGAAACCGAAGATTCCAAAACCGTGACCCGCAGTGAAGCCATGTCGGATCTGACCCAGACCACGGCACTGCTTCAGGAGTATTACGTGCTGGAAGGCAAATTTCCTGAATCCTTAGACGCGCTCAAATTGGAGCTTTATCACCCGGAAGATCTCAATTACGATCCCAAAACCGGAAAATTGCGCAGCAAAACCTATCCTGACTTGTGAGTTGACTTGTGAATCGTTTTCAAAAAATTGGCCTGCCCCTGATTGCCGGGCTCGGCGTGCCCCTGCTGGTATTTCTGGGGCTTTATTTATACACCTGGGGCAATTACACCGTGGCAAAGGTGTTGCCCGACGCCGCCGCCGTGCCCATGATTTCTATTACGGAGGCCCAATTTCACGGCGAACTACTGGGCCCTACCAATGCACCGCTGTTGATTGTGGTACACGATGGCCCGGGCAGCGATTACCGCACGTTGCTGCCTCTTAAAGCCCTGACGGATAAATACCGCATCTTGTTTTATGACCAGCTGGGCACGGGGCTTTCCCCCCGGGCGGACGCTGAGCAACTGTCCATCGATAAGAGCTTAGAACGACTGGCGGAGCTGGTGGATATTTACGGGCAAAATCAGCCGGTGACGCTGATTGGCCACGGCTGGGGCGGTATGTTAGCCGCAGGCTACGCGGGGGCCCACCCCGATAAAATTGCCCGGCTGGCCCTTTTAGAACCCGGCTTTTTGAACGAGCAGCTGGCGGGGCAGGTATTGCCCGCCATGAGTAAGTCTTCACTGGGTTTTGTCACGGGCACCGTGATGCGCTGGGTAAAGTCTTTACACGTGAGCGGCCCCGACGACGACGCCCGCCAGGACTTTGTGTTTGCCCGGGTGCGTCATCAGCCCGCTTATTACTGCGATAGTCAGCTGCCCGAAAACTGGCGTGAGTACAACTGGCGCACGGGGTTTCGGGCCTGGAAAACCATTACCCAGTCTACCCTTGACGAAAAAGGGACGCTGCATCTGGACTTCACCAAAGGGCTAAAGGATTTAAATACGCCCGTGCTGTTGGTGGCCAGCCAGTGTAATAAAGTCACCGGCAGTTCCTTTCAGGCCCGGCAAAAGCGCCTGTTTCAGTCCGCCAGGGTCAAAACCATTCCCCGCAGTGGTCATGAACTGCTGATGGATAACCCCGAAGATACGCTGAAGGCGTTGCGGGAGTATCTGGACGACTATTACGAAAAACAGGAGTCCTGAGCTAATACTCCCAATCTTCGTGGGCCAGAGGTAACTGATTCAGCCTGTCTCTAAGGTTTCTCCACTGAGGCAAGTGCTGCTCCATCAGTGCTCTGAACCGGTCGTTGTGCCCTCGTTCGATCAAATGAATGAGTTCGTGCACCAGAATATATTCCTGACACTCAACGGGTTTTTTAGCCAGTTCAAGATTGAGCCAGATGCGGCGGCTTTCGGTATTACAAGAACCCCATCGGGTTTTCATTTTGCGAATTCCCCAGGATTCCGGGCGCTGACCAATGATGGGCGTCCATTTTTCTAATAACTTTTGGGTCTGTGCTTTGAACTGTGCGCGATACCAGGCTGTGAGAACGGCTTCGCGTTTTTCAAGACTCGAATGGGCGTGAACAAACAGATTCATCTTTTGGCCGCTGGCGATTTCGACGTGCTGTTTTTGGTTTTTAGGAATCGTCTTTACTTCCAGGCGATATCGCTGACCCAGATAATAATGGGTTTCGCCGGTGACCATTTCGCGAGGCGTCTGGCGCGGTTGTTCTTGAAAGTTTTTGCGGTGTTCTTTGATCCAACCGAGCCGTGTGATGATTGCCAGACGCACGTTGTCATCGCTGATATGGGTTGGGGCTGAGATGCGCACATCACCATCCGGTGGGTTCACTGACAGATGCATGTTTTTAATGGCTTTGCGGGTGATGTGAATCTTGATGTCGCTAACGGTGATGGTGCTTTTTTGCTCCATTAGCGATATTCACTCTGGTTTTTAAGCAGTTCCATAATTTCTGTGAGTTTGTCGGCCTTGTGGCCAAGTTCTTTACGTACAGCATAAGCAACCTCACGCTGTTTAAGATTATTCCCCACCCAACCGTCCTTTTTGGTGTAGCGCACGGCGGTGTCGATCTTATTGGCCAGTACCTCGTCGTTGTCGAGGTTATCGTATAAGGCGCGTTTGGCATGGGTGTCAATACTCGAAGGGTACGTGTGGCTATTGCTTTGCTCCGGCTGGCTGACCTGTTGGGCCAGTGCCTGAATTTTTTTGAGGTATTCGGCATATTCCAGGGCCTGTTCTCGACGCTCTAAGATTAAAGCATCGAGCAGTTCAGACATGCGCTCGTAGTATCTGGGGTTCACCCGCTTTTCGTCGGTAATGACCTTGCGGATATTGTTTTCAATGGTTTCTGCGACAGCTTCTTTGTCTTTTTTGATGCCTGCGGGCATCTGATCAATGGCTTTATCGGTATTTTCGACAATCAGCTCAATCAGTCCTAAGTCTTTAAATTCTGAGACGATTTCGCTGTCCTCAGCACGGATATATGAATCAATCAGACGGCGCATGGCAGGCTCGTAGAGCTTCATGTCTACATAATCGCCGCTGCTTATTTTGACGGCGTTGCGAACTTCGTCATAATGGCGAACTTCGTTTTTAATGGCTTCAATGTCAGGGTCACCATAACCGGCTTCGTGCATTTCGTTGGCAATATTGGCGTAGGCGCGCATGAGCGCGGAGGTCAGTTTGTACAGGGCAACCCGTTTGGGCTCGTTGTCTTTGAGGGCGTTGCTGTTGCGGGTATCGGCCGTACAAAAGTAATGCAAATAGTCCTGAGTATTGCGGGGCAGCATGACGGGTTCACAAAGGGCCTTGATACTTTCGCGTACTTCTTCGAGTTTGTCTGAGGCTTTTGCTAAACGGTTCGTTAACAGGCCCTGCACATCGGCTTTGTCATAGCCGTCAAAGGCTCCCACCGTATAGTCGGAGATGGCCCCTTCTAACTGGTGAAAGAGGTCTTTGTAGTCGATAATATACCCATAGTCTTTGTGGTCTCCGTCCAGGCGGTTAACGCGACAAATGGCCTGAAACAGATTGTGGTCGCGCATTTGCTTGTCGATATACAAATAGGTGGCTGAAGGCGCATCAAAGCCGGTGAGCAGTTTATCGACAACAATCAGCAGGCGCATTTGCCCCGGCTCTTTAATAAAGCGCTGTTTGACCTTTTTTTCAAACTCTTCCACTTTATTCATGGCGCTGTCTTCGTCCTTGTCAAAGAAGTCCGCGAGCATTTTGCGGTAAATATCGTACTGGCGGAGCTTTTCGGTGAGACCTTCGCCGCTTTCTTCGCCTTTGATGTCAGCGGGCGAGGGTTTGTAGGAAGTAACAATGGCGCATTTTTGGGCAAATCCCGCCTGACAGAAAATGTCATAGATGGTGCAGGCTTCATAAATGCTGGAACACACCAGCATGGCGTTGCCGCGCCCGTCCATGAGGCCGGGTTTATTGTCCATATCCATCAGAATATCGTTGGCAATATTTTCAAGACGTGATTTGCTAGACAGCACTTTTTTGAGGGTGCCCCATTTTTGTTTGAGCTGAACTTTGGCCACATCGGTGAGTCCACGGGTTTTGGTTTCAAACCATTGATCGATGCGCTGTTGAGAAGATATGTACTGGTCGATATCACGGGCTTCATAGCGCAAATCCAGCACCACGCCATCGCTTACGGCTTCATCGAATTTATAGGAATGAATATATGGTCCAAAGACTTCAACAGATTTTTGCTTATCCGTTTTTAGCAAGGGCGTACCCGTAAAACCTATAAACGTGGCGTCTGGCAGAATCGCTTTCATGGCCTTGTGCAAGAGGCCCGACTGGGTGCGGTGACATTCGTCCACAAAAACAAAAAGCTGACCTTTGGCTTTAAAGTTGGAGGGTAAATTCTTTTGGATGTCTTCAAGAAAGTCTTTGGTTGTAGTTTCTTCAGAATCATTTTTGTTACGCCCAAAGAGATGAATTAATGAGCACATCAACCAGGGTGCGTGTAAGTTGAGAGCTGATATCAAATTATGTCCACCGCGAATGCGCTGCATACTTTCTTCAACGCCCAGAAATACTTTTTCAATTTGCTCATCTAATTCCAACCGGTCAGTAATGATGAGCACCCGCGCATCGGTGACGTTTTCGCGGATCCATTTGGCCAGCCAGACCATGCTCAGACTTTTGCCAGAACCCTGCGTGTGCCAGATGATGCCGCCTTCTTTTCGTTGAACAAAGCGCTGAGCGGCTTTGACACCAAAATACTGATTGTGGCGGCAGGTCTTTTTGACGCCCGCATCAAAGACGATGAAGTCGTGTAGCACTTCTAAAAAGCGCGTTGTGTTGAGCAATCGCAGCAGGGCTACATCAAGAGGGTTATTTCCGCGTCCGAAATTGTCGTCGCAGGCATCGCCGGGGAGATACTTTTCGTGGCGCTCATGGCGTATCGCATCGTAAGCGGGGTTTTCTTCTTTCCAGCTCAGATAATGTTTTTCAGGGGTTTCGATGGTGCCATAGCGTAATCCCTCGGTATCGTTCCCCGCCATGACCAGTTGCAGGGTGCTAAAAAAAGAGCGGATAAAGGCTTTTTTTTGGTTGTCGAGGTTTTGTCGAATCCCCTCAGTTACGGAAACAGACGCGCGTTTAAGTTCAATAACGCCCAGAGCAATGCCGTTAACAAAAAGCACCAGATCCGGCCGCTTTTTGTTTTCGCCCTTGATAGAGACTTCTTCGGCTACTCCAAAGTGGTTGTTCTCTGGATGCTTCCAGTCTATGAGCCAGACGGTCTGGTTTTGTTCACCGGCTCCCGCTTTGACTTTAACGCCATAGCGCAAGAGGCGATAAACGGCTTTATTGGCATCGTAGAGGTTTCGGCCCTCGCCAAGAGCGGCAGCGCGATCCAGTGCTCGCACGGCACGGGTGATTAAACTGTCGTTGATGCCCCGCTGGTGTAACCAATGTCCCAGATCGGCTTCGATAATATTTTTGTTATCCTGATCGTGCCAGTTGCCCAGGTAGATATATCCCAGTTGTTGGGTTAACAATTGAATAACCCGTTGTTGTGTGGCGCGTTCGCGCTGACCGACGTTGCTCATGTATTTGTTTCCAGATTAAAAGAGGGTTTCAAGGCTTTCACAAACCATTGGGGTAATCCCTGAGTCTTTAATTCCAGTTCCTGACCTTGCGTGACTTCTGCCAGCCACAGTTGCTGGGCACCTGAATTGTCAAAGATATAAGCGCGATTTGTGTGACGTAAGGCTTCATCAAGCAAATTTATTGAACGATGATAGCGGCTGATGATCTTATCTTCAGGGACAGGGTGACCACCCATTTTTACCCGATTTTGTACGCGATTAAGATTAATTCGGGGATCTTCAGTTGCAATGTAGTAGAGATAATTACGATATCCCCGGCGTTGCGCGTGTTTTAAGAACGCTATTTTATCAGGAGAAGACATGACGGTTTCAAAGGTAAAACTTTTCCCTGCTACAACTAATTTTTGACGAATAAAATCTGCGGCAACGGAGGCGATGTAAGAATTCACACTAACCGCCCAGAAGCTCAGCTTATTATCGACGAGTTTCAGGTCTAAGGTCTCATCCAGAAGATCCGCTTTTTCAAGCAGCGTAGAGTTCTGAAAAAAATCTAAGACTTCTTGTTCTTCAACGGTTAAACCATAGGCATTGAAGTCCAGAAAATCAGATCGCTTGATTTCTTTTTCAATTTCATCTGGATTCACATAAAGCCCCCAGAGTTCTGAGCGCAAAACCGTTTTTAGCGTACTTTTACCGGAGCCATTGGGACCCGCAAACATGCGCAGGCGAGGAGTGGAGTCAAGCACGGCGCTGGATTTTTTCACCGGGCTTTACTTTGACGTGAGGCGGTAGTTGTGTAATTTCTTTTCGGCTTCCATCCGGGGAGATTTCAACCAAAACCCCGGACTCAACGGCCATGACCTTTTCCCCTGCGGCCAGCGTTTGCCAGTAGGCTTGCTTGAAGGCAATGTCTGCCAGTTCTGGAATCTGTTGTTCTAAATAGTCCAATTCTTTATCGTTCATGAGTCCCCTCCTCTGACTTTATTGTAGCGGCTATGGTTTTTATTTGCGAGCATACCAGGGAATGATGGTCAGCTGCTCTCGGCTTAAGTCCCGAAAATAGACCTTGTGCTGACAGTGAGAACACATCGCACTGCTACATTTGTCCAGATATTCATCGTCAAAATCATCGCCAAAGCCAGGGGTACGAATCCAATCCTGATATTGCTGTCTACACTTTGGACAGATCACATCAACTTCTTCAATAGGTCGGCTCATATTTTTCGCTCCTTGTTCAATCCTTCAGGAAGCTTAAGTGCTCCATTTCGGCAAGCGGTATCAATCAAACCTTTTTATCTATTAGCCGAGTTTTACCCGTGAGCAATTCTTGCATCATGCCCTGTTTGATGGCGCGGGTTTTGTCGCGTTGGGCTTCGAGTGCGGTGATTTCAGCATCCATGTCGGAGAGGACTTCGGCGATGGCTTTTTGTTCTTCATATGAATGCTTAATATCAAGTGGAAAATTTTGTATCGCAGAAAAAGGCACCCTTTTTTGACCTGCTGTCCCTGTCATTTCTAATTCAAGTTTTCTTCTAAATTCAGGCATTTGGGTATGATAATAAATATATTTACTACAGACATTGTTTTTTGCTCTCAATACATGAAACTCCGTACTGCCTAGTACTTGACCAAACTGCAGATTTTAGTTATGACAGAAACAGAATGAATTCTG
>CAYFGW010000032.1:0-25038 GCA_964342365.1 uncultured Candidatus Sericytochromatia bacterium | reverse complement strand
ACGAATTAAGCCTTCGTTGGCTTTGAGATACTCAGCAGGTTTCTGCCCGTCGGGAACGGGAATTTGTCGCACCGAGCGGGGATCGACGCTGCGACCGTTAATATTCAGGTTAGACATTGCGTTATTGGCCTCATCTGTTTATTATACGCACAAAAGGTTAAGAACTTGCTTGAAATTCTTAACCTTTTCGCTCTTTGAAGCCCAAATCGTCACAACGCCTGTTATGAACTGAAAGCCAGTTCGACATCGAACATACGCAAACGTTGAGCAAGTAGCATTCAGGCTATAAAGTCACGTTATTTTTCGCTGCAAATACGCTTTACATGCCCCCATCAGAGCAGGTTGTCATGAGTTATTCTGTGTATATTGCTGTCACGGCCATTGTACATTGTCTCGGCGGTCTGGTATCTGAAGAAAAATTAAGGGAATTAATCTATGAAACACGAATTCTGGCTAAAAAAGTGGCAGGACAATCAAATTGGATTTCACCGCAGTGACGTTAATCCCATGCTGGTGAAGTACGTAGACAGGCTCAATTTGTCTGAAGGAAATCGCGTTTTTTTGCCCCTCTGTGGTAAGACGTTAGATATTCACGGTCTGTTAGACAGAGGCTTCCGGGTGGCGGGGGCGGAACTCAGCGAAACAGCTGTTGAGCAATTGTTTACAGAATTAGACATTGTCCCGGATATCAGCCAGAAGGGTGCTCTAAAACACTATCACGGGCACAAAGGGCAGGATATTGACATTTTTGTGGGCGACATTTTTGAGCTAGATGCCCAAACCCTCGGAGACGTCCATGCGGTCTACGATCGGGCTGCACTGGTGGCCTTACCGCCGGAGATGCGCAAGCGTTACACCGCCCATTTGCTCAGCACGACCCACAAAGCCCCTCAGTTGCTGCTCTGTTTTGAATACGATCAGTCCCTCAGAAACGGCCCACCTTTTTCCATTCCGGATCATGAAGTGACTGAACATTATGGGGCACACTATCATCTCCAATGTTTAGAAACCCATCCCGTACCGGGGGGCATTGGCGGCGTGGATACCGAAGAGAAAGTATGGCTTTTGTCTTCATTGTAAATGTGTTAGTATAGATAAAAAATATAAAGAAAATTTATTTATGCGTAAACTCATTTTCGCTCTGAGTTTTGGTTTATGGGCCTGTACGCCCGTGGCTCAAACGCCCGCGCCCTCCTCTCCTGCCCCACCAAATGCGTTGTCTGATTGTGGTGCTGCAGGCGAGCCCATTCCCTCTCCCTTGCCCGGATCCCTTTTCAATATTCCCGAAGACCTGGAGCAGGGTAAGCCCTATCTCGAAGTTCAGGATCCCAACACCTGTCAGAACCCCACGGTCACGGTGCGGGCACTTCAGTTTACGCCAGGAACTTGTACGGCATTGCGCATGCAAGAGCGCGAGAGCGGAACGATCATTGAACTGGGGGCAAAGCGCGTGGCTGGAGATACTCAGGTTTCTTTTGCTTTTGATGCCAGTACCTATCCGCAGGGTATTTATACCTTTACCCTTGAGAGCCAGAGTACTTCAGAACAGGCCATAAGACAGATTGTGATGGGGCCCTGTGTGAAAAACACGCCGGTGCCTTTTCCCATAAATCCGGGAGCGGCACCCACGCCGGGACCTGAACCGACGCCCACACCTTTCCCACGGGTTCCCGGATATACCCCATCTCCCACGCCACAGCCCGTTAAAGAACCCCCTCTGGTCGCTCCCACAGGGCCTCGAAACGGTCCTGGAACGCCTCTTCCCAGTTCTATTTCAGAGCGATTGTATAACCAGCCTGTACAAATGAGTCCCCGTGACGTGGCGGTTTTTTCCGACGGTTTTCGTATGGGGTATGAATACAATAACAACGATACCCGTTGTGGTACCGATGAAACCTGTGAAGATCCCGGTCAGGTGCAGGTGAGACTGCGTTTAGAAGTCAAAGGGATTACTGAAGAGGTGGATCTGTTTCTGGGAGGTGATGAAGATCAGAGTCAGCTCACCTGGAACGGTTACCGGATCACGCTCTTTGCGGTGGAGCCCCGTCGCATTATTAGTCATGTCCAGGGAGCCACGGCCCAAAAATCCTACGCTATTTTCGAGGTGGAACGGGTATAAAGCGATTGTAAATTATGGACAGGTGTAAAAAAGAGACGCTTATTGAAAAGCCGGGTGTGACATGCTAAAATTTACCCATCATCGGAGGACTTATGTCATCAATCAGCGTCCAGCCTCGGGGCATACCGCCCAGACCGCTTACTTCTTCACAGCGATCTTTACCTCAGGTTTCCGTTCCTCAGGAAAATCCTGTTTCTTCTACATCTTCACCCACGCTAGATCAGCAACAGCGTAAGCTTAAAACCCAGCAACAACGTGATTTGACCAGTGTCCAGACACAGCAAGACATTGAACAAACTATCGACAACGGTTCCCCGCCTCATATGATGGAACGGGCACAGCAACTCGGGCAGGTGTTGGGGAATCATCCGCTGACGCAGGGCCTGAGTACCACCACCGGTTATGTGGTAGAAAAAGGCTCCCAGCTTTACGATACGCAAAAAAAAGTAGAAAAGCTGGCGGGAGATCATCTGCCTGAAGATGTGACGCAAACCCTGGAAAGCCTTGTGGAGAGCTTAGGTGAAAAAGTAGAAATTAGCGAGAATTTTAAACTCGATACTGCCGAAACCCTGATTTTGTCTCGCTTAACGGGAGTGAGCGGAGATAACATTGGTAGTGCTAAACAGGCGTTGGGTCTGGCACAACAGGTGCTGCAAACCACCAAAACCCTACAATGCATGAAAAATGCTTATGACAGTTATGGGACCGATCAGTTCCAAACGCGTCTGGGCGAACTGGCAGAGTCTGGTTATGAAACACTGGGCGGCAAGGCCAATCAGGAATTGGCCGGTAAAATCAGTAAGTTTTGCCAAACCTGTGATCTCGACAGCGGCAAAGAAATGATGGAGGCGCTTGCCAAATTCAGTACAGATGATAGCCTGATTCCCACGCTCGAACGCAATACGCTCTCTTATTTGACAAAAGGCAATACCCTTGCGGGTGTGGTGGGCAAATCGGTGCCCTTTTTGAGCTATGGTTCAGCGGCTATTGATACAGGCATTATGCTCAAAACCGGTTATGACTGGTATAACGGTAAAACCAGCAATACGGAAATGCTCAAGAGCACGCTAACTGCGACAGGTAGCATCCTTGGTGCCACTGTCGCTCCGGTGGTGGGCCCTCTGGTTACGAGTGGCGTAAATTATGGGATTGATACCCTGTCTAACTGGTGGTACGGCTAATGCAATCCTTTGACGTTACGTTGCCTTCATCCCTGGAGTTTGAGCTGGAAGCTCCCTTACTTCCAGATGTTACGGAAGTGGAAATGACCGAGCGTTTACGGGGGCTGCAAGCCCGTTTTGGTCGCCTGGGTAATGAAGTAGATCGCCCCATTCAAAGAGGCGATGCAGTGGTGGTCAGTTGGCTAGCTGTGCGCGACAATACCATGGAGTACGTGCCCGGCAGCGCCGCAGTTCAGCATGGAATACTTATTACCGAAGAAGGCAACGCTTTTCAGAAAGTATTGCACCGTACGCTGTCCGGTCAAACAACCGGTTCCTCTGTTCAGGTGCCCATGGAATCAGCGTGTTATTTTGTGTATATTCACAGTGTACACACCCTGACGGTTCCGAATACGAAAGCCCTGGCTAAAGGTCTGGAGCTTGAAGACGAGACGGCTCTTTTTGCTTTATTACACGAAGAAACCCGTTTGCATCATCAGCAACAGTGGCAAAAAACACTGCTTGGAGAAGCGGTGGGGCTGCTGGTGCAAAAAAGCCGGGTAGAGATTCCCGAAAGCTGGGTAGACGCGCAACTCAAAGCAGACTGGGAAGCTGGAGATGGCCATCTTTTACATACCCTGGCACAGTTTATTCCCCTGGCAGCACGTCTTGCAGAACAAGGTTTTGCGGCGTGGGCCGCGGCTCAGCGCGACAAAATAAGGCATCAATTGTACCGTCAATGTGTGCTCCAGCGTTTGATTGAGGAACAACGAATCCCGCTTCCCCCTGAAGCCTTGACTCGCCAACTGGCCTATGTGGGGGATCCCGTGGGTCTCTCCGCAGAACAGGTTTGGGAACGCTTTAAAAGCGAGCATCAGGAGCATATTGTGGCCAATCAGGTGCACCTTGAACAGGCCGCTCGCTGGTGGCTAAAGCAGGGGGTTCTTCGTCAAGAGGGACAGCGTATTAAACTGGCAGAGATTTTGTAATAAGTCTTTAATAGCCATGCTCTGGGAATCAACCTTTTTCTGCCTTTAGAATAAGCAAAAACAAAGGATATAAGACCATGACACAAGAACGCGCTGTACTGGCCGGAGGCTGTTTCTGGGGCATGCAGGATTTAATTCGCAAACAACCGGGCATTGTGAGTACCCGTGTGGGTTACACCGGTGGAGATGTTAAAAACGCCACTTATCGCCATCACGGCACCCACGCTGAAGGCATTGAAATTATGTTTGACCCCCAAAAAACCAGTTACCGCAAAATTCTGGAGTACTTTTTCCAGATTCACGACCCTACCACGCTAAACCGTCAGGGCAACGATCGCGGATTGTCTTACCGTTCGGCCATTTACTACGTGAATGATCAGCAAAAGCAGGTGGCTGAAGACACTATCAAAGACGTGGAAGCTTCGGGGTTATGGCCCGGTAAAGTGGTCACCGAAGTAGAGCCCGTGGGCGACTTCTGGGAAGCAGAGCCGGAGCATCAGGATTACTTAGAGCGTTATCCCAACGGCTATACCTGCCACTTTCCGCGACCCAACTGGGTACTGCCCCAACGGGCCGAAGCGAAGTAATGTAGCTAGCTGAGCACTATTAGTTAAACACCATGGTGTCGTCAATGACCCGCAGGATGGGAAAAGTATTGCTATTCCCATCCTGTTTGGCATGGGTCAGCACGTTTTTTTTGTTCTCGCCCTGAATCAACAGGGCTTTGATGTGACTTTGGTTGATAAAGTCACTGCTCAGACTCAGCCGTTGTGAACCGTCAGGGTGTTGAGTTACTCCACAGCGTCCTTCAGGTTCTTCACCCTCAGGAAATAACGAGGCCGTATGTCCATCATCCCCCATGCCAAGGGCCACGTAATCCAGGCCTTCGGGTACGGTTTCAGCCAGTAGACGATCGTAGCGCCGGGCTTCGGCCGGCAAATCCTTCGCCTCTCCTTGCATGCGGTGAACGATAGGAGCGGTTTCTAAGTGATCCAGCAAATGGGTTTTGAGCAGACGGTAATTGCTGTCTTCGTGTTCCGGAGGCACGCTGCGTTCGTCACAAAACCAGATATGCACCCGTTCCCAGGGCAATTCAATACGCGCCAGCGCCTCAAAAAACGGTGCGGGGGTAGATCCGCCGGACACCGCCAGATGAAACAGCTCTTGCGACGAGAGTTCTGCTTCAATACTCTGGTGCACATGATTGGCCAGAGCGTAGCCCAGTTCTTCTTTGGTTTTGGTGGGGACCTTGATACGGGGAACGTTATTTTGTGTGCTATCCATGCTAACAATCTCTTTCTATTGGGTGCAGCTCCGCTTCGGGCTTGCGCCACTGCCCATGTTCTGCGATCAGTTCATCAGCCGCTTCCGGGCCCCAGCTACCCACCGGATAGGTGTGCAGAGGTAGAGCGTCTTTTTCAAGGGCCTCAAGTACGGGTGCCAAATATTCCCAGCAGGCTTCGCTGGCATCTCCTCTAATGTAAAGGGTGCTGTCGCCCAACATGGCGTCTAGCAACAGGCGTTCGTAGGCTTCGGGCAAATCCCGGGTGTTGCACAAATCCTCATAGTGAAAGTCCATGCCCACAGGCTGCACGTCAAAGCCCGCTCCGGGGATCTTCATGCCAAAATTGAGTAAAATCCCTTCATCAGGTTGAATGCGTAACACCAGTGAATTGCTTTCAAAGGGTGAACATTCCTGTTTAAAAAGCCGGTGGGGCGTCGGCTTGAAGTGAACGGTCACTTCTGTAACCCGGGTGGGCATCTGTTTGCCCGTGCGAATAAAAAAGGGTGTGCCCGCCCAGCGCCAGTTGTCAATTTGTGCTTTCAGGGCCACGTAGGTTTCGGTACGAGAATCGTCTTTAACGCCCTCTTCGTCCACATAGGCCCCCTGGTCTTTGTGGGTCGTGTATTGTGCTCTGACCAGCACCTTCTCTAAGGCTTCGCCCTCTGGCAGGGGCCTGAGAGATTGAAACACCTTCAGACTTTCGTTACGAATGGCGTTGGCTTCTAAGCTGGCGGGGGGCTCCATGGCGATCATGCCCAGCACCTGCATCAAATGGTTTTGCACCATATCTCTCAGGGCCCCGGAGTCGTCGTAGTAACCTCCTCGCTTTTCCACGCCCACGGACTCAGCAGCGGTAATTTCCACATGAGAAATGTATTGGTGGTTCCAGATGGGTTCAAACATGCCGTTGCCAAAACGAAACACCAGCATGTTTTGGACGGTTTCTTTGCCCAGATAATGATCAATGCGGTAAATTTGGTGCTCTCTGAAAATGGCCCGCAGGTCTTCATTGAGTTGTTTGGCCGACGCCAGATCCGTTCCAAAGGGCTTTTCAACGATCAAGCGCCGGTAGCCACTGTCATGGTGATGTAGCTTTTGATCTTTCAGGCCCCGGGCCACGGTGGTATAGAGTCCTGGCGGTAAAGATAAGTAAAAGAGATAATTGTGGGACGTATCGTGTTCTGTGTTAAGTGCCTCTAAACGCTCGGTGAGGGTGTTGTAGCTGCCGTCATAGGAGTCGGGGAGCGCCTGATAATGCAGCCGTGACACAAAGTCTTCGGGCGGATCCTCAAGGTTTTCGCTGACCTTTTGTTGGAATTCCTGATCCGAAAACTCCGTGCGAGAAGTGCCCAGCACCGCGAAATGATCGGGCAAACGCCCCTGCTTGTAGAGAGCATACAGCGCAGGAATGAGTTTGCGCTGGGTTAAATCACCGGAAGCCCCAAAAATCACGAGGATGCAGTTTTCCATTGCTTCTGTGTTTGCCATTATTCCGCCTGCTCTCGTTTTTTCATGGCGTGACCGCCAAACTGATTGCGCAGCGCTGACAGCATTTTTAAACCAAAGGCGTCGCTATTGCGAGACTGAAAGCGGGCAAATAGCGCCTGGGTAATCACCGGGGCGGGGACGGCCAGTTCCACCGCTGCATCTACGGTCCAGCGTCCTTCACCACTGTCGGGCACGTAAGCCTCCAGGCTTTCTAAACCGGGATCCTCTTGCAGGGCGCGCTCGGTGAGTTCCAATAGCCAGGAGCGAATCACACTGCCGTGCTGCCACACTTTGGCCACGGCGGGCAAATCAATGTCAAAAGGCGTGGTGTCTAACAGTTCAAATCCTTCTGCGTAGGCCTGCATAATGCCGTACTCAATGCCGTTATGCACCATTTTGGTAAAATGACCCGCGCCCGCCTCACCACAGTATAAGTGCCCGTTTTCAGGGGCCAGCGCTTCAAACACCGGTTGCATGGCATCGCAGGCAGACTTATCGCCGCCGTACATGAGGCAGTAGCCTTCGCTAAGGCCCCAGACGCCGCCGCTTGTGCCGCAGTCCACCCAGTGAATCTTGTCTTCTTTGAGCATATTCGCCCTGCGCACGCTGTCTTTCCAGCGGGAATTGCCGCCGTCAATCAGGGTGTCTCCTGCGGACAGTAAGGGGCGCAGGGTTTCCAGGGTGTCTTCCACGGGTTTGCCTTCAGGAATCATCATCCAGATGTGTCGGGGTTCGCTGAGGCTTTCCACCATGGCTTCCAGGGACTCAACGCCCGTGGCGCCTTCATCACTGATTTCCTGAACCGCATCCGGAGAGCGATCCCACACCACCACGTCGTGCCCTTTCTGCATCAGGCGACGGGCCATATTGCCGCCCATTTTGCCCAGGCCAATCATGCCGATTTTCATAATTTTTGCCTCACTTTTTTAATCAGCCTAACGGCAGATGCTTGCTTGAAAGTGAAAGGTTGGCAAAAATTTTATTGAATTTTAATCTGGTTCGGGTCAATCAGCTTCTGCTTCAGGAGTTGTGCTCGCAACGCAGCTCCCACGGCCGATCCCTGTGGGTAAAACACCGGCGGATAGCCGAGGGGTGCTGGGATGCGAAGCCGCTGATTCTGAGTGGAATGCCCCAGGGTTTTTCCTGACCAGAGATGCACCCATTTTCCCGCGGGCAAATACACCTCCCGGGTCTGTGCTTCGGGCGTGAGTACGGGAGCTATGAGTAGTTCTGATCCCAGCATAAACTGATCTTCGGTTTTGTGGGCCTGTACGTCTGCGGGGTAGTGCAATAACATATGGCGCACCACGGGCCATCCTCGCGCGTGGGCCTCTTGAAAGAGGGTTTTGCGGTAATCAAAGAGGGTGGCATAAATTCTGGCACAGCGATCAAAAAAGCGCAGCTGGTCGTCATTGCTGTAAATCTGAGCGTTGAGTTCTGGCTGATTGCCTTCGTGAGTGCGCAATATAGCGGTAAACATATTGGTTTCGAGCCAGCGTTTCAGAAGTTCAGGAGAACGGGTAAATCCCCCGATAATGGGTTGCGCTACCGAGGTGTATCCCCCCGCATCACTGTGGTTGAGGGCAATACCGCTCAGGCCACTGCTCAAAAGACCTCTTACCGAAGAAGCCAGTCCGTCGTATTTGTCCCAGGTGACCAGCTGATCCCCTTCCCAGAACAGCGGTGTATAGGCCGTACTGCCGTTATAGCCTGAACGCATAAAGAAAGCGCAGTCTGTACAGCCCGCTTCCTGAATGGCCTCTGCATTCAGTCTGGCCCATTCCACCGGGTAACGGTTGTGCCAGCTTTCGGCTTCGCCGGTGTGCAGGACAGCGTCTAAGGGCAAGGCTTCTGCATAGTCCGCCATCCAGGCTTTGAACCCTGCGGTCTCTATCATTTCTTTGCGAATAATCCCTTTGATCCACGGACCCACCTCAGGATGGCTTAAATCCAGTAAACCCGCAGAAAAGTCGGTGTTTTTTACCGGATAGGCAACGCCCTGCTCGTTTTTGATCAAATAGCCTTTTTTTAGCGCCTCGCGATAGTAATTGTGACGGGCGTTGGGGGCGTCCACCAGAAAGGGGTTAATATACCCCATGACATTCATATTGTTTTGAGCAAGCTGCTGCTTAAAGCTTTGCCATTGGGGGTAGTGGGTGGTGTTGATTTCCCAATTCCACCAGAGTTGTGAACCAATGGCTGTGCGGCGTCTTCCCACCCAGTCCTGCAGCCAGAAGCCTGCCAGCGGCGTTTGCATCTGGCGAAAACGCTCGTAAATGCGTGATACTTTTTCACTGCCCCCCTGAATGCCCACAATGGCTCCCCGGTGTATGGCGTCGGGCAACAGGGGCTGGCGGCCGCTCAGGGTGGTCAGCTTTTCGATGAGTTTGAGAGGCTGGGGTTCCTGAAACAGCTTCAGAGATACGTTATGGGCAGATACTTCCAGATCAATGTGGTCTTGCAGCTCAAACTGGGCCAGATCGGTGCCCTGTAAATGCAGGGTTTTGCCCGTGGCGGACCAGAGTACGGGATGGGGAAAATAAGTGCTGCTGCGATGGCCCGAAGATCCCGGAGATACCATTTCAAACAAGAAACTCAGGGGCTGTTGCCCTTTGCCAATGCCGCCTTCCTGTACAATCATGGGGTAATGCCCCGTGAGTTGGGGCTCAGCAAACTGTTCCCCCAGACCATAATGGGGCACATTTTCTTTGGAGAAGCGCATGCGCACGTGCTGAAAGCGGGGCGGAAAGGTAAGATTGAGATGCTGCACACCTTTTGTGTCTTCACGTAAGGTCAGGGTGTACTGTCCTTGACAGCGTTCCTTGTGTTGGCCCTTGCCGCTGATCTCGCCTGTGTAGATGTGCTGCTGTTCACTACTTTGAGCTTGAAGCATCTGAGGTTGAAGCACGGGCACAGAACCCGTACAGGGATAACGCACGCTGCCCGTAATAAAGGAGCTTCTCAGTTCTTTAAAGGGGCGTTTGTCCAGCGAAAATCGCAAAAAATTGTCGGGCACCACGGGCCAGTGCAGTTGCAGAGATGCAGATGCGCCGGGCTGAGACGCTTTCATTTGTCCATAGGCTAACGACTGACAGCCCATGAGCACCAGGCCTGTCAAAAAAACGCCGAGACACCGTGTCCGAACCATGTGGCATACTCCTTTACCCTACAATTTACACAATACAGCGGCAACTTTGGGGGAATTTGGTGAAATTAACCTTTTCTTAATTTTTAGATCCCTTTAAATTAATCTTTGATTTTTTCAGCAGGATCAAATACAATAAAGACAGGCTTTTTCAGATTTTTTTGAAATTTAATCAAAAAATAAGAACGGATTAAGAAGCTTTTTTCGTTAAGTGCCTATAAGTACTATAACGAATTTGAAAATGGAGACTTAACCCCCATGGGAAACATCAACGGACCAAACATTCTCGTTAACGGCGTCGGCTTGCAAGCCTCAAACATGATTAAGCTGGACGCCTCTGTCAGTCAGAGTCAGGTGATTGCTGCTGCCGGAGACAATAACACTGACGAAATTATGCTGCACGACCCCACCAGCGGCGAATACTTTATGGCCTATGGCCAGGACATGGACTTCGGTGGCCTCGACGGTTACCAGCCCGGACAGCAGGTGTCCGTGCTCATGAACGGGAAGCAAATGGAAATTATCCCCTTCATGGACGAAAACACCGGCACCCAACTTTTATTTGATGACGAACTCAACTCTGCTTCTGACGGCGCTACAGAAGCTCTCGGCTTTGCCAAAGATTTTGGTCAGAAAGCCATTGGTATGACCGTAGATAACGCGGCGGGTGCAGCTACTGCTCTCATGACCGTAGGTGCCCTTGCCCGACTCGGCGGGGCCAAAATGGGTCAGGCCGCCACTCAGGAAGCCTTAAAAAGTGCCGCCGCTTCTTTTGGTGCCACTATCGCTAAAGAAGGTGGTGAAGAAGCCGCTAAAGCCTTTGGCCAGGCCGCCGCTAAAACCATTGCAGAAGCGGGAACTACCACCGGCAGTAAAAGCTTTATGAGCCGCGCGGGCAGCTTCTTATTTGGACCTGCTCAGGGACTCGCTCCCGATGTGGCCAGAGGCGTGGGTAAAACCGCCAAGTGGACCGGTATTGTTCTGGGCACTGCGGCAGTAGTCGGCATCGGCGGTACCGCTATTTACGGTGCCACCCGCGAAAGCGATACCAGCGCCATTGAGCAACTGGGACAAAAAGTTTACTAAAAAAGTCTACTAAACCCCAATAAAAAACTCCATTTTCAAATCGCTCCTCATTTACGAGGAGCTTTTTTTATGGCATCCAGAAACGCGCTGAAGTGATTGGCAAATAGGCGGGCGTCTTTTTCGCTATAGGGCGCGGGGCCTCGCCTGATGTTTTCTTCCATATTTTGCAAATCTTCCATCAGATTACGCATGGCCAGACTGCGTTTGACATTGGCCTCCGTAAACATCTTGCCCCGATGATCCAGGGCCTGAGCCCCTTTGGAAATCGCCCGATCCGCCAGCGGAATATCCGCGGTAATGACAAGATCTCCCTGTTGGACGCCGTCTGCGATGTAGTCGTCGGCCACGTCCGGACCCGCCTCCACCACGATATACTCAATCAGCGGGTGTGGTTTTCCCAGAGAAATGACTTTATTGGACACCACACAGGTGTCGATATGTTTGCGTTGAATGGCCCGGCGTAAAATGCCCTTGAGTCGATTGGGCAGGGCGTCTCCGTCAATCCAGAGCTTCATGCACACGCTCTTCTACCAGGCCCACAAGCCAGCGGGGGTGCTGATACACCTTTGCGGGCCATTGTGGATCTATACGGTCCATTAAAAAAGCCAGGTGCATGCCAATGGAGTAATAATAGTGGGCGGCAATACTGTGATTCACCGCAGGCAAATCTGAATAACGGTTTTTTTGCAGCTGTTCTAACAAAAACCGGCTTTCCACGTAGCGGGCGCTGCCTTCTAAAAACGTCCAGAAGGCGTCCCAGTGGCCGTAAGTGCCTTTAAAGCCCGCTCCCAGACGCTGGATGCGCCCCTGATACAGTTGCCACCAGTCTTTGAGTGCCTGTGTGGCTTCATCGGGGCTCAGGTTTTTGTGAAGGGCGGTACTCAGCAATTTATGCTCTTCAAAGAGCATGCGTTGCAGGCCCGGTGTTTCACGGTAAAGCCGTTTAAGATCTTCTTGATCCACATAAGGAATATGGCCCTGAGGTTTTCCGGCCAGTGCCATCTGGGCCGCAATACCGGGTTCGGGCAACTGCATGAGCATATGGAAGGCTTCGTGCACAAAAAGAGACGTCCATTCCACATCGGTAATATTTTTAAAAGCGGGATGGTAACGCTTCAGATCCTGCTGGCGCTGAATTAAAAACCAGGGCTGATCGCGATAGGGTTTTGATGCGGGCACCTGTGGCATATACAAAAGCCCCTGGCCGACCACCGTGGTTTTAATCAGGGGGTAATTCACACGGACATGGGGCAGGTACAGAGCTTGAGACGTCCAGTACACGGGTTTGCCCATAAAGCGCTGTCCCGGCACTTGTTGAAGGCCTTTGGGAATATATTCACAACCCAGTAACCACTGGGCCTTTTCACCAAACAATACAATGCAGGGTGATAGCTGGAGAGGCCCGGACTCAGGAGACGGATTTGGCCAACGTTTGAGCTGCCTGAGACCGTTCAGTGCCCGGGTGATCTGCCGCTGCTCTCTGGCGGGTAAGGGCTGGACCGCAGACTTTGCAAGAGGCGCTGCCAGAGAAGTCTGAAGCGGAATGAGCAGCGCCAAAAGCTGTAATCCTGTTATAAGCAGGCGTTTCACTGGATACCGATTCACTGGACGCCGATGCGTTCAAGGGGATAGGCAAGAGCGGGCAATTGGAGTTTGAGGGTGAGTGTTCTGGCTTCTTTCAGGGTAAAGTTCCCCGTGAGCACCAGTTCTCCATCTGTAATAGGTTCTTGCACCACGGGGCTGAGCAGGCGTTCATTGTCCAGCCAGATGTGCAGGGGTTGTCCCACCAGGGAACGGGTCAAAAAAGCGAAGCGGTCACGGCCTTCGGGAGTGAGCGTGAAGCGAATCTGTGGCCCAAACTCTTTTTGTTCGAGGACTACGTTTTTGACGTGACGTTTGCTAAATTCTGCGGTGACCATTTCGGTTGTTTCGGGAGTTTCCGTTGCAGGAGCGTGCCTGAGTTGCAGAGCGTAAGGTTGTGTCATCCACGACAGCAGGGCCGGTTTCTGGGGGAGATCATCGGGAAAGTGCAAGCGCAGTAAGGTTTCTCCACCGTAGGCGTATAGTTTGACGGTACAGCCCTTTTTTTGAAGATTGAGCACCTGCAAACGCTGTTGGAGGGTTTCCTGAATATAGTGGGGGCCTCGCACCGGATCAGAAGAGCGCAGCAGCCAGTCTTCAGCCCGGGCCACCTGCGTGAGCTGAGTGCTAAACGTGCTAAAAAAGAGAATCAGGCCCGCCAACCCTGTCATTGAGGAACGCATCAGCGATTGATCAGCGTTAAAAAGCCCGTTTGCAGCTTTTTCTCTTCGGGGGCCTGTTTTTTGTTAGAACGGGCTTTGACCACCACCAGGGTCATATCGTCTTCGGGATCGCCACCCTGAATCCAGTCCTGATAGGCCTGAATCAGCACGGCCTGTAGCTCACTGGCGCTCAGGTGATGGTGCTCTACAATAAGATTTTCCAGGCGCTCAAACCCGAATTCTTCGCCTTCAGGAGTGTGGGCTTCTACAATACCATCCGTGTAATACACCAGTACATCACCGGGATCTAAGGGCACTGTCACTTCATTGAAACGGCTTTTTTCGCGCACGCCCAGCGGATAGGTGGGGCGCACCTGCACGGGCGCTAATTTTTTTTCTGTGGCTTTGTAATGGTAGGGCAGATGGTGACCGGCACTGGAAAGGGTCACCTGATGGTTTACCAGGTCAAAAATGGAGTACACAAAGGTCATAAAGAGCCGCTCTTTGGTGCCGCCAAAAATCATGCTGTTTAGCGCGGACATCATGGCCAGTACACCGGGGTCTATTTTGCCCTGCACAAAGAGACAGCTTTTGGCCATAGACATGAGCAAGCTGGCAGAGACCCCGTGACCGTTCACATCACCAATGGCCAGGCCAAATTCCGTATCGGAAATTTTGAAGTAGTCATAATAATCGCCGCCCACGGCCTCTGCAGATTCTGAAAAACCCGTAATGTCCAGACTCGGAATATCCGGCTGATAATCGGGCAACATGGAGCTCTGAATGCTGCGGGCAAAAGACAGCTCCTGATTCAACAGTTCCTGCTTTTTGCGGATCTCCATGAGCGAACGGTTCTCAATGTCCATGCCCACCTGACGAATGATGGACTCCATCAGTTCAAGATCTCGCGGTGTAAAGGTGTAGGAGACGGCCTGACTGCTCACATACACCACACCGAGGACCTGTTCTTCTTTGCCATAAATGGGCACACACATGACGCTGCGCAGTTCTAAAGCCATAACGCTTTTTTGAGCGGCCAGCTGCTCTTCGTCCTGCATATCCACCACGCAGAGAGCCTGTTTTTCGTTTAAGACTTTTTGAATACTGCTGCGGGACACCTGAACTTCGGTGAGGGGTTGGCCCATTTTGTCCATGCTGGCTTCACAGGACAATTCCTCAAACTGCGTGGGCTCTATATTAATATCTTCGCTAATAAAGATATATCCTAAGTCTGCACGGGTAATGCGCAAACAGAAATCCAGCACCATCGACAGGAGTTCTGAGAAATCCTGAGTGGTAGATATATTGCGGCTGAGTTCGTTGAGCATTTGCAGGTGCTCGTTCCGCTCCTGAATTTCTGCGTGCAGGCGGGCGTTGATGAGTGAAATGGTGGCAAAGGTGGCCATGGATTCTACCAGTTCGAGATCCTGCGGGCTAAAGGTGGAGTTCACCGCCTGTTTATCCAGATACATCAGGCCAATAATATTGTCTTCTCGCTTGAGAGGCACACAAATCAGGGTACGCAAGTCCAGCGCCATAATACTGGCCTGCTGAGACAGGTCTTGATCCGACTGGGCGTCATGGATCCACAGGGATTTGCCTTCTTCCATGACCTTGCGGGTAAAGGACTGACTGAAACTGAGCAATTGTTCTTCGGGCAGGGCTTCCTCGTCTTTGACCCGCACCACCTGAACTTCCAGATCTCCCAGCTCGTTTTTGAGCATGAGCAGGCCCCGGTCGGCTTTGGCAATGTCTACCACATAGTCCATGATGTTTTGCAGGACCATTTGCAGATCCAGACTCTGCATAATGAGCTGAGAAAACTGGTTGATGCGCTCTACTTTTTTGAGACGTTCTGACAGCTTCTGTAAGTCTTTTTGCCCGCCGCTGCTGCTGCTCTCTGTGGGTGTGAGATTGTACTGAGACATCAGCTCTAATAGCTTATACCCCATTTCCTGGGCCTGAGCCGGAGCCAGCTGATCCCCGAAGCGGGCGGAAAGATCTTCTTTTTGTTCTGCCTGACGCGCCTGCTTGCGCAGCCAGGTTTGTAATTCCTGAATGGAGCGCTCAGAACGGGTGTACTTGATGTGGCGAAAATGCTTGCGGGCGGAAACCAGCAGATCGTGGGCCTTCTCAAAACCCTGGCCCTGTCCCCCCAGCCAGCGGGCGTAGGCCATGGCGGTGATGCCGCTTTGTAAGGGGTTTTTGGTAGTTTTTGCCAGTTCTAAGCTCTGCTTAAAGTGCCCTTCAATAATGTCGGCACTGACCTTTTGCTGAATGCCCAGCAGGGCCAGCAAGCGATAAATATGGATCTGGTGATAGGGATTTTCCAGACGATAACCCGTGGCCAGTTCCAGGGCTTCTTTGAGCAGGGTGGCCGCTTCATTGGGCTGATTCTGTTTTAAATGCACCTGAGCCAGGCGGTACATGCCGGGCAAAAGCTGATCCGTTTCGCTTTCTCGACTGAGGCGCACGGCCTCTTTGAAGGCGGTTTCAGCGTCTTTAAGGTGGTTTTTTTGCACCGCAATCATGCCCTGCAAAATATTGCCGCTGGCCTGCTGATGCTTGTTTTGCATGCGCTGACCCAGAGCAATAACTTTTTCTGCGTAGTGGGCACCCTCTTCCAATTCACCGTGTTCAATGGCCGCGTAGGCCAGACAGAGCTGGAAGCGGTTCTCGTGCTGAATGGGGCGGCCCATTTTTTTGATCAGTGAGAAAATATCGTCGCTAATGGCCTTGATTTCGTGATACTGACCTATCAGACTATTGCGCACCACCTGCGGATAGTGAGACCAGAAAATCAAATCCAAAAAGTCGTGCTTTTCGCCAATTTCCCGGGGCACGTCGGCGTATTCATCCTGGCCCACGGGCTCGCCCAGCCAGGCAATGGCGTCTTCACGAATAAAACAGCAGAAAGCGTAGGCCCACACCAGTTGGCGGGGCAGGCGTTTGAGCCGCTGCTTAAGGGTGGTGGCGGCAATTTCCATTTCTGTAACCAGCTGGCGCATTTCGCCCCGGGTGAGCAGGGCGTTGAGGCGACCAAAGAGCACCAGGCCGTAAGAAATGGTTTCCGGCTTTAACTGCTTAAGCAGTTCCCTGGCTTTGGCCAGAGCATCCCCGTTGCGCCCGATCATGGTGTAAGAGGAAATCAGAATGCTCTCAAACTCCACCTGCTCTTCTAAAGGCGCATTGTGGGCCTGGAGGGCTGCAATCAGTTTTTCGTTGGTGCTGGCACAAATAAAGGGGTGAATCATATACGACACCCAGGCCAGCTTGCGGCGATGGCTGTCCAGTAACTCCTGCTGATTGGGCAAATTCTTGAGTTTTTCAAGGATTTCAAGGCCCTCGTTCATAAGCAAAGAGGCCTCCATACGCACGGAGGTGGCTTCTCCAGCGCGCATGAGGTAGTTCATGGCTTTGACCCGGTCGCGACCGTTTTTAAAGTGATAGGCCAGTGCACTGACTCCAGCTTCCGCCTTTTCCAGCCATTCGCCCACCTGCTGGTGAATATCCCGGCGTTCTTCGGCTTCTAAAGCCCCGTAAAGGGTTTCTCTGACCCGGTCATGGGGAAAGTAAAAGGCTTCATTTTCCCGCAGCAAGAACTGACGTTCTACCAGTTCTTCTAAGTGCACAAAGAGCTGATGTTTATCAGGAGCGAGATCTTGTAAGAGCGGCAGTTCAATGCGTTTCCCCACCACTGCTAAGCGCTGTACCAGTGCGGAAGCCATTTCCGACAGACGTTTGAGGCGCTGTTTGATGGTGTCGCCAATGGAGGTGGGCAGTTCCCATTCGGTGTAGTTGTCGGGGATTTTCCAGAGGCCCTTCACCTGGCGAATCATATTTTCTTCCATGAGATAGCGCAGCATTTCGCGAATAAAAAAAGCGTTGCCGGAAGTGGCACCGTAGAAGTAGGGAATAAAATCCTCGGGCATAGACACATCCCGCAGCATTTTTTCGATCAGTTCCGCCATTTGCTCCGCCGAAAACGGGCTCAGCTTAATAAACAGGGACAGATCTTCTTCTAAGGTTTGCCAGAGGGGGCTATTGGGCAGAAGTTCGTCGTCCCGAAAGGAGCCGAGCATCATGACGGAGCTGTCTTCGAGACCGCGAATGCAGTAGTTAAACAATTCCACGCTGGCCATATCTGACCAGTGCAAATCGTCTACAAACACCACAAAGGGGCGAGTTTTAGAGATCTCTTTGAGCCAGGTTACCACCGTATCAAAAAGCATAATTTTCTGGGTTTTGGGATCAAAGTCCGCGTGGGGGAAAATATTGCGCTGTTCTAACGTCGGCAGCAGGTGGGCCAGAACCGGGCCAAACCGCTCCAGCTGCGCATCGGTACTCAGCGGAATCACCTGATTGAGGGCCTGCACCAGTGGGGCATAAGAGGCCATGCCCTGTTCCACACAAATGCCCTGGCAAAAGGGCACCTCCGCCAGCTGGGCTTTAATTTTAAACTCTTCAATCAGGCGGGACTTGCCCACCCCGGCAGGCGCACCAATAAATAAAGAAGCAGCCCCGTCTTTCAGATTCTCCAGCGCTTTTTCGAGGGTGCCCAGTTCCTCGTCTCGGGCCACCAGCACATGGGAGCTTAAGTAGCTCTGATGGTCTTCGCTGCGATTTTCCGGTTCCAGTCCGCTGGCTGCATAGAGATCAGAGAGCAGTTCTGCGGTGTTCAGATAGCGATCTTCGGGATTTTTTTCCATCATGCGGTGCACGATTTTAATCAAATCAGGAGGCAGATCTTCGCGGAAAGAAGCCAGCGGCGCCGGTTGAGAGCCAATATGCGCTTTAATAACGTCCAGGACCGTGGTGCCCACAAAGGGTTGAACCCCCGCCAGCATTTCGTAAGCCATAACGCCCAGCGAGTAAATATCCGTGGTTTCATTCATCACGCCCCGCTGGGGAATCTCTGGAGCCATGTATGCCACGGTTCCCGTGAGCTGCCCGTTACTGCGGGTGTCGGTAGCCTGCATCAGACCAAAGTCCATCAGTTTGACCTGGCCCTCGGTGTTGATGCGCAGGTTTTCAGGCTTAATGTCTGCGTGAATCAGACGTCGTGAGTGAATAAACCCTAAGGCCTGAGCCGTTTGAATCAGGATTTTATAAGCCTGTTCCACTTCAATATTTTTAAGATCTGCCAGTTCTTCACCGGGCACAATTTCCATGGTGAAATAGGGCGTTTGATCCGGTAGCACCCCGTACTCATAAACCTGTATGATGTGAGGGTGAGCCAGACGGGTCATAAACCAGAATTCCTGACGAAACTGGAGTAATGCCGCCTCAGAACTTATCTTTTGCGATAAAACCTTGAGGGCACATTCGCGATCATGGACCGAATCATGCACCTGATACACCTTGCCCATTCCGCCTTCACCCAGCAGACGCTGAATCGTGTAGCGATTGGCAATGCGCGTTGTTTCGTCGGTTTTCATAGGGGCTCCTCAGATCTTCCTACGTCATTATACGCGGGAATGGCTGCCTCAGGTGAGTAGAATCACAGTGTATTTTAACGAGACTGTTTAGAGTAAGAAAAAGATTGCTTGAAGAGTGAGTGTTTTATGAAAATATTAGCCCTTGATATTGAACGCCAGGAAGCCCAGCATCATTTTTGCGGCACCGTGGACTACCAGCTCCACGACCGGCGCATTGGCACTCTGCTCTGGACACTGGATGCCAGTCAGCATAATATTCAGGTGGCTTTTGTGCAGGGAAACGCTCCTGACTGGGACGCCATCGCCCGTAAAAATGCCCGACAGCTGTCTGACCGTTTGATTCTGGCAGTGGCCCGCGAACGGGGTTGGCCCGCACTTTCAGCGCCTGTGGCAGCCTGATATAGCCACTCAGGGAACTTTTCAAACCGCGTTCCCGTCTTAAAGCACTAAGACTATAACTTTGTAAGGATACATGATGAAAAATATATTAGCTCTTATTCTGGCCGGTGGTTTAACCTTCGGTATGACCGCTTGTGGCCCTACCGCCACACAGATTGAAACCCCCGACGGACAAAAACTGGAAGCGGATCGCGGTATTTCTGGAAAAGTGACCGGTGATGCAGTGGGTGCTAACACCAAAGTGGCTCTCTTTGGTGCCTTTTTGAACGTTTCTGGTAATAAAATTAACGCTGTGAATGAAACCATTGACGAAGATACCACTCTCGCTCAACAAGCGGTGGTAGACGGTATGTACTCTTTTTCACTGCCCAAGCCACCTCAAAAAGCCAGCCTTGGCGTGGCGAACTTACAGATTTTTGCCTTTAACGACGATAACGGCAACAACATGTATGACGAAGGTGAACTGAAGTCTCCAGAAGGTAGCGTGCGTTATGCGCCCGGTATTGGTTACCGTTCTGCCAAAGACTCAGACGGCAACGAAGTAGCGGTGGTGACTGCTGAATTTCAGGATTTCAATTTCGAACTGAATAACTAAGTTTTTTCTGCCCGTTTCTCCCGTTAATAATGGATTCCTCCGGCTTTTGTCGGGGGAGTTTTTTTGGTTTATACAGGGGGGCGAAGCCGATCATGCCCGTCGGGGGGCGTTCTCTGCGGCCCGTCCGTGGGCCTTCGTTCACTTCGTTCGGCACCACGCGCTATGCATCCTGCGCGCGGGGTGCCTCAAGACCCCCTCAGGGCACGATCGGCTTCTTGACTGGCTTGATGGAAACCGGGGTCGAGGGGCTTGCTTGGTGACGCCTTATTGTTGACTGAGGGCTTCGGTGGTTTTGTCGTGGATGTAGCCGCCGATTAATCCATTGACTACGGCACCGGTTTTGAAGCTTGAACGGGGCGATTTGTAGAAATAGCTAGAGTCATAATTTAAACATCCTTGAGTCATATTTGATGCTTTTTTCATGGAGTTTTTTAAATAACGAACTTTTGTTGTTATAGGTTAATACAGTCATTCTCAACAAATGACATAAATTTTTTAAAAGTGTTTGAAAAGTAAGTCTAGTATGGTGAGCAGGAGGAGTAAATGGGCTTAAAAAACCGTGTCTTGAATGCTTTACTGGGAGCTGCCATCGGAGACGCTCTGGGCGTGCCCTATGAATTTGTAGAGCGAGACTACTTTTATTTGCAGCCTGTTACAGGAATGGATGCTTACGGCACCCACAATCAGCCTGCTGGCACCTGGTCAGATGATACGGCCATGACCTGGGCCACGGTGGACGTATTGGTAAAACATGTTCAAAAAGAACCGTCTCAGAACTTTTTGAAAGCGCTTGTGGAGGCTTTTTTGGCCTGGCTTCACACCGGAAAGTATACTGCCAGAGGTGAAGTCTTTGACGTGGGAAACACCACTCACGGTGCGCTTATGGACTATGCCATAACGCCGAATTTTGAGGATCGTCCGTTGGTGCTGGAAGGAGCTAGCGACGTTTTTTCTCAGGGCAACGGATCATTGATGCGTTTTTTGCCCGTTGCCCTCTGGCATGCGGTAGAACCCTGGCCCGATGAACTGCTGACCAAATGCTCTCAAATTACCCACGCTCACCCTGTGGCGGTAGATGCTTGTCTTCATTATGCAAACACCGTTCGCTTCTCCCTTAAACATGATTTTGAAACAGCCTCTCAGCTGGCAAGTCACCGGGCTAAAAAACAGGGTGCAAGTTACGTGCCGGATATGCAAAACATCTGGCACCGGCCTGAGTACGAGGTTAAAAGCTCAGGTTATGTGGTGGATACCCTGGAAGCGGCCTACTGGTGCGTTTATCACGGGGGAAATTATCGGGACTGCGTACTCAGAGCCGTAAACCTGGGCGGAGACACCGATACCGTTGCTTCAATAACAGGTGGACTCTGCGCCTGGCTACAGTCAGGGGCCATACCCACCGTCTGGTTAGATGCGCTTGCACAAAAAAAGGCTTTAATGGCCAGCTACTGCGCGTATGGAGAAAAGTTAAGCCATGAATGAAGAAAATACGCACCCGGAAATTTGGATTGAGCCCGACATGGATGACATGGTGGACGCTTTTTACTTTAGCGACGATGCCCAGGGCGACTCTCTTATTGACGCTTTAAAAGAGGTGGAGAGCGGCTTACAAGTCCCCCGATTTTTGCAGAAAACTGTGGTTGCGCAATTAGCAGAAGCGGAACAGGCTACACTTTCATTTTCAAACCTGGTTCTGGTGGGCTATTCCACCGGGGCACTGCTTGCCATGCTGCATTATCAAAAGCGTCCCGGTCGTTTTTCAGCCCTTCTACTGCTTTCTCCCACGTTGGATTTAAAACAGGCTCAGGCTATTCATACGCTCCCGGAAAATATGGTGGTTATTTACAGTAAGCGTGACCAGGATGCTCTTGCCGCGCTGAACAAATTTCAAGACAAACCGGGTTTTAAATGGGTGGGTGTGGATGATGACTCTACCCTATCCAATTCATTAACAACCATTCAAAAGGAGTTCAAAACTTTGATTCATACCCTGCCTTATCGGAACGCTTCATTATGATAGAACGTTATTACCCTCCGGCTGTTCGCCTTAAAATTATCACGCTACAAGCCCTGTTGGGTTTACCGCCTCTACTCATTCACGCTTTGCTCTGGTTGGGGTTAAAAAGACGTTTTTACCGCAAGGTGTGTATCTACAATGAACAGCGCCGCCAAAAAGCTGAAATGTACATTTTGTTACCCTCTCTCCACGCGGTATTTATGTGTTTTGTAGAAGGGGCCTTGCGCTGGCTCTTTATTGGTATGTTGTTACGTGTTGTTTTTTGAAAGTTATGTATGAGAGTACGAGAAAGGAATTTGAAATGACCGAAGATATTGTAAGCGCTTTTTTCTTTCATGGCAAAGAATCGGGGCCAGTGGGCACCAAGAGCCTTGCCTTAAAAGAGATTGATTCGTGTTTGATATGCCCGGATTTTCAGGGCAAATCTCTGACTGAACGTCTGAACATCGCGGAGGCTAAAACCCGCCACTTTTCAGAGCTTGTTCTGGTGTGTTCTTCCATGGGAGGATTGGTGGCAGCCCTTCTTTATCAAAAGCACCCGGAACGCTTTAAGAGTCTCCTGCTATTGGCTCCTGCTCTGCACTGGGAAGAGGCAAAAGCTATTAAAATATTGCCTGAAAATACGGTAGTTACCCACGGACGGCAGGATGACATTGTTCCCTTTGAAAGCTCTCAGCAGTGGCAACACAAGTTGGGGTTTGAGTTGATTGAGGTGGAAGACGGGCATCGTTTGAAAAATTCGCTGGACGTTATCACGGAGCAGTTTCGGCGTTTGCTTGAAATGGGAACGAATTATTGAGGAACTTGCTGATAGAATACTCAAACACCGGGAAGTGGGCCATAAACCGATAAAAGTATCTGCTGAAGCTCTAAGAGAGCAGGATTATGATTTACAGCCCCAGAGATATATTTTAAGTGAGGAAGAAGAAAAGATGATGAAAAAGGGCAAGTGTTTGCAGAAATTCGCAGCAGCGCGATTCCTGAAGCGGGTTTTACTGCCCTGAAGAATTTAGACGATGATGACGTGAAAAACCGTTCTCTGGACGCCTCTAACGCCAAAGATGCCGAAAAACAGGTGCTTGCACCCTATGGTGTGCTGTTATCGGTGAAGGGGCGTGTGGGTGAAGTGGGTATTATGCCCGGTGAAGTGGACAGCACATATATTGCCGGACAAGCTTATTGCATCTTGCGCAGAAAGGACGCAGCGCAAGCCGTGGGGGTATATATGTTCTTGCAATCTGAGTTTGGACAGGCCCAGCTAAATAGCCTGACTTCTGGCACGGCCATTGCTCAGATTACGCCAAAGACACTCAAGGAAATGAAAGTGCCCGCCTTTACAGCTGAACAGCTTAGCAAGGCCAACACTCAGTTTGAGGAAGAAGTGCGTATTCTGTCAGAGATTGAGACGCTAAAAGCACGGATGCACAGCCTGAGAAGCGATCTTATGGACAGCATCCAGTAAAACCCCTGAGCGCCGGTTGAATTTAGCCGGCGCTCCCGTATACTGAGAATACTTATAATATTCAGAATGGTTATGTCAAAAAACGGTTTAAAATCAAACATTCAAAACGTAATGAAATAGGAAAAAACATGAACAGCACACAACAACGCGCCAGCTTACAAAGTCAAATCTGGGCTATAGCCAACGACGTACGTGGTTCCGTAGACGGTTGGGATTTTAAACAATATGTACTCGGTACTCTTTTTTACCGCTTTATTAGCGAAAACTTCACCAACTATATTGAAGCCGATGACGAAAATATTCATTATGCTGAGCTTCCTGACAGTGTTATTACGCCAGAAATTAAAGACGATGCTATCAAAACGAAGGGGTACTTTATTTACCCCAGCCAACTGTTTGCCAATGTGGTTAGCAGTGCTCATACCAATGAGAATCTGAACACCGACCTGGCCGCTATTTTTGGCTCTATCGAGGCTTCTGCGAGCGGTTATCCCTCAGAACAAGATATTAAAGGTTTGTTCGCTGACTTTGATACGACCAGTAGCCGTCTTGGCGGTACCGTCAAAGAGAAAAGCAAACGCTTAGCTGATGTGCTCAAAGGTGTGGCCAAACTGGATTTTGGTGATTTTCATGGGAGTGAGATAGACCTATTCGGTGACGCTTACGAGTATTTGATTTCAAACTACGCGGCGAATGCGGGTAAGTCTGGCGGAGAGTTTTTCACCCCACAAAATGTATCTAAGCTTATTGCACAACTGGCTATGCATAAGCAAACCAGCGTGAATAAGATTTACGACCCGGCGGCGGGTTCAGGATCGTTACTGCTACAAGCTAAAAAACATTTTGATGCACATATTATTGAAGACGGCTTCTTTGGTCAGGAGGTTAATCACACCACCTACAACCTGGCACGCATGAATATGTTCCTACACAATATTAACTACGATAAGTTCCACATTAAACGGGGAGACACACTAACAGACCCGCATTTTGGCGATGAAAAACCTTTTGATGCGATTGTATCTAATCCACCTTACTCAGTGAAGTGGATAGGTAAGAAAGACCCCACATTAATCAACGACGATCGCTTTGCCCCGGCAGGTGTGCTTGCACCCACCTCTAAAGCCGATTTTGCCTTTGTGATGCACGTGCTGAATTACCTATCTAGCAAGGGTCGCGCAGCACTTGTATGCTTTCCCGGTATTTTTTACCGCGGGGGTGCCGAACAAAAGATCAGAAAATACTTAGTAGATAACAACTACGTGGAAACCGTTATTTCGTTGCCCCCTAATCTATTCTATGGCACAACGATTGCGGTGACTATTTTGGTGCTTTCTAAGCATAAAACAGACACCACCACCCAGTTCATTGATGCCAGCGGAGAAGAATTCTTCAAAAAAGAAGGAAAGAATAATGTACTGACTGATGAGCATATCCAAAAAATCATGGACATTTTTGATGGCAAAGAAAAGGTGGAGTACGTTGCTGAGTCTATTGACCACGAAAAAATAGCAAGCAACGACTATAATTTGTCGGTTAGCAGCTATGTAGAAGCTGAAGACACCCGTGAAAAAATAGATATTATTGAGTCAAATGCTGCGCTAAAAACCAC
>CAYFGW010000031.1:0-25898 GCA_964342365.1 uncultured Candidatus Sericytochromatia bacterium | reverse complement strand
CCCGTGAAGCCAATTTGACCACGGGAAAAGCCGCCAAAAGCGACATGCCAGAACATATTTTGGTGCATGGTGGCCCCGACACACCCGCTTACCCCCACACCTGCAAAGACTATTTAGAAAACCATCCTGAGGTAGATTTCACCATTCGTGGAGAGGGAGAAAACACCCTTGTAGAACTATTGCGCACCCTCTATACCGACCCCACACGTGTGTCTGAAGTGAAGGGGCTTTCTTTTCTGGATACGCAGGGTCAGCTGGTGCAAACCCCTGCTCGTGAAAGAGCCAGGGATATTGATGCCTATGCTTCTCCCTTTTTGAGCGGTGTCTTTGATCAGTTAGAATGGCAGCACTGGAACGCTATTACCCTGGAAACCAATCGGGGCTGTCCCTATGGCTGCACTTTTTGTGACTGGGGTTCTGCAACCCTACAAAAAATGCGTCGTTTTGACATGGAGCGCGTTAAACAAGAAATTTTGTGGGTGGCTCAACATAAAATCCCCAAACTCTGGATTGCGGACAGCAATTTTGGCATCTTCAAGCGGGACCTTGAGATCACGCGCTTTATTTGTGAGGTCAAAAAAGAGTACGGTTACCCACAGCTCTTGATTACCAATTATGCAAAAAACACCAAAGCCCATCTGATTGAAATCATTGAAATGCTGGTGGATAATGGCCTCGTAGGTACGGGCATTGTGTCTCTGCAAACGCGAGATCAGGGCACGCTAGACGCCGTCAAACGCCACAATATCAAAACGAGCGAGTACGACCGCCTCAGAGATACCTTTGCCCGGCGGAAACTGCCCATGAGCACCCAGCTGATGATTGGCCTGCCGGGCAGTACGCGGGACTCTTTCAAAGACGATTTGCGCTTTTTCTTCAATCAGAATATTGATGTGCAAATATTTAGAACGGTCATACTGCCCAATAGCCCCATGGCCCACCCGGATTATTTAAAAGAACACCAGCTTACTTACAGCGACAACGGCATGTTGCAATCCACAGCTCAGCTAAGTCACCAGGATCTCAATCAGTCTGAACAACTGGCCCGTCTGTTTCGCTGTGCTCATACCTACGGCATGTTCAGATACTGGCTGAGCTTTTTGCAGTGGGAATACGATATTGACCCCATTGATTATTTGGATCACCTGGTCAACATTGCGCCCGAGCATTCAGATCCGTGGATTCACGCCCTGCACGATCAGGAATCGCCTCCGCACGATATTCTCACCAGTCACGCTACCCTGCGCGAAAATTTGCGTAAAAACAGTCAGTGGCCAGCATTTTATGAATCTCTGAAACAGTGGACCCTAAAACACTATCCTCAGGTGGACGCACAGCTACTAGACGTGGTGCTTCAGGTACAGGTGGCGGTCATGCCCATGGCCAACCAGAGTTACCCTTTGCAAATAGTGATACCTCACGACTTTACCCGCTATTATTTAAGTCATTATGCCTCTTCAAAAGATAACGGGCATCCATTTAGACGTTCACTCGCAGATTACGAGGCCTCTACTTTTCGCGTGCAGGACCCGCTTAATGTGAGTCAGGATAGCCTGCTCACCCATCTGCAGCAGCGCAGCAGACCCACCGTCATCTGGGAACTGGTCTCTGACATTGCTCCTGAGGGCACAGAAGCAGCCTTCTATACCCTGCAACAGCTGCAACAGCTTAGCGCACGCTCTGAATCCGATAGCGCACTCCCTGTGAGCAAACACAGGTAGCCCCCCGCTGGTCTGTGCGCCATACGCGACTTCCCTGACGTCCATAACGTTCTAAAACTTCTGAAGCGGGGTGTCGAAAACGGTTGCGTTCCCCTACAGACACAATAGCGTCCTGTGGCTGCATGGCAGCCAGAAAAATGGGCGTTGAGGAAGTGGGACTTCCATGATGAGGTACTTTTAAGATATCTGTACGGGCCACAAAGCCGGGTTGTCGAAGTAAAGCCGTTTCTCCCTCTTTCTCCAGATCCCCGGCAAAGAGAAAACGGACCTGGTCATGCACCAGTTGCAGCACCAGAGAGGCATCATTGTGACCGTGAGCAGTGGTTAAGGGCTGCCAAAACATCAGACGTATTTTTGCCGTTAGCGGCAGCAAACTTCCGTTTTGAGCGGTTCTTATTGTTACCCCCTTCTCTTTGATTTTTGCCAGTAATTCCCGGTAACTTTGAGCAGGTTCTTCTCCCGTGGACTGTAGCGCGGGCACAAGAACTTCTCCCACAGAAATTTCGCGCAGTAGGGAACCCAGACCTCCATAATGATCCAAATGTGCGTGGGAAATGAGGACATAATCCAGGTGCTGAATACCTCTTTGTCTGAGGTAGGGCAATATATAGCGTTGCCCCGCATCTTCTGTGCCTTTTGCGGTCTGCCAACGCGGTCCAGCGTCAATAAGCAAGGTGTTTTCAGACGTTTCTACGAGAGCCGCATCTCCCTGTCCCACGGACAAATACGTTACACGCAACGGGCATTGCGTTTGCGCCACCACGCGTTGAGAAAAAGGTAAGACCAGACAGGTGAGTAGGCAAGCGACCACAAGCATTTGTAAACGTTTCAGGATCCGTGCATTTAAAGCAGGTGCCTGTTGAATAAAAACGGTGCTGACCAATACGCCGTAGGCTAAAATGAGCAGCGCGGGACTCAAGCGAGGAAAATAACCCACGGGGTGAGGGACGTATAATAAACCGTCCATTCCTTTGATTAACACCGTTATGACGACTTTAGTAACGCCATAAAAAAGAGAAAAACACGGCGTTAAACTGCTGACGGCCTGTAAAGGACTTAAACAGGCCCCCACAATAGCGAACCAGGTAAGTAAGGTACTCAAAAATCCGGCCCAGAGATTGCCGGGCAAAAACAACCACGCTATCGTCCCAAAATGAAACATTTGCAGGGGCAACACCCAGAGTTGTGCTGCTAGCAAAGCCCCCAGACTCTGAGAGAGAGCTAAGGGCAAAAAATTCATTTTTTCTGCCAGCGGCAGAGCCATGACAATTAGCCCCAGTGTGGCAATAGCAGAAAATTGAAATCCCACATCAAATAAAAGCAAAGGGCGCCAACATAATAGCCCTCCTATACCCATAACAAAAGCATCAAAGGTAGATTGCTGTTTATACCACGCACGGGAAAGACAAATCCAGGTGGCGACCGCTGCTGCACGGAGCACAGAAGCCGGCCCTCCGGTTAAACCTACAAAAAGCCAGAGCCCGACTATTGCTAACAGCATTTGCACCCGTCGACCACAACGCAAACGCGCAGATACTGCAATCAGCGTCATTACCACCAGCTGCACCTGAAATCCCGAAACGGCTAACACATGCTGTAAACCCAGGGTTTGAAACCGAACCTTTAAAGTATCCGGGACCGGAGAAGCGGTTTCCCCCACAATAAGACTCCCCAGTAAATGAGCCTGAGCCCGGGGTAAGTGCGCTTCAAAAGCAGACAAAACAAAAAAACGCACCCGCTGTAGATACCGCAGTAAAATATATTTTCCCCCTGCAAGATGTTCTGAGTGTAAGGTATTGGCATAAAATACGGCGTGCGTCCCCTGTGTCTTAAGGTATTCAGCATAGGAAAAACCCGCAAAATTCTGTCGGTCAGCAGGCAGACCAAAATGGCCCTGTAATTTGACACGCTCCCCCAAAACAGGATCTTTTGCGGCTTTCAGAAAAACGCGAAGTTGGCCTTTGCAAGGCTGATGACCACAGGTCAGCAGACGGAGATTAAAGGCAGAACGTTCGGGCGTGGAATGGGAGACATCTGTGGTCACCAGCCCCTGAATGGTATTGGCCTCGTAAACGGGAGGCGATATAGACGCTTTCCCCATCATCATGATTCCCCAGATGAAAGCAATCAGGTACAAAACAGAGGGGGGCCAACGTAAATACTTCACGAATAATAAAGCGATCACCGTTAACCCTGTACATCCAAGCATAAAATACGTGACCAGAGAAGACGTCAGCGCAAAGCCTGACAATTTACAGACCAGCAATCCCAGCCCATAAAAAAGAACAAGGCCTGAAACAGATAAAGAATGAGTCAGATATTTTTTCATGTTAGCGGCCCACGGTAATAAAGCGCTGAATTTTAGAAAATTTGCCCTTTCCAATGCCTTTCACCTGCTGGATTTGCTGAATCCGGGTGAACTTTTGCTTTTTACGATGGGCCACAATGCGTTTGGCCAGCGCGGGGCCCACGCCTTTGAGGGCCGTCAATTCTTTAACAGTAGCGCGATTAATATCGATTTTATGATGGGGCGTGGCCTGTAAGGGTGTTTGGTGAGAAGAACGCTTTTTAATGCGCTTTGTTTTTATTTTTCTTGCGGTTTTTCGATTTTTTTTGCGATGCGTTTTTTTATGATGGGAGCGAGACGCCTGCTGGTGAGGAATATGCAAAATTTGCCCGGCATAAACGGGCTGATCCAGCAGATGTAAGGTGGTTTCTGCCGCCTGCTCCAGCAAACCGCCCGCCTGACGCACGGCGTCCTGTAAGCGGGCCGGAGCTGACAGCTGATAAATCCCTGGATGCTTAACAGCCCCGGTAATGACCACATCAAAGGGTTCGGCTCTTTCAGCGGGCGTGGATCGGGCCAACGTGAGCACTTCGTTAACCCCCTTTTCATGACCCCAGACGCTGTCCAGCATATATCCGGCAGTGGTAAAACAAGCGGTAAGTATGGCAGTGAATAAAAAAGTGGTGAACGTGAAAGTCATTTTGGTTTGGTTTTTCATAAAAAGTCTCCTGAAAAGTTCTCTTAAAAGTCGTGGGTTGTAGTTTCAGAGTAGGTCAAAGGCTGCCAAACCTTAATTGACGGTTTATGAACACCCGTTAATGAAAATCTGACGAAGCGGCTTTATATTAAATTCTCATTAAAACGCTTCACCCGGTTCATGTAGCGCCCCATAATAAACACATCCGAAATTATCGAGGCTAACACATGCTTTTTAATCCGCTGGGCGGCAGCTATACCCCTCAGGCCAATGCCCAAAACAACGGCAATATTAATTTTCAACAAAACCAGCAGCAAAATCGGCTGACCCCTGAAGAAATTGAAAAACAGGCGGCAGCATCAAGAGCCAAACGTTTACAGCGCCTTTTAGGCCAGCTCTCAGACGTGCTGGAAACCGCGGTAGAACAAACCCCCGACGTCACCGAAGCCATGGAAACCCATGCTGCTTACCTGGAATATATCCTGGGACGCTTACAGGGCGAGGAACAGGGATTAGAGCCTCCGGAAGGTTTTGAGGACTTTGCAGGGGAGCTTAACGCCCTGATTGACGATGTGGTAAGAGCCTGGGATGCTCTGATTAACGCATCAGAAATTTTCCCTGAAGACGCTCCTCAGAAAGTGTTTGAAGACATTGATGCGGTGGTGGCTATCCTGGAGAACATTGCCTCTCGCAGATTCCAGCGCATGCTCAGTGCCAACTGGTACGCCCAGTGGCGTTTGCTTTACCATGACGGCACCCTTTCCATGTTAAAAGACAGTCATTTTTCAGAAAGCCGTCCGGATGTGGGTAAACTCGCGGGCAATGCCGACGCCATTAAGCAGGTGATGGCCAGCAGTGACGGCAAAAACCTGCTCAAACACTTGCTCAAAGACGCCATGGATATGAAAAACCCCGACACGGATCAGCCTATGCTGCGTCCTGAACAACAGGAAGCGGTCAGCCGGATTCTCAACACCCTGGCAGGTGCTGAAAGTACGGTCGCTTGATTACAGCATACTGACTACAGCATATCTCCAAAAGGTAGCGTTAACCCCACGTCCAGTGGGGTTTTCAGGTCTCTGGCCAATAAGTAATTCACCTGATCGCGACCTCTGGCCTTGGACTGGTATAAAGCGTCGTCTGCTAGCGTCATTAAATGGTCTGTGGTCAGCGGCTCCTCGTAAAGGGTCGCCCCCATACTGACCGTCAGGTTGAGATTCTCACCCTCGTTGAGAAAAGGCGTTTGTGTCATGGCTTCCTGCAGGCGATCAGCCACCGTCAGCACCCCCTGAAGATCAGTTTCTGGCAAAAGCACCATAAATTCTTCTCCTCCCAGACGGGCAAACACGTCACTTTCTCGCAACACGCCCCGCACCCGTTCAGCAAACCACTTCAACACCTCGTCGCCCACACCGTGACCGTAGCGATCGTTAACCCGCTTGAAATAGTCCAAATCCAGAGCCAACAGAGCAAATCCGTGTCCGTAACGGCGGGCATTATAATGGGGTTCGGCAAGAGTTTGCTGAAAAAAGCGGCGGTTGTAGGTATGGGTCAGGGGATCCACAGTGGCCAGATACTCCAACTTTTGACGGGTCTGTACATGGGTTTCTACTTCCTGCGATAACCGGGTATTTAGATCCAGCTGTTGCTGGTGGAGCAGAAACCGCTCGCGCGCTTCAGAAGCCATATGTAAAGCTCCCATCACCCCCAGACGATTGGCAAAAAAGAGCAGGACGCCCGAAAAAAAGTGGTACAACAAACTAACTTCATTGAAAAGGAGCACCACGCTGGCCAGCCAGTACGTCACGCTCAAATGGATGGCCGCAGAGGTCTTGTGTAAAAAAGGGCCCGGAAAATAAAAGTAGATGGCAAAGAGCGCCATGACCGTATGTAGTGCAAAAAGGGTGCCAGAGTCCGGTGAGCTGAAGGTGAGAGTCACGGCGGACAGCACACCGTACACTATTTCAAAAGCCCAGAAACCCAAAAAAACTGACTTATAAGGAAAAGGGTTCCGGCGAGCCAGTGAAAGAATGTGGGCGCAAAATCCCAGATAACAGAGGGAACTTCCCATCGTCAGCATAAAAAAGAGCGTGGACATATAGCGCGTAAAACAAAAGGTCAGTAATACCAACACCAACAAACATAAGTTGAGAGCCACCAAAAAGCGAGCCGAACCCAGCGTTCGCTGGAAATAAGTGCTGGCATTGGCTATTAGAAAGGCTTTTTCCTGGGTAGGGTCTACAAAACGGCCCAGATAAATACGGTTCGCCATGACAGCTAGTATACCGCTTCTGAGACTCCCTCTACAGGAATAGTGTTCACCTGGTTGCGCCCACGGGCTTTAGATTCATATAGAGCATCGTCCGCACGGGTCAGAATATCCGTGGCAGAAAGACTCTTGTGGTAGGTAGAAATTCCCATGCTACAGGTCACGTTGAGATTTTCTCCTTCGTGCAGAAACGGAAAAACCCGCAAACGCTCCTGAATACGCTCGGTCACCACCAGTGCTGTGGCCAGCTGCGTTTCTGGTAAAATCAAGACGAACTCCTCACCGCCATAACGAGACAAGACATCTGTGTCTCTGAGTTCTTTTTTTATCTGGGCACAAAACCACTGTAAAACCCGGTCTCCTACATGGTGCCCGTGCCGGTCATTGATACGTTTAAAATAGTCTAAATCCATCATCACCAGAGAAAAAACGTGTCCGTAACGCTCGGCGTTATAATAAGATTCCCGATACTTTTCCTCAAAAAAGCGCCGATTGTACACCTCTGTTAAAGGATCCATCATCACCTGATATTCCAATTCAAAACGGGTTTTAACGTGTTCTTCGATTTCTCGCTCCAGCTTTTGCTGCAACAAAAAAGACTGTCGATTGGAAGTGTCCAGCCGCAGGACACTGGTGGCCCCCACATAGTTCACAGCTCCCAAAAGTAACAGGGCCCCCAGATGATAAACCCAGTGAGCGGGAAACATCATGAGACTCATTTCAAAGTACACCAAACTAAAGATCAGAGAAGCCGTGAGCTTATTCAAAAAATGATCTGGAAAAAAGAAGTAAAAGGCGAACAGCGAGAGATTGGCTGTAATAGCATAAACCTGCATGGACTCAAAGGTAGAGTACCAGAGAAAAAAACCGAAAATCAGGGTCATCATCAGCTTGAGCCCAAAAAAGGCCTGAAAAACAGATGCAATTTTAAAATTTTCCAGGCGCACCTGACGATGTACCAGCACGGAAAAACCCGTCAGCGCTACCGCTGTCAGTGTACCCAGAGACAGAATCAGGTCAGAAAAAAAGTTGAGTTTTAAACGCAAAAAAGCCACGGCCACCAGAGCCAGGGCGCTCAAACAGAAAAGATAACGACTTGCCGCCAGAGACTTAAGCTTGTATTCTGTACGATTGGCGTTTAAATAGTCCTGCTCCAGCTCAGCGTCTAAAAACCGCCCTCGATAAATGGTGCGGTATATATCCACATACATAGTAGAATGCTAGCATGAATGCAGGCTTATACCCCTTAACAAAAGTTAAGTAGAAAAGAGTTAAAAAACCGTGAACCCCCCAGTATTAAAGGCCGGACGCTATCAGCACTACAAAGGGAATTTTTACGAAGTTTTAGCGTTAGCCAGACACAGCGAAACGGAAGCCTGGCACGTAGTATATAAAACCCTTTATGGAGATCATAGCACCTGGATTCGCCCGTTGGAAATGTTTATAGAAAACGTCACCCACGATGGCATTAAACAGCCTCGCTTTCGCTATGTGGGCGAGGCGTCTATCGCAGACGACACTTAAGCCGTAACCATTTCTCGCTGAATGTATGCCACCAGACGATCCACCGTGGCGGTCACCAGGTTCTGATCCTCACCTTCTGCCATCACCCGCAGCTTGGGTTCTGTACCCGAGGCGCGAATGAGCAAACGTCCGGTGTCTTCAAGGGCAGCCTCAGCAGCGGCAATTTCCACCTGAAAACCTTCGTGGTCCTGCCAGTGGCGCTGCCAGTGGGACTCCACCACCACGTTTTTAAGCAATTGGGGAAAGAGTTGCATCTGAGAGAGCAACTCCGACAAAGGCTTGCCACTTAAAGCAATGGCTTGCAGGGTTTGCAGGGCCGTTAACAAACCGTCCCCGGTCACCTGAATATCCCCAAAAATAACGTGTCCCGATTGCTCCCCGCCCAGCAAGTGATTCTCTTTATGCATGGTTTCAAGCACATAGCGATCGCCCACGGCGGTCCGTAAAAGGGTGCGATTTTGTTGTTTTAGCGCCTTCTCCAAGCCCAGATTGCTCATCACCGTGGCTACCACCGCCTGCTCTTTGGCATAAGCGGGCAGATAACGGCTGCACAAGTACAGAATCTGATCGCCGTCTAAGACCTGTCCCTCAGGGCCCACCAATAAACAACGGTCGCCGTCCCCATCAAAAGCAATGCCCAGGTCCAAACCGTTGGCTTTTACGTACTCCTGAAGCGCTTCAAGGTGGGTAGAACCACAATTGAGATTGATGTTCATGCCATCAGGAGAAGCAAAGAGCACCGAAGCCTCGATACCCAGCGCTTTAAACGCAGCGGGAGCCACCTTGTACATAGCCCCGTGGGCTGTATCAAGGGCCACTTTGAGATGAGATAAATCGGTACTCACATACTGTGTTAAGGCTTCCAAATAGGGCTGCATGGCTGCGGTAGTGTCTCTGGGTACAATGCGTCCTACCCGATCTCCGGTAATGGCCTGACAGGCTGTGGTCAAACGCTCCGGATGCTGAAGGCCCTGTTCAATTTGCACCTCTGTGGCATCGCTCAGCTTACTGCCAGTGGCGGAAAAGAGTTTGATACCGTTGTCCCGTGCGGGATTGTGAGAAGCGGAAATCATAGCACCCAGCTGCACGTCGCCCGACTTGACCAACCAGGCCAGAGCGGGCGTGGGCAAAACGCCCAGTAATTCCACATCACAGCCCGCTGAGCTAAAACCTGCAGCCAGAGCTGCTTCTAACATATCGCAGGATTGCCGGGTATCTTTAGCAATCAGCACCCGGGGGCGGGAGTGTTCACTGGCCAGCACCGCTGCGGCAGCCTGCCCCAATTGCATGGCCAGCTGAGGCGTCAGGCGCTCATTGGCCACCCCGCGAATCCCGTCCGTGCCAAAAAGTTGACGTTCAGCCATTGTTTTTGTCCTTCATGCGCTGAATTTCGTCGTCGATTTCAATGTCCTGAATCGACTGACGCAACTCGGCCTCACGCTGGGCATCTTCTAGCTCTTCTTCGCTTTTACGAATGGCTTCGGCCACTTTTTTATGCTGTTCTTCCAGCTTACGCTGCTGATCTTTGACCTGATTGAGTCGGGCTTCGGCCTGTTCAAAAGCGTTCCCCTGAGGATCCACGGTATAGGTTTTGGGCTTTTCGGGCACAGGCCCCGCATAAATGGTTTTTTGCGGGGGTTCCTGGGTTGTGGACTGCGGTGCTGCCTCAAAAGCCGTTTCCTGTTGAGCCTTGAGCTTGAGCGTGGCACCGATACGGGGATGATTTTCCTTTTTCAGGCGAATAAAACTGATGTCCCCCAGATCAATAAGCACTTCCTCGTAAGAGGTGGATAAATGAAACATTTCGGGGCCTTCCGAACGATCGTATTCCATGGCCTGCTGCATAAAACGCAGCGCCGTTTCTCGATCTTCCATGGGGACTAAGATCCCCTGACCGCTTGAAAATAAAATTTCCAGTTCTACCACAGCTTGTCCTCCTCAGATCATATATTCATATAATTTAACTAATTTTAGCGCCTGTAGCCACTTCATTCAAGGGGGTCAAAACGCTAAGCTGATCGCCGGCTTTGGCCGCCAGAATCATGCCTCTGGATTCCACGCCTCTGAGCTTAACAGGCTTGAGGTTGGTCACTACCACCACCTGCTGTCCGATCAGTTTTTCAGGCTCGTAAAAGGCCGCTATACCCGCCACGATTTGACGCTGTTCTTCGCCAATTTTGACGATCAAACGTAAGAGTTTATCGGTTTTGGGTACCCGTTCTGCTTCCACAACTTCCGCCACCTTTAGCTCCACTTTGGCAAAATCTTCAATGCCAATAAAACTCTCTTCGGGCTTGACTTCGGGTTTCGCTTCCACGGCAGGGGCCACCGCTTCTTTCACGGCTTCTTTGTTTTCGGTGATTTCTTTTTCTGCTTTGTTTTCCATTTTTTCTTCCTTATATTCTTGTCGGGGGAACAGTACTTCGGGCTTGCGGGTTTGCGTTCCCGCTTCCAGCACGCCCCACTTCAGTTGTAACGCTGAGGCTTCAACGCCCAGTTGTTCTAATAGCGACGCCATTTTGCCAGGAATCACAGGGCTAAGCAGTGCCGCGGTCAGGCGAAAGACTTCTAACACGTGATAGAGCACGGTGCCGGCCCGGGCCAGGTCGGTTTTGGCCACAGCCCAGGGGGCCTCATCGTTGATATATTTATTGGCGTGGCGCACCAGTTGTAAAATGGTGTCCAGAGCCTGATTCATTTTAAAACTACGTACCAGCTGTTCGCTTTCGGCAATGGTTTTTTCGGCCAGTGCTACCATTTCAGATTCGGCGTCTGTGGCCACACCGGGAGCTGGCACTTTACCTTCAAAGTATTTGTTCACCAGCTTGAGGGTGCGATTGAGCAAATTGCCAAAATCGTTGGCCAGATCTGTGTTCAGCCGTAGAACAAAGGCTTTTTCACTAAAATCGCTGTCCAATCCCAGGGTCATTTCCCGCATCAACACATAGCGAAACGCGTCGGCACCGTATTTATCGATCATAGCGAGCGGATCAATGGAATTGCCTTTTGACTTGCTCATTTTGGCATTGTCCACCATCCACCAGCCGTGGGCAATCAGTTGCTTTGGCGCAGAATACCCGGCCGCGTGCAGCATGGTGGGCCAGTAAATAGCGTGGGTCATGAGAATATCTTTGCCCAGCAGATGAGTGACCTGCGGCCAGAGTTCGCTCAGTTTGTCTTCACTCTGAGAAAGGGGAGCTGAGATATAGTTCAGCAGCGCATCAAACCACACATAGGTGACATAATCCGTGTCAAAGGGCAGATCAATACCCCAGCTCAGGCGACTTTTGGGACGAGAAATACACAAATCTCCCAGCGGCTGCTTTAAAAAACCCAGCATTTCTTTGCGGCGGCCCTCAGGCTGAATAAAGTCGGGGTGGCTTTCAATGTGATTCACCAGCCAGTCGTGGTGTTCACTCATTTTGAAAAAGTAGTTTTTTTCTTCAATATGAGTGACTTCAGGACTGTCGGCGGTATAGCCTTTTTCTTCCATTTCTTTGTCGGTCAAAAAGCGCTCTTCGGAGAGTTCGTAAAATCCCGCGTAGGTATCAGAATAAATTTTGCCCGCATCCCAGAGCTTCTGCAGCACCTCTTGCACAACCTTTTTGTGACGGGGTTCGGTGGTACGAATAAAGTCATCGGGCTGGATATCTAATTTTTGCCAAAGGTTTTGAAATTTTTGTACCATCTCGTTGCAGTGTTCAATGGGGGCAATCTGGCGCTCTGCGGCGGCCTGTTCTACTTTTTGGCCGTGCTCGTCAATACCCGTTAAAAAAAACGTGTCTTCTCCGTATAAACGATGGTAACGGGACAATACGTCTGCAAGGGTATTGGTGTAGGCGTGCCCGATATGAGGTTCGCCGTTGGCGTAATAAATGGGGGTTGTAATATAAAAGGACATAAGTTACTCCTGAATCCGTTAGCTATAAAAAAAGCCTCCCAATGGCTGAGAGGCTTTTTCAGAAATTGGGTCTAGTGATGGTCTGCCACCATGCCACCAATATAAGAGGCGGTCAAAATGGAGAAGATGAAGGCCTGAATGAAGCCCACAAGCACTTCCAATGTCATCATAGGAAGCACCACCAGTGAGGTGACAATAAAGGGGGCTGTCAAAAACAGCAGGATACCCATTACGATTTCACCACCGAGAATGTTTCCAAAGAGACGGAAGGACAGTGAAAGAGGACGAGAAACGTCTTCCATCAGGTTCAGGGGTAACAGAATGGGAATCGGTTGAATATAGTGCTTAAAGTGCGCCAGGCCTTTTTTCTGGATACCGTAGAACCAGTAGGAAGCAACGGCTACAAACGCAATGGCTGCGTTGGTGTTCAGGTCATTGGTGGGTGACGCAATTTCAAAACCAAAAGGTGTACCGAAGAGTTCGATGGTTCTCCAGGGCAATAAACCAAACCAGTTACTCACCAGAATAAACAAGAAAATGGTACCAATCAGGGGCACGTACTTGTAAGTGTTATGACTGATCTGAGTTTTAACAATGGCGTGGGGTAAATCCACCAGGCTCTCGAAAAACACCTGTTTTTTACTGGGTTTGTTTTTGAGGTTGCGCACATAGGCCAGGGCTAAACCAATAATAATCGCCATAACGGCGTAAGTGGCAATCAGCGTATTCGCGTGAACGCTGGTGGGGCCCACTGGCACCACATAGGGTGCAGGAGGGTGGTACCCGGCGTGGGCATCGTGACCTGCGTCGTGGCCTCCACCGTGCTCTTCCGTTTTGTGGGTGGTTCCGGTGGCGTGCTCAATGGTGGAATGGTTCTCGTTTTCAGAGCCCACCGTATGGGCGTCTGCTTCTACCAGATCATCTACGGGTGCTCCATCATGGTGTGGAGTATCGACATCGTGACCTTGCTCTACAACAGTGCTGTCAATGTTAGGCGCTGAATCATGATGTTCGTTCTCAGTAGAAACGGCTTGCGAGTGGTCGTTATGTGTTTCGTGGTGTTCGGCGTATGCGGGCTGCACAAGCGTTCTCCTTTAATCTTTACTTAAACTTAATCTCAGGCATTTTACCACGGCGCGCAAAGAGTCACCAGTAGCTCTGCTAAAATTAAGAGACGAGGTACATCAATTTATGCGCATCAAGGCAATACTGGCAGGTTTAATCGTCTGTTCTCTACATATGGCTGCCATGGCAGCAGGCCATTTGCCCCTGAGTCCGGGGACGCTTAACCAAATGGACCTCGCGCTACAAACCCTGGGAGAAAACCTGTACACCACGGATTTATCGGTCCGTGAAACCAGGTTCAATAAACTGTACAAGGAAATCAAGAGCCTGCGCACTCAGAACGCCGAACACCATCGCCTGCGTTTTTTGGAAGGCTTTTACTGGTACCAGTATGCCTTACTCAAAGAGCGTCTCGGGGCCAATGCGCTGGACATCTGGGAGTACCGCACCCGAGAAGTGGAGCCCTATCTGGATCGGTCCGCCGATTTTTTCAAGCCCCTCTTAAAAAGTGAGCAACTGCATTATGCAGACCGGGCCAGGGCTCACTATTACTATGCTGAAACCCTGCAAGACTACAAACCCGAAGAAGCCAGATTCAGCTACAAAACGGCCTGTAAACTACGACATCAAAAAGCCTGTAAGCGAGTAAAACCATGAAACAACGTCTTTTAAAATCTCTGTTAGCCTGTTGCGCACTGTCCGCCCCTTTTTTCAGTGCACCCGCAGAAGCCATTACCTTTACCTATTCAGAAACCACGCAAAAAATTGCGCCCTGGTTTGACTTCAAAGGAGACTTTAATCTGCCCTTTAACCTGTTTATTAAGGGCGGTGTGGGTCTGGCTCCTGACTTATCTTCTTTTGTGAACCCGCTGCCCGCAAGCAACAGCAGCGGACTGGCCGCAGAAATTGATCGGTTTATCAATGCTGACATTTTGGCTTCGGGCAACTTAAATCTGGGCTACCGCTTTCAACTCTTTGATCTGAACCTGGGCATTGGCAGCGTGAATGCCAACATCAGCCCCTATGCGGGCTATCGGCACATGTACACCTTTACAGGCACCCTGAGCGAACAAACCTCCACACAACTTCCGGGGTTACACTACGGTGCCCAGTTTAATCTGGGACTTCCCCTGGGCTTTAGCGGATACGCTTTTGCCGAAGCCACGTCTTTACTGAACGGCTCTTTTGAAAGAGGCGGCGTTCAGGAAACTCTGCAAGCCAACGGCACCACCTTGCCCGGCTTTGGTGCAGGGGTCAACTGGCAACTGCCGTTTGTAAATCTGGCCAGCGCTTATATCGGCTATCAGGGCTTTTTCCTGCCCTCGGATTTGCGTCTAAGCTCTTCTTTGAGCGGCGATACTACGCTGGTGCACGGTGTGAGTATCGGAGCCAGTTTCCTCTGGTTTGGAATATAACCCATACTACGTAAAATTATTTTAAAATAACCTGAAAAACATATTGACAACAAAAATAGGGAGGTTTATACTGAAATCACAAGGTTAAATAAAGATTAATTTAAGATTAGGAAAAAGAAAATGAAACGTTTATTCACACTGGTAGCACTTTTGACAAGCACTGCAGCCTGTCAGGCCCCCACGGTGATGAACGTCCTGCCCACAGGCGCTCCACGGATGACGGCACCTCTTCAAGCTCCTCCACTGCGTCGCCACCCCGTCGCTCACCCGGCTTCTGTGATTAGCGGTGAAGAGGTAGAACTGACGGGCATTTACGACGTGGATGAAAACGGCGCTCACTTTTTGCTTCGCAACGGTGCTCGCATTGACTTGACCCATCATACCGGTCAGTTTTTGCGTCATTTGCCCGCCGTGGAAAATCGCGCCACGCTGCGGATTCGCGGGCGGATGATGCCCAATCGCAACGCCTTTGCCGATGCAGAACTGGTGCCTCACAACTACCGTCGCATTTAGCAGGCACGCCTGCCCCCTGCATGACCTAGTGCAAATGCTGGCTGGCTCCCTGGCCATAGTAAGAGACAATCACCATAAACACCCCCGCGTTAAACCACCAGATCCAGACGCCGGGGTGTTCTTTAGTGGAACGTCTTAGCAGTATATATACGGTAAGAGCCAGGATAGCACCAGCGCTCCCGAACAGCAGGGGCTGAGAAAATAAGCTCAGACGGTGCAACGCAAATCCTAGCCCCCAGATGTACAGGGCCGTTAATGCAGGCAAATGCCAGACCAGACGATGCATATTCCACATCAATGCATAATACAATACCCATATGTTTTTTTTATCTGCCGGTGAAGTTTCTGGCGACGTCTACGGTGCTGAATTGGTCAAAGCACTTTTATCACAAGGTGCGGGCCCCTGCTTCGGTCTGGGCGGTGAGCATTTGCAGTCAGCGGGGCAGTCTTCCCTGGCCAATGTGCTGGACTATAGCGCCGTGGGGCTAACAGAAAATCTGGGGCACCTGGGGTATTTTCAAAAATGCTTTGTACGCGTAAAGGCCTGGCTGCGGCAATGTCGTCCGCAGTTTGTGGTGCTGGTGGATTTTCAGGGGCTCAATTTAAAAATCGGGGCTTACGCCCGCACACTAAATATTCCGGTTTTTTACTTTATTGCGCCACAGGCCTGGATCTGGCGAGCACCCGGTGATTTAAAACGTATTGTGCAAAGCTGCGACTGTATTCTCAGCGTTTTTAAACCCGAACACGATTTTTACCAGCAACGGGGCCTCAACAGCGTCTTTGTGGGCCACCCACTGTGGGATATGTTGGCAAATCACCCTCTCACTGAGAAACAACTCTCACAGGATTCAAGACTTTTTTTCTGGTTGCCTGGCAGCCGCCGTCAGGAAATTCAGCGCTTGACCGCTCCACTTCGCCAGCTCATGCTTTCACTGCCCGGCTCCCGACACATGATTCCCGTAGCAAGAGAAGAACTCAAGCCTTTACTCAAAACGGCCTTTGGAGATTTGCCTGTGGAGTTTGTGTCTTCTCAAAAACGTTTTGAGTACATGGCTCAGGCCCATTGTGTGGCGGGCGCTTCAGGAAGTGCCATTCTGGAAGCGGCCTTGTTAAAAAAGCCTGTGGTGGCCATGTATCGCGTATCTTCGCTCACTTACCTGGTGGCCAGCCAACTCATCAATGCCCCTTATGTGACTTTACCCAATTTACTGCTCAAGACCCCGGTGGTGCCTGAATTTTTACAAAACTTTCCCCATCACCCTATGCGTCAGGCTATACTCGCGCCCGTTTCCCCATTAGAACTGCAGCAGAGACAGCAAAAATTAGGGCTCGAACTGGGCAATTCTTTACCGGGAACCGCAGCCCAACGGGCAAGTGGGTGTATCCTGAAATATATCTCTCAAAGGAAAACATGATGTTAGATTGTCTACCGGCCTCTGATGAATGGTCTCCCCGCAGCCGTTATGCCTTTTTACTGGATCATCTGCAAGCGGCACAACAGCACTTAAGCACATTTGAAAGTGCGGCCAAACGCGGACTGGTGCACGCCAGAGAAGCCAGCGAAGAACTCAACGAATTGCACCAGCGACTGGCGGAAGCCGATCAACTGTTTCAGCAATTATGCGCTTTGCCTGAAGCCCAACAAAAAGAATTAAAAGAAGGATAACGAGCCGTGAAAATACTCTGTTTAGGAGATTCATATACTGTGGGAGAGGGCATTCCTCAGGAAGACAGCTGGCCCTATCAGCTGCTTCACGCCCTGCGACAAAGAGATGTTCCCATTGCAGCTCCTGAAATCATTGCCAAAACGGGCTGGACCACCGCCGATCTCTTAGCTGCACTTGACGCCATAGAAACTCACCCCCCCTACGATCTGGTCACCCTGATGATTGGCGTCAACGATCAGTACGACGGTCGTGGCATAGAGGCCTTTACACAAGACTTCAAAACCCTTTTTGACCGCTCGATTGCGCTGGCCGGTGGGCGTTCAGAGCGGGTCTTTGTATTTTCAATTCCCGACTGGAGCGTGACGCCCCATGTTCAGGACAAGACCCCGGAGCGCTCCCCTGAAGCTATCCAGCAGGAGATTCAGGCCTTCAATCAGGTGGCAGCTAAACACGCCTACACCCACAAGGTTCAGTACATTAACGTGACGGAAATGTCCCGGGACGCCCGCCGGGGCGAACTGTATCGCGCCCCGGACGGTTTACACTACTCTCGTAAAATGTACAGCCACTGGGTGGAACACTTTTTTGCCCGTATGTTTGGCGTACTGTATCCCGGCTTTGCCCTGCACGTTCCGGTCATTCACCAGACGCCATCTTCTCAAAACAGCACACAGGACGCGTAATATGGTAGAACTTCTCATTGCTCAACTGGCAGCGGTTATGCTGGGTCATGTGGGTCAAAGCGAAGCCCATATCTGGGTGCAAAGCGACGGGCCGGTGCCCGCTAAAGTGGCTTACTGGCCTCAGGGGAAACCCGAACAAAAGCGTGTTTCTGACACCGTGAATTTGTCGCAAAAGAGCTTTCTGGCGCACACCTTTAAACTCAAGGATTTACAACCGGCGCAACAGTACCGCTATGAAGTGCTCTTTGAGCAGCCCGAAGCCGCCCAACCTACCGCCAGCAGGAAACTGTCTTTTATGACAAAAGCGCCTGACAGCAGCGCATTGCGCCCCCTCCACTTTCTGGTGGGATCCTGCTTTTATCTGGACGATCCCGTCATGAAGTGGTTCAACTTTAGCTATGGCAGCGGCCCCGAGATTTTTGAAACCATGGCCAAAGAACAGGCCGAAGCCATGTTCTGGACCGGTGATAATGTGTACTTTGCGCCCTTTGATTTATCCAGCGCGTACAATATGAACAAGCGCTATGAAAAACATCGCCATTTGCCCCAACTCAAAAATTTCTGGACAAAAATGCCCCATTATGCCACCTGGGATGACCACGACTTTGGCCCGAATAACGCCAGCCGCAAATTCAAAAATGCCGACGCCAGCGCCCTCCTTTTCAAGAGTTACTGGGCCAACCCCCGCTTTGGTGGCCTCACCCAGCCCGGCATTTTCTTTCAACAGCAGTGGCAGGACGTGGCCTTTTTTGTAACGGACAACCGCACCTACCGGGATCCCAACATTTTTCCCGATCCCAACACCCGTCGATACTTTGGTCAGGGTCAGTTAGACTGGCTCAAAAACGCACTTCTGGGCAGTCAAGCCACCTTTAAAATCGTGATTATGAGCTCACCCGTCTTTAATCGCTACTATACCGAAAGCTTTATTCAGGCCACGGGCGAGTTTGAGAATTTCATGAGCTTTTTAAAGGAGCAGAAGATCGAAGGCGTGGTGTTTGTTTCCGGAGACCGACACCACAGCGATCTCGCCCGGTACGAAAGGCCGGGACTCTACCCGTTATATAACTACGTGAATTCACCGCTGACCAGCACGCCCACCAAAATACTGAGCGAGGCCGAGGCCAGCGACGACTGGCGCGTTCCGGGTTCTCTTTTCCAGCAGCGCAATTACGGCAAGCTGCGGGTAGAAGGCCCCTCAGGCAACCGGGTTTTACACTTAGACACTCTGGATGCCGAAGGTAAGAGGCTGTGGACCTATAAAATCTCAGAGCACGAGCTTAAACACCGCTAACCCCATGGCCCACAGGTCTCACGAGGGGCTTAACTCTTAAAATTCACGTCTTTGTGGCTGCCGTCGCAAAAGGGTTTATTGCTTGATGATCCGCAGCGACAGAGGGCGGCCTTGGTGCCCTGCCAGGCCTGACGACCGCTGCCTGCATAAATTTCTAAATTCCCCTTCACCATCAGCGGACCGTTTTTAACACAGTTTACTTGCAAGGGCCCGCCCAATACCGCAATACCGTCTCCCGACTGACCTACCGCACCATAATCATCAAAATTTTCTTCGATATGACTGCCGTCGCAAAAGGGTTTATTACCGGAGGCCCCGCAGCGACAGAGAGCGGCTCGATACTTGACGCCTGGAGCAGTGGCTCCGTCAATTTCTAACTGCCCTTTAAAATAAAGAGGACCGTGACAGGCCACATGCACCGTATTTTTAGACTGACGCTCTTCTAAAATTCCGTCCTGACGGGTATAAGTTAAGGCTCCTGAGGGACAACGTTCTACCACCTCTACCACGCGCTCCAGAGTTACCTCATCGGGATCACACCAGGGATCTCTATCAGAAACAAAAAGTTCATCGTCAGCATTGCCACATTCTGCCACGTGAATACACAAATCCTTATTCCAGGTCACGTTAATGGCTTCGCCTTCATACATTTTCAAATTTGTTTCTGTCATACATTACACCCTTTTTCGTGAGATACGCTTATTGTATTGCATCACAAAAATAACCTGAGACAGCGTCGCGCAAAGTAAAGATCGTATTAAAAAGCTAATCCATATGCTCTATGATAGTATCTGGCAAGGTCAACCACACGTGTTTCCGGGCTTCATACACAGAAAAAGACGGCGCTGGAAAATTGGCATCAGCAAAGCCCCCTACGGCTGCGACCCAATGTTCGGGATAATAATCAATTTCCCAGTAGAGTGTTGACGAGCAAACGGGGCACGAATAAAAATCCACCACACTACCACTATCTGCCGTATGTGCATAATGTTTTGTTTCTCCCTGAAACACCGTCTGCGTTTTTTTCAAAAGCACCTGTGCTCCAAAGACGCTGCCTGTGCGTCGCTGACAACCACGACAATGACAGATGGACGAGCTTTTTATATCGCCCGTAAAAGAGAGTTTTAGCTGACCACGAAGGCACTTCGCGTGATAAATCATGACTACATACTATACTATAAAAATATGTATATTCGCGTGATTTACACCGGCAGCTCCTTCAGCAGTCCGGAAACGGAGGTTTCTCAATTAAGGTCGGTCCTGGAGGCTTTTGCCCAGGGGCACAACATTGAGCAGCTTTTATACAAACCCATTACGCCCCATATCAAGGGCGGACACTGCCTGTTTCTGACCTTAGCATCAAAAGCACTTATCCTGAAACTTATGCATGATCTTAGCGCACAAGATTTTCGCCCCTGCTACTGACTGCGCGGTGGCGTACGACGCAACCGACTCACGTCAAAACCCTGTTGTCGAGCAATATTGAGCAATTGACGATAGGTGTCAGGATTCATTTCGGGCTCCCGGTTAAGCACCCATAAATAATTGCGTCCGGGAGCGCCTACGAGTGCGTGACTGTAGTTCTCACCCAGCGCCAGTACCCAATAATCTCCCGCAAAGGGGCCAAAAAAGCTGACCTTTAGCTTGCTATTACCGGCATTGGCGGGCACAGCACGCCCTTCCACCCGAAGCAGTTTATCTACGCCGGCAATTGTGGGCTGATAACACTGGTTCCACACCTTGATACTGCCGTCGGTGTTGTAGGTATACGTGGCGGTAGTCCCCGTACAGTCAGCAGGCTGAAAAGGTGCCGGAAACGAAGCAATTTCGTACCAGGTACCGCTGTAGTCTTGTAAATTTACGTTATTGACAGCGGTCACTGGCTGAGCCTGAGTTTGAGCCTGAGCAATAGCCGGAGCACCTGCGCCCGTCAAGCACAGAAAAAGAGCCAGCATTCCGGCTCTCTTTTTAAGTTGTTGCGTATATTGAATCATCGTATTACCCCTCCTTATTGTTAAGGATTATGGGGCAGGACAAAGGTTAAGGTTTACCAGACCACTTCCATCATGGAACAATTGATACCGCTACCAATTCCCATCAAACCGATGCGTTCACCCGTATTCAGACGGTTCTCTGCTTCCATTTTGGCCATGGCCAGTGGAATAGAAGCTGGCCCCGTGTTGCCGTACTCCTGATAAAAACGAGGCACCTTATTGGGATCAACACCCATGGCCTTGATAACCTTGTTCAAATGGGTTTCGCCCACCTGATGCAATAAATAATGGGCAAAATCTTTTTGGTGCCAGGCCATTTTTTCGCAGGCTTCTTTGTAGGTGTCAATGGTGAGCTCAATGCCCGCCACCAGAAGGCCTGAGGCGTCGGTGGTCATATCGTCCATACGGCCCACACAAAGACGATTGTGCTGGGTAGCAGCGCGGCTCACGCCCCCGAGAAACTGATGGCCTTCGGGCGCTTTATCTTTGTGGCTGAGCAACATGGCAACGGTGGTAGAGCCCAGAGTAAGTGATGCAAAGCGAGAACGAAAATCTTTCAAGCTGCACTCGGGAGACTGGAGTTTTTTGAGAGTACTCTGCGTCAGCGGAGCCGCATTTTCAGCGTCCACAATCAGCGCATGTTCAATTTGACCCCGCTCAATCATATTTCCCGCCATTTGCATAGCGTTCAAAAAGCCCAGACAGGCGTTGCTGATGTCGAAATTCATGCACTCAGCAGGCATTTGTAAATCCCCGTGCACAATAGAAGCAATAGAGGGTTCAATAAACTCCTTACTCACGGAGCTATTGATCAACACGCCCACATCCTGTTTGCGGAGTTGTGCATCTTCTAAAATACGATCGACAATATTCACGGTGGCAGCCATGGCTTGCTCTCCGCTATCCCAGAAACGGCGTTCACGAATACCGGTCAGAGATTCAATCAGATTGGGGCGCATTTCAAAGCGCTGCAAATTATCTTGTAATTGGGATTCCAATTCGACAGAGGGGGTGACATTGGGCGCATCGGCGTAGGCAATGCCCGCAATGTTTACGTTTTCAAAAAACATGACTGTGTCCTACTCATTCTTGGTTCTTCAGTATTGTACAGGATTGCGTTCTGGATCACAGCCAAAACCGTTCTTTGTTATACTTTGAACTACGATCTCAAGAGGAAAAAAGACGCAATGTGGAAATTAACCGAAGAACAGGCCCTGATTCAAAAAACCGTGCGAGAGTGGGCAGCAGAAAAACTCGCGCCCCGGGCAGAAAAATTTGAACATGACAAACATTTTTCTGTAGAGCTGTACAAGGAATTTGCCGAACTGGGTTTTCCCGGCATTCGCTATTCTGAAGAACTTGGTGGCGGCGGTGGCGGCATCCTGGATATGTGTATCTGGGTCAAAGAGCTGGCACGCGTATTGCCCGGCTTTGCAATTTCTGCCTCTGTGGCCTGCGGACTCGGCGCTAAGATGCTGGGCTACGGTAGTGAAGAACTACAGCAAAAATATTTAGTGCCCACCATTGACGGCAAAATGATCGGCGCTTTTGGTTTAACGGAACCTAACGCGGGCTCTGATGCCACCAGTTTGCAGACCCGTGCCGTTAAAGAAGGCAGTGAATGGGTGCTCAACGGCGCCAAAACCTTTATTACCAACGCCAATATTTCTGACTACACTCTGGTGTCCGCTAAAACCGGCGAAGGCAAATACGATATCAGCATCTTTGTGGTACCCAAAGGCACGGAGGGCTTTATTACCTCTCCCATTGATAAAAACTGTTGGTACTCCTCAGACACCGCCTTGATTACCCTCGACAATTGTCGTCTGCCCGAAGATCATTTGTTAGGCCCTCTCAACGGAGGGCTCAAGCTGTTGACGGACAACCTCAACGAAGGTCGCGTGACCTATGCAGCACACTGCTACGGCATCGCCGAAGGCTGTTTTGACGGTGCCTTAGAATATGTGCATCAACGCACAGCCTTTGGCAAGCGCGTGGCAGACTTTCAAAATACGCAGTTTAAACTGGCCGAAATGAAAATGAAGCTGGAGCTGGCCTGGACCTACATTATGAAGGCCTCTGCAGAAGTGGAAGAAAACCCTGATGCCAATGTGACCGCTTCGGTATGTAAAAACTATGCGGCAGAAATTTGTGAAGAAGTGGCCCGTGAAGCCCGTCATTTACTGGGCGGCTATGGCTGTATGAATGAATATGCTGTGGGCCGTCTGGCCAGAGACGTGTTTGTGGCCGAAGTGGGCGAAGGCAGTCGTGAAATCAACTACCGGGTCATCTGGAAGTCACTGACCCAACAATTTCGTTGAATTTCGATAAATTTCGATAAAGGGCAATTAGGATGATTGATGTAGATGACGACAACCTCTGGCGAGTGGACTTGTTCAAAATTCTGGATGTGACCGAAGAAACCGAGCTCAAAGAGATCAAACAGAAATACAAGTCTCTGGCCAAAAAGTATCACCCGGATCGCTTTCCAGCAGGCTCAGCAGAGCAAGAAGAAGCCAAGGAAAAGTTTTCCGACGTGAGTCGCGCCTATGACATTCTCACCAACGACGCCAAACGCACACAGTATATGGATACCCGTAAGCTGTTGGCAGATCACCTTCCCGAAGATCAGCGTCCCGCCAAAGCGGAATCAGCTCCGGCGGCGGGCACCTCGTCTTCGGGCGCTAAAAAATCCGCCAGTCCGGCGGCCAAAGCCCCTGAAAAGAAAAAAGAAGAAGCCAGTGACTTTAAACGCAAAGAAGCACAGGACTGTTTTGAAGAAGGCCAGTATTTCTTTAACAAAAGCAAACTGGACGACGCGGTGGAATCCTTTCAACGGGCGGTGTCGATTATGCCTGATGAAGCCAAGTTCCACAGTAATCTGGGACGAGCCTACCTGATGAAGGGCTGGAACGGCATGGCTCAGTCCTCCTTTAAGCAGGCCCTGGTACTCAACCCCAGCGATCCCATTGCAAAAAAACACTACGTGCCCGAAAAGCCGGAAAAACAAAGTTTCTTCAGCCGTTTATTTGGCGGCAAAAAGAAAAAATAAGCCGCGTCACTTTGAGCACGCTATGTTTCTGTACGCTTAACGTTCAGCGGCGGGGCCGGATGCACACCTCGCTTTTTTAGTGGATAACGCTGCCGGTAGTTCTGCATTAAGGCCTGTGCCTGAGCACGTAAGCGCACAATTTCAGGCAAGGCATACTGCGGCTGATTAAAAAGTTGTTGCAGCATTTGATTCAACGCTTCTAACTCTTTCTCCTGAATAAGATCATTACGCTGAATGTCTTGCACAACTTTACCCGCCTCATGCAAACAGTGGCGTACCTTCGTGGACGCCCGGGGTGCCTGCAGCACCACGTAATGGGCGCTTTTACACAAAACGCCCAGGCGATCATACAACTGGTGGAGCCACTGTTCCGTGCTCATATGCTGCTGGCGCTGAGAGGAAAAGTGAGCTTCAGCCTCGGAGTAATCCGTCAAAATAATCAGTCAAGCGACGTGGCGTTGAGATGCATAAACTGGTCTTTATCTTTGCGTTGACGTCCGCCTTTTTCAATCTGCTGATGCTTCTCGGAAAGCTTTTCAATGTTTTCGCTGGCAACGCCAATCGCTATCATGGCTACAGCATTTGTGTGCTCGTCAAACTTCAGGTCTTGCTCCAGAGCCTCGTGGTCAAAGCCCGCCATCTGGTGCACGTGAATACCCATATGCTGAGCCTGTAAAGTGAGAGACAATACCGCAGCTCCGGTGTCGTAATAGGCGTGGCGATTGGGCTTTCCGCTTTCTTTAAAACGGGTGCGGGCACAGGCCACTACCAGATGAGAAGCGGATTTGGCCCAGTAATTACCGCCCGACAGATAGCCTTCCATTTTTTCTCGTTCACTGTCTGTGCGACTGTAAACCAAAAACTCCCAGGGCTGTTCGTTAGCACAGGAAGGGGCCCAACGGGCCGCTTCAAATAAAAGGTCTATTTCTTCAGAGGATAAATCTTTTTCACTGAAGGCACGAGGACTCCAGCGCTGGTAAATTTCTGTTAAAAGCTGTTGTTGATGAAGTTCTGAGACGGGGGCTGGTTTTTGCATGAGAAAATCCTTAAGGTTTTTGCCCTCAAAAGTAACACACTTTTAACCTTTGTAGCTCACACCTTAATATTTTTCCAGCGGCCCTGTCGCCACATGCCCACAAACACCAGCGTTTGCACCGCCCGGTAAACCACCTGAAAAATCCACACTGCCAGTAGACCCATGGAGCCAAATACTGTCCCCAAATAGAGCAGCGGTAAATACACCAACCACTGTAACCCCACAGACACGTACATGACCCGCTGACTGTCTCCGGCCCCCAGCAAAGCCTGCATCATGACAGAGCCCAGCGTGTCAAAAGCCAGAGTAAGGGCCACAATCCGCATGGGCCAACGGGCCAGAGCCAGCGTGGCCTCGTCTTGCAAAAAAAAGCCCAGAAAAAAGTCGGGAAAAATAGCGGCGGGCAGGGTCAGTAAGCCCACTGCCAGCATGCCAATTTTACTCACATCCCAGGCCCAGCGGTCCGCATCGTCAGGATCTTTGCGACCCAGAGCCTGTCCCACCAGCGTGGCGGCAGCCATGCCAAAGGCCAGACCCGGCAAAATACCCACCAGCATAATATTGACCAGCACATTAGAAGCCGCAAGAGCTTTGGTGCCCACCAGGCCCACAATCCAGAAAAAGGCGGTCATGCCCCCGGCAAAAAACAGCTGTTGAACCCCTGAGGGCACAGAGATTTTCAGCATGCCCGCCAGGGTTTCGCCTCTGGGAATCCCCTTCAAAAATCCGTTTTTGCGGGCCAGAACAAGTGCCTGCACCGTATACATGGCAGAACCA
>CAYFGW010000030.1:0-26009 GCA_964342365.1 uncultured Candidatus Sericytochromatia bacterium | reverse complement strand
GCCCATGACAGGTTTATTATTAGGCGAAGAAGCTGACGGAAGTCGTATCTTATACTTTGGCCTGAATGATGGTCGTGTTTACGCCGTTCGAGACAAGGGAAGCGAAGGAAGTTTAGACTGGAAACAGTTTCCAGGAGGTTCGCTGTGGCTCAGCAATCAAATCAACTTAGGTAAGCGTCTTCACTGGAACGGCATGACTCTCAAAAACAGCACTTTGTATGTGGGCACACGAGACGGCGGAGACGGTCAGGTGGTGGCCGCCAGAGCGCTGCAGGTAACGACTCCAGAAATGCCCGATGAGGCACCCTGGCCTAAACAAGGGGGCAATCTCAGTAACTCCGGTATTTCTCAACTGGCGTTCTAAGAAAACGCTTTTTCAAATACCTGAGCCGTGTGGCGTACCGCTGCATTTTCAGGTGCCATTTGTTGGGCCAGCTTCAAATAGTGAAAGGCAGGCCCCTTTTCTTTTTTCATGAGATGAATATTGGCCAGATTAATATAAAAAGCAGGCTTTCTTTCATAGGGAAGTAAAGCCTCATAAATCTTCTGAGCCTTATCCAAATCTCCCAGATAAGTATATGCTCTGGCCAACTGAAAACGAACGTCAATGGGACGCCAGTTTGTTTTACTAAGCAACACGGACAGAGTATCCCGTGCTTTCTCAAACGCGTGGGTTTCAAAGTAGGTTTGTGCCATCAAATATAGCGCCTGAGGATGTGCAGGATTTTGCTCAAGAATAAACAATAAGGATTTTTTTACTTGTTCCCAGTCTCTGAGCGCAAAAGCATTCAGAGCCATGTCCAGACGCAAATCTAACTGACCTGGTCTCAGAGCCAGCGCTTCTTCAAGAGATTTAATCGCTTCACGATACAATTTTTGTAATGACAACACATGCGCTAAAATGCTGGCCACCGCAAAGCGTTCACCGTGATTCAGCACAAAGCGCTGATTTTCTCTCAGGGAGCGCAGAGCCTGTTCCGCATTGGGCAATTGTCCTGTTTTGAGGTAAAGATTCGCCAATTCAAAAGTAATATCGTAGAGATCCGGCTTGTGTTCCTGTGCTTGTTTGTACATTTGGATGGCTGTTTTGGTCTCGCCGAGCTCTTCATACAAACGCGCGGCCCAGAGATAAGGCCCAAAAAAGCCCGGGCAATACGTACTTGAAAACAAATAACTTTTAATGGCTTCTTTCAGCATACCCTTTTCTTTATAAATATCTGCCATGGCCCAGGCGGCCCGTACATAACCAGGAGAGACCTTAAAAGCCCTCTGCAAGTAGTTGAGCGCCGTCTGCCAGTCACCGTGGCGGCGATAGGCCTTGGCAATCAGCTCCAGGCTAATCGAAGAGGCATCTAATTTATAAAGCTGGCGGGCCGGCGTTTCCACATCTTCAAGGGTGTTCGTTTGGCGCAAGTGTCGGTGCCATTTCAGCACCTCTTGCTGGGTTTCGGGTAACGGTTTTCCGGTATCCGCCTTGGCTTCCTGCAAAAGGCCTTTTAATTGCTCCAGACTCACGCCCTCGCGCCCTTCGGGATTTTTATGTAATTGTTGCTTGATCCACTGTCTTAGATAAGCATCCAGATGCAGGGCCCGCTGCTCCCAGCGGACAAAGTGCTGTTGTGCAAAGTCATAAAAAAACATGGGAGCAATGCCCGTAAAAGCATAGATGCATGTGACCGCAAAAGCATAGGGGTCCGTCGTTAAACCCAGCTCTTTCTTTTCTTGCTCAGGAGGGGCATAAGGAAAAGAAAAAACGGGGGTGCGGGCGGGCAGATCGTGCTTGAGCAAGAGCACAGAGTCCGTATCCAGGAGTAAAGGCCCGGATTCTGTCAGCAAAATATTGTCGGGTTTAATATCGCCATGTACTGCGTGCTGCACCTGAAAATAATAGAGCAAAGACAGCATGGCAATAAAAAAAGTAGCCCGCTGTTGGGAAGGCAAGGCTCCTTTTTCCAGCAAATGATCTTGCAAGGTCTCACCCGGAACCCATGGGAAAACCAGATACCCGAATCCCTGATGAGAAAAACAGGCTTTCAGCGGCAGCAAATGAGGATGTTCCAGATGTGTCAGAGGTTCAAAGGCCTTCACAAAGGTGTTAGAGCGGTGGAAAATCACGTATTCTTTCAGAAAAAACTGGGCTTCTCCACGGGTTACCAGATACTGAGCGCCCCTTAAAGTTTCCCCCTGTAACTCCCGCAAACGAAGCACTTTCTGCACTTCATATTCGCCAAGGGTTTCTCCTTCAGCCAGATGAAGCGGCGTTTGACAAATGCTACACACAGGCACATCCAGACTGTTCACATGCCCCTGCGGACAGGTACATGTCATCGCCAGAGGCAGCATTAGTTTTTCATCGGTAATCCGAGAACGACTCACCGTACTGGGAAAATCGGGAAGGGCCTGTGCTTCATCGTAGCGTTTGAGCTGGGTTAAAAAGTGCTTATAAGCATGGTAATATTTTGCCCCTGGGCGTTGTTCAATGGCTTTGCGAAAAGCGGTTTCTGCGTCTACAATTTTGCCCTGAATGGCCAGAACCTGAGCCCGAAGCAAGTGGGCCTCCGGGAAAAAATCCTGTCGCCTGATCGCCTGATCCAAAGCATATAACGCTGAAGGCATCCGCGTGGTGGCAAAAAAGCCTTCTGCTTGCTCAAAATACAAACAGGCCAACGGTTCTTCTCGCAGGGCGCGCTCCAGCGCATCAAAATAAGCGTCTGAATAATCAGATTTGTGACAGAGCCCGATAAAGCGAGGAATTTGTGGACCCACCCGCAGTTTTTCACGAGCTGCTTCAAATAACTCCAGGGCTTTGTCCAGCTGGCCATCACTAAAAAAAGCTTTTCCACGGCCGTAACATTGATTGGCTTCTGCCACAGATTTAACCAACGGCGCATCCGCCCGATAAAGGGGAGTGGGCAAATGGGCAAAGTGTTGTATATTCTGCGTATTTTCAAAATCTTCCCAGCGAGACATAAAGCCCTTGCTCAGTAAAAAACGGTAGCTTTTCAAAGAAATCGGCTCCGGGTAAAAATCTTCGCCCAGCAGACCGGACACCAGTTGTGCCACCAGGGTATGATTAGCAGCGTGAGCCAGCTTTTCGTGAAAGGTCAAGGTGGTACCCGTAAGAGATGGAAACAGTGCATGAACTCCTTCCCATTTCTGGGGAAAAAGGTGCGTGTCTGCAGCAGGAGTACACAAATGGAGTACCGGCAAGATCAGTTGTGCGTCCGCATAACCTAATAAATCCAGATGCACCGCGGGCAAACACAGTTGTTCTCTTTGTAACCGCTGCTGAAAAAGACACCACTGAGACAAAATATCCCGTACTTCTGCCTCGGGCAAGAGTCCTTCCGAAAAGAGGCGGTAACCCAGACTGCTATTCAAGGATTTCAGAAAGTTCCCCGGATACACGGTATATAAAAGTTCCAGACTCCGCAAGCGCACGTGACCGTAATCCAACAGCGTTTCCGGGAAATCTTCTTTTAAAGTATGATAAACCTCGCCACGCAGCTCTCTGGGCAAAAACTCCAGAAACTCTGCGATCAGAAAATGCGCGTCTTCTTTTTCCACATCATAATAACGTTGCCCTCGATATGTGACGTGGGATGCAACCACGTAATCCCCTATTTTTTCACCCGCCAAAACGGGAAAAATCCAGCCGCAGGTCAAACATAAACGCTGTCCTTCAGTGGCAGTATGCCCTGAAGGACAGTTTTTGGTTTCCATTAGATAGATTTATAGTAGGCAGAGAAAGCGGCCTGCTGGAGCTCTAGCTCCTTGCGTCTGCGATCCCAGTTGAGGAAGAGCTTAGAAGCGATAGAGTCATTAAACGGATCTGAGACGGATGCCGTAATAAACACGTTCTTAAAGAGATCGTGTCGGAACACCTCTGCATACTCAGGGTTGTCCACAATACGCTTGAGTTCATTGGTAAACTCATTGTCGCTGCTGCCACCCGTACGGCCTCGACCCACCACCAGGAAGTCCTCGAAATCCTTATGAGAAATCACGCCGGTCTGAGGCTCATCTCCAGCATTAAAGCCGATGCGCTGAGTGGGATCATCAGGATAACCCAGCTCGATAGTAGAACCGACCACCGCAGCCACGGAGAAGGTCATACCGTTCACACTCACCACGTCACCCACGTTATAGTCGGCGAGGTTGCCGGTGACTTCAATACCGTCACCCGCCAGACCAGTGCCTCCGTTGGTGGGAGAAATGGCCAGTTCACTCTTGGGCGTATCGTCCGCAAAACCAATTTCTTCAGTGACAATTTCTGGAGAGGTTTTATCAATAGTAGGTGGATACCCCACGTATTGATACTCCTCGTATTCCAGCGTCACTTTGAGACCTGCGCCCACGGACATGGCGAAGTTTCGGTTTAAGAAAAGCTGCAAATCTTGCTTACCGGTACCACGTCCCATATTCAAACGATCACCCAGTTTAGGCGCTTCAATCAATGGTTCATTGAGAGTAATGACATTCCCTGCAATGCTTTGAATGACTCTCTGCTCACCATTGACGCTGACTTCCTGACCTTCTCTGAAGTCAGAACCGTCTACGACCGTAATATCGGTATCGCTAAGAGGCTCTACAATGCCCTGATAATAACCGACAAAGTAGTTCAAGTCATTGGTCACTTCAGGGTTGATTTGCACATCGCCATCATAAATGGCAATGGGCCAGTTGCCCGCAGCCCCGCCGTTAAGATCAAAGGGCTGTCCGGTGGCCGGAGCTCCGCCAATGCCGGTGAGGGATTCATCAAAAGTGGAGTATACCTGCTGCAAGTTAGCAGGAATAATCTGTTCACCACTTTTGACTTCCACTTTGACTTTGGTGAGTTTTCTGGCTTTGAGGTTACCGTCTTTGTCCTGAGAAACCAGGCTGAGATCCACCTGGGCATCAGGTTGTACGTAGCCCTTGGGATCGTCAAACACCTCAGGGCCAATACGATTATTTTCCACAGCAGCGGTACGGGGATCATCACCGGGTAAACGACCCACGCGATCTACAACGCTGGACAGTCCCACGCTCACCAGCTTGCCTTCGCGCTCGGTGCCGTTGTGGTCATAATCAATTCTGATATTTTCACCGTCTACATCAGGGGTTCCCGTCTCGTCTACCACGGACACCGTGTAGGTACCCGTTAGCTCACGAATTTGCAAGTCTGCGTGCACCAGACCGCGGGTATTTGTGGTAGCTCCCGGCAGGGTGTTGGTCAGATTCGCACCATTGTCACGCACCAGGAACAAAGACTGAGGATCAGAGGTGGAGTTGCGATACATAATTCGGTAGCGCGTGGCATCATCTCCAAGCGTCACAATGTTCTTGGGATATTCCATTTCAAACTTTGTGGCATCGTCCACGTGCAAGAGAACACCATTGGGCCAGTTATCAGCGGTCCCCAGCGGATCGCCGATGGCAAATTCTCCACCGTGGCTTTCTAAAATCGCCTGATTTTGTGCAACACTTCCACCGGCAAAACCGTTACCACCAATTCCGTCTGCAGCATCCACCACGTCTTCAAAAGACATGAACTTGCTACCGGTACGGGTCACGGTACCACTTCCATACGAGTTAAATGTGTAAGACTCGGGCGTATCCCCTGAATAGGCTGGATAGGGAGCCGTGCGGTCTAATAAAGGCAATGGAATGGCATGAGGCTCTACTCCACTACTGCCTTCCTCGTTGATAATCAGGTAGCCCGCGTTATTAACGGGACTCCCCATATCAAGGGTAATAAAAGAGGTAGGAAAGCCCATTTCTGCAAAGTCGGTAGAATTACCCACCGCAGAGACTGCATCCACCACATTAGCGGAGGTCTGAGCGGGATTGAAAGAGCGCGCAAAACTCACAGGGGCATTGAGGCCAGGGAAATCCTGCCATACGGCATAAGAGGTTTTCTTAGTGGTGTTAAATTCCTTGGCATTCTGCTCCACAATACCCAACGTTACGTTGGTAAAGGAAGGCAGATTGGTGTTGTAAATGCTAGTGTGCGGCGCATTATAAGCCCCGGACAGATTGCTGTTACGGCCATCAAAGTTAATGGCGGGCTTCTTATCGTTGTTGAAGTTATTTACGCCATTATCACCAGTAGGTACGTTACCGCCACCCTCCGCCTGAGAGTTATCCAATTCCTCGCGATAATAATAGAAGTTGGAAGGTAGAGAACCCACATAGGTTTCACTCTTTCTGGCATCTTCAGGGTTACCGGGAACCAGATTCAGGTTGGGCGTATAATCAAAGAGATTAAAATCGTCATCGTCCATAGAAAAACGATCGTTTTCGTTAATCATGTCCTCAAAGGAACCGCCCGTATTGTAGGCGCCCGGGTTGTTATTGTATACGCCGTCCGCGTTACTCACCTGACCATTATTGGTAGCCCCATTGGACAGGGTGTAAATTTCGTCCGCAGCCGCTTTGTCGTCGGGGTTATTAAACACACCGGGGCTGGATTCACTCAGATCGTAGTAACCATCACCGAAGCGGTCATAGATGTTACCCCCTGAATCCACGCGGTAGCGCGGAACGCTGGTGTAACTGGGAATGGTACGCATGAACATATCAAGACTGCTGACGTTAACGCCCCAGTCTCTTTGCTCAATAGAACCAAAGTTAAACAATAAATTGTTTTCGTTCTTAAGCACGTTCACGTCCGTGGTGGGAATAGAAACCGTATACCCCAGATTAGAACCCAGACCGGTAGCATTACTGCTTGAAATTGACGCACCGATACGGTCAACGGTCCCTGTCGTGTCATTAGAGGCCAGACCGCTCAAATAATTGCCGCCACCACCGGGATTGACCGGCGCAAAAGTAGGTGCAGGAGCGTTATTGGCCTGGTAGTAATTGGCAACATCCTGTCCAGCAGGGTTACCGGTTCTGGCAGGATCAGGGTTAACGGTGGCCGAAGTAATGGGGGCTTCTCCAGAATTCACTTCATCATCGACGGTTTCATTACGATTGGTAGCACTCAGAGGATCTGAGTCACTAAACTGATAGGATTCATTGTTCCCTTCAGGATCAGAGGCAATACAATCATCACCAGGGTGTACGGCGGCCTGGAAAGCGTGGGCATTGTTAACAGATCCGCCGAGCAGATCAAAGAAAGGATCTGAGGACGCCGTGCTCACATCGTAAACTGTGTTTGAATTTGTGGAAGCAGCGCCGACTGTACCCCAGCCGGTGGTCGTATCCTGTAAATCGTCATTGTCCAGATTCAGACGACGTCCGTTAATATCCAGCCACATTTCGCCGCTGATACCGGAGTTGTCACCAAAATGGAGTTCGGCGAATTCCCACGGACTGCGCACAATATCGTTGGCATCGCCCGCGTTGTAGGAATTATTGTACTGATCGTTAAATTGCGTAAACTGATAAAGGCCGGGAATATATTTATTAACGACATCATCGGGATCGTCACCCTGACTAATCGGCAAATCACCTACCTGAATATCTGGATTAGGTGCAAAGTTACCCGCGTTGTAAAGGCCCTGATCCCAGTTGTTTAGATTACCGTCATAGGTCACCAACTGAACATCTTCAATTTCCATTTCAAAGCCGTTCAAATCACCTTCAAAAAAGACGCGAATAATAGCTTCGTTGGGATTAGCGCCTGCAACAATATCGGCACTAACCACTTCATCACCGGAAAACCAACCCGCATTATCGCCCGCCACAGAGGCGGGGCCGGGATGCTGACTGGCACGGCCTAACTCTACCAGCCCCGCTCCCATAGCTGCATTCGCAATATAAGCATCGGGAACTCCCGCAAGGGGATAACCAAAATCGTTCTGAACTACCTGACCTTCCATAATGGGTGTGGGAGGATTGCTCGTCCACTCATAACTACTCCAGTTCTGATAGGGCGGTTGCGGCAGCTCTCCATCGTCACCGGGAGAAGCAAACTGTTTGAAGTTTTGGTGCACGGTAAACTTATATTTCATGGAAACATTGGTGGCCGGCGTAATCGACAGGTCTGAACAGGCACGAAGTACAAACGTAGCAATAGGCTCTGTAGCTCCCGCCTGGTTGGGCGTTTTTACGCGGTTGACAGCCGTGGGTGAAACAGGTGAATTAAGCACCAATCCCACACGATTATTGGGAATACTGGGGTACTTGGGCGTGGAAGCCGTCACATCTTGCCATACGCGCACCACAACACCATCATCACCAGCAGAAATAGGAGGCATGGGAGCTGTACCCGGCGGTGTTGCCGGAATCACGGAAAAACCGTCAGAGTTAGCGGGTGAATCCACCTCATAGACTTCGCCGGGGCGAGTATCAAAGGTCACATAATCACCTGCATCAAAATTATTAGCTGGCAGGTTTACCCTGATAGGACCAATCCCCATATCTCCGTTATTGGTATCAGTTCGGGTAACGGCCTGATTGTAGCGCACGGCATCATCTGCAGCACTTACAGTAGTAGAAACAGGATAGGTGGTACCCCCATTTGAGGAGAGTTCAATGGGAGAACTCTGTCCGAATAATCCCGCCGCAATATCTGCCACATCCATGAGAACGGGCGAACCTGCGGTACCCTGTCCTCCATATGCGACACGATCAGCCCCTACAATCGTAGCGGCGGTATAAAGCTTGGGTGGCGGATATTCATTTTCTGCGGTGTTTGTGGCCCAGGGGGTATTACCTGTCTGGTGAACACCGTCAAAGGCGTAGTACACCTCTCCACTCTGAGAACCAGGAATAAAGGTGTAGCCACTGTAATCAAACCCGTCGTTGGCAATGCGATCTTTTTGAAACTGGGTGGGTGCATCGTTAATCATCGGTTCTGTGCCGTTGAGCACCCTTAGCTCTTCGTAATGGGGGTGAGTGGGTGGAATATCGTAAACCACTTTATACTCTGTGGGCACGGTGGTGCCGTCAGGACGGGTGTCCACTTCCACCACTTCCAGAGCCATGGGAAGATCGTCAAATTCCCAACCGAAGTTAACGCTATCGTGACCCGCCACGTTAGCAGCGGCATCACCACTAATGGAATCGCTGTCGGTATCAATAGAATCAGTTGCGTGATTGTAGTCGGCCCCACCGGGACGCAGCCCGCTCACGTTAACCGCCGGATAATCCGCCACGGCACCGCCGTTCCCGGTCCAGTTCAAAGGAAAACGGTCACCCACCTGCAAAGGGGGATACTGAGGTTTATTGGGCTGTAAGGCCGTAATATTAATTTGTACGCCGTCTTCAGGATCTGTAGGCAGACCGTTGCTGGTGACGTAAGTGGCGTTAATACGATCCAGGTCCCAGCCCCAGAGATAGCTTAAAGACGACCAGAAAGCCCCGTTCTCGCGATAAGTATCTTCTGAAACCGTACCCTGACGCTCCCAAAAAGTACGGATGGTGGTCTGATCGCTTTCCTCAATAGCCTTAGAACCAAAATAAGGGTTATAGGAAAAGTTGCGGATCTTGTCAAAGTCATCGTGAGGAAGAATATTGGCGGTGCCCGCAGGATAACCGGCCGTATCAGGGTAGTTAGGATCATCTACGCGAGGAAGAAAAGCCACAGCATCAGAGTTTACGTTGGTCTGGTATTTGTTTTTGGGTTTATTAAACGCCACGTTGTTGTCCATGTGCCGGCGGTAGATATTATTGAGTTTTTCCACCACTTCATTTAGCTTGGTTTGTAGATCCGCCATGATGGCCTGATGAAATTCAAGACCCTCACGCAGTTCTTTTTCCAGGCGACCTTGCGCAGCGCTTTGCTCAATGGTTTTTTGAAAGCGATTAACGTCAAAATTCGCCAGGCGCAGCTGGTTCTGGTCGGTGACAAAGCTGCGATACAAGTTACCTGAAAAAATGCTGGTCATAGCAAACCTCTAAATACTCAAACTGTGATACTTTTCCAAGTCAGATTGTAGGCTTCTCTCCTGAAGAGCTGCGGGAAGAAACATAGATTTTTCAGGTTGTTAATATTTTTTTAATAAACCCCCTCTATTTTTTAATACTTTTTGGATATTTGGTCATTCATCATAGATATGATAAGATACGAGGTGATATAACAGTCGTTGATAAACTGATTTTAAAGAGGATTGCGCAACATGGCTGAGGATTTTGACGCGGATTATGAAGATGATTACGAAGAAGACTACGAAGAGGAACGTGATCTAGAATTTGAGGTTACCGAACTCAAGCAAAAGCTAAGCCTGCTGCAAAAAACCAAAGAGGCACAGCGCTCCCGGTATAAAAAAGAAATGCACATGATTGTGGATGCTTTGATTACCAAGCACAAGGAATTGCAAAAGGAAAACCACTTTCTGCAAAAGCAAGTGCAGCAGCTCATGGGTGGAGAAGGTTCTGACGAAGACTTTCTGGCCGATCTCAAAAGCACCATCGCCGAGCAGAAAAAAGAAGTTACCGTCCTCAAAAAAATGGTGCAACAGTACGAGGGGCAAAATAAGCTTCAAAAGCAAGAACAGGCCGAACTCGCTGCCCTGCAAGAAATGATTCAGGAAAAGGATCAGTTTATTGGCGAGCTGGAAGAAAAAAATCAGGAGTTTTTGTATCAGCTAGAAGCCAAAGACGGCATTATTTCCAGAATTTCCACCCAGGTGGCCAATATGGAAGCCGAAGTGTATGCGCTGAATAAGCGGGCACGCAACAACGGTGATGAAAAAGACCAGACCTATCTCGACGAGATGGAACGCCTGAAAAAACAGATCACCGAACTCCAGGATCAACGGGCCCATTACGAAAACCTCCTGAAAGAGGCCCAGGAAAGTCAGGCCGCGGCAGAGCCTCCTGCTCAGCCCTCTGAAAGCGCCCCTGAAGTCACCGCTGAGGATGACGAAGAGTACGAAGAAGCCATGGATATGTTGCTAGAAGAACTTCAGGAAAACCTGTCCACCTACGATCAAATTTCCTCACAGTTTTCTAAAGCCCGCGTCTAAGCGAACCCCTTGTGATTTTATACGTTCTGCTAACCTGGTTGAGTGCCCTCGGCCTGATCCTGTTGGCAGAACTTTTTACGTTAAGTTACTTTCACCATCCGCTCTCTTTTGCGGCTCCCACACACCAGCATCTGGCCCAACAATCTGTGGCAGCCAATCCTACCGCCTTCAACAGCGTATGGATTTTATTCTTGTTTGTACTGGGCTGCTTCCTGGGATATACCATTGAGCTGCGGCTCAAGCCCGCCAAACGTCTTTATGATCACTTTCAAAAAACCTACCCCGCCTGGTATCAGAAATGGCATGCACCCCGCCGCGAACTCAGCTTCGGGCTCTGGTTAGCATCTGCATTACTCTTCATCAACGGTATTACCCTGTCTTTCACGTCTGTTTCGGCACCCTACTTCGGTGGGATCCCACTCAGCCTGGGATTGGCCCTGGGGCTCATTATCGCTCCCGCTCTGCGCTACCGCAAAATGCTCACTGAAGACCGACCAGAACAGGCACCTCAGGCCGTATTACATAAAATCAGGCCCACTTATTCTAGCGAGCGCGCCCTTAAAATCGGCCAGATTTACCTGCGGTTTCTGCTGCCCATGTTTATGCTCTTTCTGGTGCTCATGTTGCCCATGATAATGGGTATCTTTACGCTCACCCTGTTGCAAGGGGCGCTCCTGTTTCTGAGTCAGGGAGTGGGCCTCTGGTTGGCCTATCGCCATCAGCCTGAGAGTCATTTGAGCGTCAATCATTTTCGAGATAACCTTTACCAACTCAGCGGATTACTGGCCCTCAGTAGCTTGCTCTTGCTCTTTGGAGTGGCTTCGGGTAATCCGGTGGAACTTTGCTTTTTTGGGGCCTGGAGCGCTTATACCTGCGGTGTTTATTAAAAACACTTGCCAGGCTGAGTCACAAGAAACCCCCGCCTTTGCAGCGGGGGTTTCTCTGATACTTTAATATCTAGTTAATATTTAGGCAGAAGCCACCGGTTCTTTTTGAGAAGCTTCCAGTTCTTCCTGAGTTCCCAGTTCGAGAATATCGGGCAAGAAGGCCCCGTCTTCACAGAGTTTGTCTGCCAGACGATCCACGTAGTAATCGTGGTTAAGCTCAAACTCACTCATGTTCTTTTCAATGCGATCGTAAGCCATACGGCAGAAAGAACGGGTGAGATACACTTCTGTGAGGGCATCTTCTTTGGTCTTGCCTTTTTCAAGCAGGGCAGTGGTGCGAGACAGCATGGCGGCCATTACGTACAGATCAATAACCGTATCTGCCACCCGTTTCTGATGATGCTGCTTCATGATGACTTTTTTCTTGTAAGAGCGCAGCAGTTGCATGGCGTAGGCGTTGAGTTTGTCTACGCCCTTACAAAACAACTGGGCTTCTTTTTCAAACTCATCGTGTACTTTATGCATTTTGGCCTGGGTGAAGGATTTTTGTGCGTAACCTTTGATTCCCGTCTTTTTGAGGAAGCCACCGAGGGTTTTAAGTCCCTCCAGAGCGATCATGGCGCGCAGAATTTCGCTAGTGCCTTCAATGATCAGGCCCAGACGCGCATCACGCATGTAACGCTCAATGCCCAGTTCCCGGCCGTAGCCCATACCCCCGTGAATTTGCAGGGCTTCATGGCAAACTTCCCAGATGGCTTCGGTACTGAATACTTTGGCCACGGCGGTTTCAATAGAGAAATCATCCACGCCAGCATCTTTCATACCTGCGGTCAAATAACCCACACACTGCATGCCGTAGGCCAGCATAGACATACGAGAAATTTTTTCTTTAACCAGACTAAAGCGAGCAATATGTTGTCCGAACTGTTTCCGCTCGTTGGCATATTTGATACTCATGTCGATCATTTTCTTGGCGACCCCAAAGGAAGCGGGAGAGGTGCCCAGACGACCGTTATTGAGGATTTCCATGGCCACCTTGAAGCCTTTGCCCACCTGACCGAGCACGTTTTCGACGGGCACTTCTACATTTTCAAAATGCACCATACAGGTAGAAGAGCCTTTCCAGCCCATTTTCTGCTCTTCAGGTCCGTTGCTGACACCGCCGAGATCGCGGGTCACAATAAAAGCGGTAACCTTATCTTTGGTTTCTCCGTCCACGGTGACCGGCGTTTTAGCAAACACTGTGTAGAAGTCTGCCAGCCCACCGTTGGTGATCCACATTTTGGAACCGTTTAAAACATAGTGAGTACCCGCTTCGTTGAGTTCAGCGCGGGTCACAATGCTCGCTGCATCAGAGCCGGAATTGGGTTCTGTTAAGCAGAAAGCGGCGATCTGATCACCAGAAGCCAGGTCGCTGAGATATTTTTTCTTTTGCTCATCGTTACCAAACAGCATCAGGCCCTTCATACCAATACTGTGGTGAGCCCCGACGGTAGCAGCTACCGCTGCGCCCAGGGTGGCCAGATGCTGGAGCACAAAAGCATAACCGGAGACGCTCAGGCCAACGCCGTCATGTTCTTCGGGAATAGAAAGTCCAAAGAGATCCATCGCCTTCATTTTTTCAAGCAGTTCAGGAGGAAGCTTTTCGTCTTTGTCGATTTTATCCTGATCTACTTCAGAACTAAAACGCTCCAGACTGTCAGCAATCATTTCAATGACTTCCCGCTCTTCTTCCTGAAAACGGGGGAAGGGGAAAATTTTGTCTTCTACCACATCACCTAAAAAAAGATTACGAATAAATCCGTTAGTTTCTACCATCTCTATTGTGCCTTTTCAAATATTTTTTACATCCCGTGCTAACACGGCGCATCATTTAACAGCATATGGGATCTCAAATCGAGAAGTCAAGGGAAATCAAATCCCGATCAACTACCAGAGGGCCGCTTTACGCTTACGTTTGGGAGTTTTTATGCGACGATAACCCTGCCATGCTAAAATCAGCAGGACTGCCGTCAGGGCTCCGCCAGAAATAAGACCTATTTTTTTATCCAAGGGTTATCTCCTCTTTTTTCTTTGTTATTCAAATGTCATTTGCCCCAGAGCCTGAAACACATCAACAGCCAAAGTGGGCTCAAGTTGAGGAATTTTCAGACGTTCAATCCAATGCCACTGGTGGGCCATTTTACGCTCTACTCGGCTCAGGGCCCGTTCAAAATGCGCTTGCCGTAAGGGTTCTGCTTGCTGCAAATAACGCGTATACAACACCGTCATTTGCAAAAAACACATGTTGACCACCTGATGAGTCAGCACGTCATAAAAGAGCTGGCCAGGGGGGATATAACTTTGCGTGATCAGCTTTTGTCGCAAATAGACCCAAAGGTACTGGTTCAATACCGTCACTTCCTGCGGTGTGAGCCCGGAAGCAGGTGGAGGGTCCATCATTTCAGGGAAACGCCACTTCACCAGATTGTGGCACATCTTTTGCGCCGTGTCCCGGGCCTCTTCTGAGGGCGTGGACGGATATTGTACGTCTTCCAGAGCAGCACGATACAAATCAGCCCAGCGCAGAGACTTACCGTCATCCCACTGAATCAGTCGCGCGAGGGTTTGACCCAGTGTACCGTAACGGGATATCAGCCCACCGAAGGGTTGCTCTAAAAGATCCAGGGCAAGGCCCAGAAAAAGGTGATAATCGGCGCGAGGAAAAACGTCTTCAGGATCCACGCTATCTGGTCTGGGAGGCAGGGCGTGGGCAAAGTCAGATTTTAAAAAGTAATAAATATGGGGATCCCTGAGCATCAACCCGGGCGCCGAAGCACAGCTTTTTTGTAGGAAAATACTGCTATAACCGTTAAACTGAGGCTGAATAGAGCGGGGGTAAACCTGGCAGCCCACGGGCTTGTGCTCTTCACCATGTGCCTTGTGTATATAGCATTTATTATCAGAGTCTAAGAAAACACATCGGTCAGTACCAGGATGTTTGGCCAGATTGGCAAAGCGATCCGTATCCGTGGTGTCGTTTTTAAGAAAGGCCTGATGGAAGCGCGAATCCTCGTGGGTTTCCCAGTGTTCCTTCCACTGGTGATAATAGGCTTCATTCACCACAATATTCCAGGACTGACAGCAGGCGGCACAGGCAGAACAACTGAAACGCCCGTAGTCAGAAAAAGCCAGTATGAGTGTTAAGGCTTCATCGTGAGCCAGACGCTGATTCAGCTGTTGGAAATCTTCAAAGTAAGGAGCTCGTAGTTTTTCGGGGGCCTGAGCCGTCATACAATACCTTCTACGCGCCGTAAGCTGCGCACCGGATACTTGGGCGGCAACAGCATGGACTGACGGCTTTCAAGATCGGGAATAACCCGACAACCGATGTGATCCAGGGTGTAATTGCCCTGTTTTTCCAGTTTGCGCTGTAATTGCTCAAGACGGCCGTCAATGGCATCTTTGACCCGACGTTGCAACACCTTAAGATCCAGATTCATATTGTCTTTCAAAGTGGCAATATCCACCGCCACACGACCTAAGTTTTTGGTTTCAAGGGTCAGGGTCAATTTTAAGGGTCGCTCACCGTCAGGACTGGAATCCGGGTCTTCAGGGTTATAGTCTTGTTGAATAAAAATTTCTGCGGGATAGGCCTCGCCGTGGGCATGCACCATAATGGGAATACAGTGTACAGGCAGATTCTGCGTCAGCAGTTCTCTGGCCAGTAAATGAGTCTGTACTTTTTCCACCTGTACCCCCACTTGCTCCATGAGCTGACGCAGGGTGTTGAGCGTTTGTTCCTCTGGCAAATCTCCGGCCTGAAGTCGCAGTAAATGCTGCTGGTTTTCGTCCAGTAACTGGGCCAGCTTACTCAACATATCCATGCCATCCTGCTGAATCAAAAAACCCACCCGTTCTGCCAGTTCTGGAAAAGCCTGTTGAAAGTGCTGTTGAAAAGCTTCTAAATGCTGGCCAAGCACGTCGGTTAATTGCATCATTTGCTGATGCTGAATAGACAGGTGATTAAAGTTCTTGAGCTGCATATTCTCATTTAAATGGGCAGACACCCGCAGAATATCTTGCAAGCTCTGAAATAACTGGGTGAACTCAGCACCCATTTTTCCCGCCAGCGGCTGGCCTTTTTTACCCAGCGTAAAAAACTCCGGGTCCTGTCCCTGCAGATATAAATAGAGTTCTTGTAACCCCTGCTGATTGCCCTGTTTGGCGGCGGACTGAGCTGCGGCGGCAGGCAGTTGAGAAGGGACTGGAGCCTGCTGTTTATTCTCTGCGGGAGTTTCAGTGGCGGGGACTTTGGGATTCACCGCTTCAATCTTTTGGGCCGTACTTTTTTCTACGGTGGGGGTTTCCACTTCAGCAGCCCGGGTCTGACCGGCGGCCTGCTGGACATTGGCCGAACTGGCCGCTTGCTGCGCACTCACGGGGGCAGTGGCAGCCTGTTGCGCCTGCTGTGCCGTTTGCTGGGCCGCGGTCTGCTGTGGATTGGGCAAAGCAGTTTCAGCCCCCCGCGCGGTACCCTGAAGGGTTTGCAAAATTTGCTGCATGCTTTCGGGTAGATTTTGCAATTGCTGCGGCAGTGCCTGTCCGTTCATGAGTTGTTTCATAGCGGCCACGGTTTTATCGTTGACGGGTAAATCCTGGGTTAAAAGAATCGTGGCCGCCTCCATGGCAGCACTGCTTTTGTCGCTGAGCCCCGCCATGGCATGTCTGAGTATGCCAAGGGTATGTTGGTTCACCGCATGACCGTAATTGGCCAGCAGTTGTGCCATTTGTAAATTCTGTGGCGTGGGGGGCAAATTCATTTCCATGAGTGCATTGGTCAGACTTTGCTGCACATGTTGAATCTGGGGCTGATCCGGAGCCTGAAAAGGAGCCTGAGCAGGCGCAGCGTCCGGACGGGCCTGCGTGGGAGCACGCTGATGGGGAGAATTCAGAATCAGGTCGGGAACACCGGTGGGCGACTGGGTGGGACCTATAGAGGACGCCGTTTGCCCACCTTGCAAGGGATTCATACCGGGAACTTGCATAAAGACCTCTTAGTTGATGTCACCCGATTCGCGCGATTGATTGATAAAATCGCTGGGTTTGATGTTTTCAAGGAAGTTCTTAAACTCCTGGGTTTCCTGCTCTTCCTGAGCGGGATTGATGGGAATAGAACTGGAAGCCATCACTTCTTCTGATACATAAATGGGGCTTTCCGTGCGCAGCGCCACCGCAATGGCATCACTGGGGCGGGAGTCAATGTCTCGCACCTTGGCACTTTTGCCGCTGCCGGTGCGCACCTTGAGAACGGCAAAAAAGGTGTTTTCCTCCATGCGGTTCACCTGTACAGATTCCACGGTGGCATCGAAACTATCGAGCGTATTCACAAAGAGATCGTGGGTGGCAGGACGGGCCAGCGGCACATTTTCAATGGCGAGCATAATCGCATTGGCTTCGGGCGGCCCGATCCAGATCATCAAGGCACGACGCTCGGGCACATCTCGTAAAACCACGATGGGGCTGCGAGACTGGGGATCCAGTACGATGCCCGAAACTTTCATTTCAATCATTGATGAACACTCCTTGACATGGCTTTAAGTATTTTAACATGTGCCCGATACACAAAGGTGTACAAAGGTGTGTAAAGGTAAATTTACGACCTTGAGGTATAATTGTCACATGGTCATACCTTACGTTGCCAAAGCCCCCGAATACACCTATGAAGACGAAAAATGCCGCTGTCATTTTTATCTCAAAGACACCGGTATTTACTGGGTAGAGCTTTCGGGTGAATTCACCCTGTCCTGCGCCCACTTCATTATTGAAACCGTGCCTATTCTGCAAAACTGGCTCAGGTCCCAGTCCGCCTTTATTTATCTGGTGGTGAATATTGACATGGACAGTGCAGAGACCCGTGCTCGTAATCATATTTTGCGGCATTTGCGCTGGAAAACCTCCGGCAGAGCACTCAAAGCGTACGCCATTTTCAAAGTACCGTTGGCAGCAACGGTGTTCAACCTACTCCGGAAACTGAACTACCGCACCGTCTTCGAAATTTGTGACAGCCCTGAGGATGCTCTGGCAGATATTGCCCATCAAAAAACCTTAGATCAGCAGCAAAAGCCCCGGCCCGAAAGCCTGCCTGCGGGATTGTCGCCCGCTCAGGAACTCCAGGTCTATCGTCAGCACACCCCGGAGGGTAACGGCAGTGTGCGCTTTTACCAGCCGGATCCAGCAACTTTGTATCTCTGCATAGAAGGACACGTGTCCCGGGATTTGCTCCGATACACTGCAGACACCACCCGTGCACTGGCACAAAACTTAGAATCGCAAAATCAGAAGTTTGCCCTCATGGTAGACTTTAGCCGGCAAATTTCTGTTTCTAAAAAAGTCATTTTAAGCACCTATAAATACAGTTTTGAAAAAAACCCCCATCGCGTCATGTATCTCATTGGGCCTGAAAATACCCGGGGCTTAGATCAGTGGATTGTTTTTATCCTGACCCACTTTTTCAAGGACGCGTATCGTGTACTCAATTATGAAGAGGCCCATCACCATTTTTACCATCACAATGTGCATTTACCCACTACCCAGAATTCTCTTCACTCCCGTGAGTTTCAAACCCCTGAGGAAAAACTAAAAGGCCTTGAAGAGCTCTGTCGGCAGCAGAAGCGATTTTTAGAAGAACAAACCGAACAACACCACCAGGAATTACACACCGTACGTCAGGTCCTCTGGCAACTTTTAGAACGGGAAAGCAATGAATCTATCGACATTCCCGTGCCTGAAGAGGAAAGCCCCATTGGGGAAGTACTCAATTTGCTGAACGTATTTCAACGGGACCAGGCGGAATTGATTCAGGATTTACAAGAGCAGGTGCACGAACGCACCCGTGCTGAACAAGAGGCCGCCAGTGCCAACGCCGTCAAAGGCCAATTTCTGGCTGCAATGAGTCACGAAATACGCACCCCTCTCAACGCCATTCTGGGTTTCACACGGGTGCTGCAAATTAATAAAGAACAAAATTTGTCTTCGGCGCAAAAAAAATACCTTGAACGCATTCGGGACAATGGAGCACACCTGCTTCAGTTGATTAACGATGTACTGGATTTATCGCATCTGGAAGCGGGAAAAATGCCTCTCTATCAACGAGAATTTGATGTGGCACAAACCGTCCGGGGCGTGGCCAAGCAACTGGAGGTGCTGGCCACCAACAAAGGCTTAACCGTCTATTTAAGCCTGCCCGAAGGACAGCTCTATACCGATGAAAAACGTCTGCGTCAGGTGATCGTGAATCTGCTTAATAACGCGATTAAATACACCCCACAGGGCCATATTAAAATTCGACTGGACATTAAAAACACCCGGGCGATGGCCCTGCATATTGAGGACACGGGCCCGGGCATTTCTGAAAAAGAGCAAGCGCGTATTTTTGAAGCCTTTGAACAGATTAAGACCCCGGAAGGCAACCCGGAAGAGGGGGCGGGTCTGGGTCTGGCAATTTCTGCATCGCTCTGTCAACGCCTGGGTTTTCAACTCACACTCCACAGCACTCCCGGTGAGGGAAGCTGCTTTAGCATCCATTTTTAACCGTTTTCCCAATCCAGAGAAGGCCAGCGTTCGTAAGGATGTAAAGGCAGTTGTTCCACCAACTGTTGACACACCGCAATACCACGTACGGAATTGCCGTAATCATCCAGAGGGGGCGACCAGATGGCCATGCCCAGCACACCAGGAATAACCACCATCAGCGCGCCGGACACACCGCTTTTGGCGGGTAGTCCAATATGGAATGCAAATTCTCCGGAGTAATTATACATGCCGCAGGTGCCCATTAATGTCAGCACATTACGCACCGTATGGGGCTTAAGCACCGACGTTTCACTAATGGGCAAACGTCCTCCGTGAGCCAGTACTGCGGCAGCATGGGCCAGGGCTGCGGTGTTGGAGGTTAACGCACAGGCCTGAAAATACAGTTCCAACGTGTCTTCCAGCACAGTTTTTTCAGGAAAAGCCTGCTGCTCCTGCATAAAATAGGCCAGGGCAAAATTACGATGGGCCGTCATCCGCTCCGACTGATACACCGCATTATCAAAGCCGGGAGATTCGCCGCACAAAGTGTTCCAATGACGATTTAAAGCATCAAAGCGCTCTGGCATGCTCAGCTCAGGGTAAAGCAGACTGCAGGTCATAATACCGCCCGAATTGATCAGCGGATTGTGGGGAATCCCCTTTTGGTTCAGAGACAACGCATTAAACACGTGACCACTGGGCTCAAACCCCACGTGGCGATGCACCTGTGCTTCTCCATGCTGCTCAAGGGCCAGGGCGTAGTTGATGGGTTTACACACCGACTGCAGGCAAAAACTTTCATCACTGTGACCCCAGCTATGTTTTTTACCGTTTACAAAACACACCGACAGACTAAAACGGGTGGGATCCACTTTGGCCAATTGAGGAATATAGGTAGCCACGTGCCCTCCCTGGTTGGGTTTTACAAGAGTATAAATACTGTCCAGGACGTCCAGGATGGTGTCAGAAGCCAGAGGCATTTAATGAAACCACGGTCGGTATCTGTGGTGGCGCCAGGCGGGCTCTACATAGAAGGGATCATAATATTCTTCGTAGTACACCGTCGGTGCGTAGTGGTGTTCCACAAAAAGCGGCTGCTGCACGGGTTTATTGACCACCTGCACATTCACTTCAGGGCGCTGCGAAGCCCGTTGTTTTGCCGATTCTGCGACAGCGGCAGCTCGCTCCTGGTTCAGTGCGTTGCCCGCCACAATCACATCTTTAAGAATATCACTGCCGGGGATTTCCCCATCATCGTTGGTTTTTTGTAAATCCGTCAGGTCCTTCACTGTATACGCAGAATTAACGATTTCCTCTAACTCCGCATACAGAGATTTTCCCAGCGCCATGTCAAATTCCCAGTTGTCTTTACTGGCTATACGGTTTTCACGCAGTAAGTTGAGAAATACCATGTCAAAGGGGTCTATGCCTTTAAAGCGCATTACCGCCACCCGTAAATCGATAAAGCGAGGATAAGCCTCACCATCAATTATCACGGTTTCCTGAGGATCGTCTCCCGGCTCCAGAAAGCAGCCATTGTCAATGTCCACTTCTGCAAAAACATCATAATGAGACACCAGCGAATGGTATTGCTCACCCATGTTTTCCAGCTCCTGGCGGCCCGCGGCGGTGAGTTCATAATGGGTACTACCCGGGGCCAAATAGCCCTCAGCCAATAACTCATTGAGAGTGTCCTGTAAAAAAGCCACACCACTGTGAGCTTCTGGCATGAGTGGTAAAGCATAGCCCTGTTCCATTTTGTAGAGCAATGTGCGCTGGTGATAGCGTTTGGCATCAGCGTCACTGAGTTCAAGAGGCTCACTTTGTTTGGCTTCAAGATCCATCAACTGATCCCAGTCGAGATTGTCAAAACTTTCCATTTAGCGTCTTCTCCGGCGGCGAGAACTGGAGCCAAAACTCGATTTGCGACGAGAACTGGAGCCTCCGAAGCTGCTGCTGGGTTTACGACGAGAACTGGAACTACCAAAACTACTGGTGGACTTGCGGGAGCTGGAACTGCCAAAACCACTGGAGGTGGAACGGGCACTGCTGCCGGTGGGACGTTTTTTGGTGGTGGTACTAAAGGATTTGCCCTGAGTATTGCTCAGAGAGCGCGTAGAAGAGCTTTTGCTCCCGGTGGTGCTGGCGGCATTGGCACCGTTTGTGGTGGTGGATTTATATGTGGTTTTGGGCCGGGTTCGGTTTCTGCTGCGCGAACTTTTCAAGCCTTTGACCCGGAATCCACTGCGGGCACGACTACGATACATGGTACGAGAAACGGGGTAACTGGTCCGGTAGTAGCGCGGGTACTTTCCGTAGTAGTAAGGGGAGTGATAATAGCGGGGGCGAGTCATATTAAAGAGCCAGCCCGCCAGTAAGACCTGACCAATGGGAAAGCTGGACTGATAACGGGCATCACGACCGTAATAATTGGGGTTGCCCTGTACGGTCACATCCGCCGTCTGCGACTGCTGACTGATGGTCACCTGAGCCACTTCGGTGCGGCGACCGTCTTCATTGGTATATAGCGCAAAACCACGATTGGGCCCCTCACGAAATTCTTCCACGTTCAAATAATCAATTTTATTATCGTCGTTAATATCTAGATTGTTTACACCGGAAGTATTGAGAATTTCTTCTAGTTCTTCGCCATTTTGCGCTTCGGTTACCAGTTCAGGTAACTGACTGAGGTCAAGACCCTCAGACACTTTTTGCTCAATAGATACCGTGCGCGTGGTGGTGGTATTACGGGACTGAGCGGTAGTGTCGCGAGACTGATTTTGCTCAGAATCACCGCTTTTACAAGCGGGCAGCACCAGTGCTGCGGATAAGGCAATGGCCAAAAAACGCTGATGAAACATGAAATTAGACACAGAGATAGACATGGGGACTCCTTTAAAATCTCTTGCCTCTAGTATAAAGGCTCTTTTTAAAGAAAACAAACACGCCTCAGGGTATACTGAATTAAAAAAAGACCGGGAGCTATCCGATGTTCATGATTGAAAATCAGGAAAATTTTGATTCTGAAGCCGTCATTAAATTACTCAACCACATTATGGAAATGGAATTGGCGGGCGTGGTGCGCTACACCCATTACTCCCTCATGGTTTATGGGTACAGTCGTATTCCCATTGTTTCCTGGCTCAGAGAGCAGGCCACAGAGGCAATTTTACACGCACAGGAAGCGGGCGAGTGGATTTCCAGTCTGGGAGGGCACCCTTCACTGGGCATTGGCCCACTCTTAGAAACCCACAAACACGATATCGGCGATATCATGCGCGAATCCCTGAGCAGTGAACAGGCCTCCATTAACATGTATCGCGAACTGCTAGATCTGGTAGAAGGCCGCTCTATTGCATTAGAAGAATATGCCCGACGCATGATTCATGAAGAAATCAAACATGCTTCTGAAGTGGACAAAATGCTGCGTAAGCCCGGCGATTTGAGCGCTTTTTCTGCGCGCATGGACAGTGAATAATGTCTCCCAGAATCATTCTCACACTGGCGGGGGCTCTGGGCTTTTTGAGTGTGGTGCTGGGCGCCTTTGGTGCTCACGCGCTCAAGTCCAGGTTGTCTCCGGAGATGCTTGCCATTTTTGAAACCGGTGTGCGCTATCAGATGTATCATGCTCTGGCCATGCTGGGCACGGGCATTCTGGCGCTTCAATTGCCCGCGGGCGGCTGGGGTAAAAGCGCAATGTGCTTTTTCATCGGCAGCGTCATTTTTTCGGGAAGTCTTTATATACTGGTGGCCTCAGGAGTCAAAATCTGGGGTGCTGTCACCCCCGTGGGCGGCGTTTTTATGCTCATTGGCTGGATATTATTTCTGCTCTCCGCCTGGAAAAGTGCTGTATAAAAAAGCGTTCCTGTGTTAATATTTTAGAACCTAAAATAATTACCTTTTTCTAATCCATTCTAAAGTAGTGCACTATGAATAAAATTTTACTGACCGCCACCCTTTGCCTGAGCTTAAGCCTGAACCTGAGTGCCTGTGATTCTCCGTCTCCACTGGTCACCAACACCGGCCGGGCTCCCATCAACCTACGGGTTAATTTAACACCCGCCACTTTTCAACAGGCAGGTCAGGTGCAAATCCTTGACCCCGGTAAGTTGCCGGAAGGACTGCGCAATGCGGAGTCTCTGGAAGTCATTTTCGACAGTTCGAGGAGCACAGTATCCGCGGTAAAACAAGCAGACGGCTCTTTTATTTTTCCGCTAAACACCAACCGCAGCTTCAATAGCAATAACGAACTGAGCGTACTCCTGGTGGGCGATAACCGCACTACGCTTCCCGTCCTTTTGCAAGCGGGCAATCTCGCCACACTGGCAGCCAACCCAATTACTGTGAGCCCCTCGCAAAACATTACCCTCGGCACACGGGTGAATTTAAAAGCCAATGTGCAAGAAGAAGGAACGTACCGCTTTTCCTGGCAAGCGGGCCCCACGGCCGCCGGGCCTTTCGAAAGCCTGACGGGCAGTGGTGAGAGTATAGAATGGCAGCCCCAGCGTCCCGGCAGCTACTATATCCAACTCACGTTAACCGACACAAATACTCAGGACACCTCAGAATATGTGAGCCCCGTGCCTCAGGTATACGTGGAAGCCCCCGATAACATTGTGCAAACAGAACCCGTCAGCGGCTCCATTATCGCCGGAGACAGTGTCAGGCTCACCATGAACTTGCCTGAATACAGAGACACTCCCGAAAAAACGGATTTTCAGTGGTTTTATGGCACCTCCCCCCAGGCTCCTTTTCAGCCCATTGGCGCCACGGGGCGCAGTATTGTGTGGGAGCCCCCGATGGCGGGCAGCTATTTTATTCGCCTACAAACTCGCGAAAATGGACGACTTTCCACCTATACCACCGCTGCCACAGAAGTACTGGTGGCTACCGCCAGTGACGTGATTAGCACCCGACCCGCTAACGGTACGGTGATACGCGGCGAGTCCATTGGCCTGAGTGCTGCCGCACCCAACGCCACTGCCAATAGCACCTATACCTGGTTTTACGGATTCAGTCCTCAGGGCCCCTTTCAGGCCATTGCTGAAACCGGTGCTAGCATTGAGTGGACGCCTCCGCTAACGGGCGAATTTTTTATGCGGGTCAGGGTCTTTAATCCTGAAACAGAAGAAAGTCGGGTTTATACCTCCGATCAAACACTGGTCTCTGCCAGAGACAGCAATCAGACCTTTACGGTACAACCTGCTGATGGCAATGTCAAAAAAGGTGAAACCGTTACCCTGACTCTGACCGCTGCCAATACAAGTGATCAGGTTAACTGGAGCTTTGGCAATGATTTGCAGCAGCCTTTTAACCCGATTTCAGCCTCTGGAAAAACCATTACCTGGACGCCGGAAACCCCCGGTCGCTTTTATTTACGGGCCAGCGTGACCCGCAGTGACGGAACTGTGGCAAACTTTAGCTCCGCTGACCCGTTGGTGTTTGTGGCAGATCAAACGGACGTGATTGAAGTGCGCAACCGTAAGGTGAGGTATCAATTGGGCGAATCGGTCACCCTGAACTCAAAAATCAGTCGTCCCGGCCTGCGCTACAGTTGGGCTTACAGCACCTCTGCACAAGGACCGTTTCAGCCGGTACAAACCCTCAACAACAACCAGCAAAAACAGGTGGAATGGTTCCCCCCCCAGGTGGGCAGTTATTTTGTACAGCTCACCGTGATCGATAACGACAGTCAGCTTTCTTTTGTGAGCACATCGCCACTGGTGAGCGTAGCAGAAACCACCCCCTTGTTTAGCACCAACCCCGCCAATGGACGTATTGAGGCCACAGACAACGTGCGTCTCTTTAGCACCTTCAGAGGCTCCAGTCGGAGCTTCAACTACGGCTGGGCTTACAGCAGCAGTACTGCAGGACCCTTTACACCACTCGGAGGAAGCACCCTGCCCGAATTCTTATGGGATCAGACGCCCAAGCCCACGGGTTCTTTTTTCATTCGTTTACAGGCCATTGCTCCCGGTAGCGCTAACCGCATTACCTTTATTTCCAGCACGCCCGTGGTTTTTGTAAACAAAAACGATAACCCCACCAACGAGTTTGGTACTCCCTGATACCCACCTCCTGATACCCACCCGAGATAAAAGGGTAACAGACCATAGAAAACCATCAAAAAAGGACGCTTTAAGCGTCCTTTTTGTTAACTTATTCACCAATGAAATATTAGTTAATAATACTGGTAAAGCTCTGACTTTCCTGTTGGATAGATTCTAATAAACGCACCAGCAGCTGCAAGGAGTTACCCAATCGACCCAGTTCATCCTGGGCACGGGCGAGGGTTGCACCCTCTTTAGCCTTAAAGGTTATCCGTCCCACGGGACGGGCATAGTTATCGATGGTGATCTGGGTTACACCAGGGTTATAGGGATCCCCCTGTCCACCGAAAGGCTCAGTAGGATCGCCAATATTCCAGCGTCCGGTACCGCCGGGCTGAGAGTGCACCAACAGGTCATAAATGGTACCGTCAGACTTAACGATATAGCGTGGAGTGGCTTGTAGTACGGGGTCACCACCGGCACTGGGGTCTTCTACCATGACCTCTTTACCGGTACCGTCCGTGACCACGTAGCGAGGGCCGTCAGCGGTGGCGATTTGCTTGATAGCCACAGGATCACCATCTACACCGTTATTGAAACTCAGAAAACCTTCGGCG
>CAYFGW010000029.1:0-26092 GCA_964342365.1 uncultured Candidatus Sericytochromatia bacterium | reverse complement strand
GAGAACCATAAACTGCTCCCGAAGCGCGTTCCGTTTGGTCAATAGAAACTGCAATCCCCAGATCGAGGAGCTTAATTTTTCCACTGGCATTGAGCATAATGTTTTCTGGTTTAACATCACGGTGCACCAAACCCTGATCGTGAATGTACTCCAGAGCCTGGCAGATCTGGCCCACCAGCACTAACACATGTTGTAAGGGCAAAGCACCCTGTCTTTCCATGATATATTGCAAACTTTTACCCTGTACACATTCCATCACCAGATAAAGATAATCTTCGCCTTCGAGAGCGTCTAGTATGTGCGTCAGAGCCGGATGATTGAGATGGGCGCAGTTAACGCCTTCTTTAATAAAGCGTTCACGGGCCACCTGAGAGCGGGCCGCCAGCAAGGGCGAGAGCACTTTAATGGCTACCTTGTGTTTGAGTACGGGGTGGACTGCCTCGTATACCCGTGAAGTCGCCCCTTCTCCAAGCAGTTTTTCTAAACGGTAGCGCCCGAGAACATCTCCTATTTTAGGATAAGTTAAAGGCTTTGAGTCATTCTGATGAAGCAGGGTCTGGTGCAAAGCAGAATAATCGATTAAACTTTCTACCTGATCGGTAGTCACAGGAATCAGGCCCTCTAGTACCAAATTCAACTTGAGTCTGGACTTGTAAGAGATAACGCCATTGGCCTGAAGAAAAGTTTCAAGATCCTGTCCGTGACGCCTGCACAGCTGTTTCAGTTCTCTCATGCGCACATAGGTAATGTCCGGATGCTTGAGTAAAAAGTCTTCGAGATCGAGCGTCAGGTCTTCCATTTCAGATTCAAGTTCAGAAGCAAAATCTTCTAGCAGCATATTTTTTAAACCCTTTTAAACCTTGTACGCCATGTCAAGGCATTTACCTGTTCAAGCTCTTAATAAAAGATGTGTCATTTAAAATCAAATTACCTGTCATTGCCTAGTATGATGGCTAAATTAAAACGGCTGATACTGCAACAAGTTAATAACAGAGTAATATCTTTAGCATAACAAAATTCATTTGGTATGATCTATACCTTAATGAAATACTTTCAAAAAAATTTTAACAAAAGATTTATGTGAACGCATTCATCAATTGTAAATTTTTTGTCTGTTTTCTGTGAATTATTGATTTTGACTTAAATTTTCGCTAAAGTTTGTTATCAGTTTTTCTTGTGACGGTTTTTTGAAGGGATTTCATTAAAAAAGACAATGCTCGGCCTTGTTTTGCGCTTATAATAAAAAAGTATTAAAAAGCAACGGAGGGTGAGTCGTGAAGCAAGTTATTTTGAGTCCCCTGAACGATACAGTCCATGTTAAAACGGAAGCCAATTTATTAGATGCCTTATTGGCCAATGAACTGGATGTTATTATGGCCTGTAAGGGCCGCGGATTATGTGCTACCTGTCTGGTACACGTCGTAGAAGGTCAGGATCACCTTACCCCCATGACCGATGTAGAACAGCGGCGGCTCGGACGGTTGACCACCACCAAGCGCAACTCACGGCTGGCCTGTCAGGCGCGGGTATTGGCAGACGGCATTAAGGTAGAAGTCCCTGAGGGCATGTATATTGAATCTGCCGATGACCTGACTTCGCTCATCGGTCGGCGAGCAGAGTCAAGTATTTTGAACCCTGTTACCGGTGAAACCCTGATTGCCAAGGGTAAATTGATTACGCGCAGCAAGGTAACAAAACTGGAAAGCGTAGAGTTCGATCCCATGGCCATTCGCAATCAGTCCAGTGACCAGATTTAAAAATAGTTTAGTTTTAAAATTGAGGAGAAATTTATGGTTAGCACCGTCAACTTAGGCCCCACCAGCACCAATCACAATTACTATACTCTTGATGACTTTACGCAAAAAGGGCGCGCCGGTGAGATTTTAGATCGCTATCGTAAACGGCTGGTATACGTCAATGAAGACTTTATTGTGGGATTACAAAAAGGTCTCGAAGAAGAAGTAGACGACGTGGCACAGGTCATCATGTACAAGTGTGGCTACGAATGGGCCCTGGAAGACATGAAGAACTTTGAAAAGCGTTTCTCAGAAGAATTTGAGTGGTCTTCTATTCGCAAAATGAATTTCAATATGGTGCTAGAAACCTGGTGGTGGCCACTGCAAGCCAATGGCTGGGGCGCGTGGGACTTTGATTTTTCTCATAAGAAACAGGGGCTAATTTTCATTGATCTTTTCGACTCTGCTATTGCCAAGTCCATTGGGTACGTGGGAAAGGTAGCCTGTCATTTTTATGCAGGCTTGTTTGCAGGGGCTTTTACCTATCTTTCTCAAAAAGAACTCAGCGGCATCGAAATCCAGTGCTACTCTATGGGCGAAGAATACTGTAAGTTTTTGCTGGGCACCGAGAAAAAGGTCGATGCAGCAGACTTCTGGGTACAAGAGGGGGCCACAGCCTCTGAGATTCTACACAAAGTGAAAGAAACCGTTCTGTAATGGTACTGACCCCAGCACAGCTCGAAAAACACATGACCCTCATGGGGCGGTTATACCAGTTAAAAACCGGTATTACACCGCCGAAAGTTACTCCACCCGCTCCTGTTTTATCAGCACCTCCGGCGATTCCCTCGAGTTTGCCACTGATTACCGACGTTCAACATTTTTTTGAGCAAACAGCATGGAACGGCACCTCCAAAACGGAGGCATCCGAGCCGGGACAAGCCGTCGTAGAAGACAGCGGCTTGTTTTCACATTCTGTCAGCGGTTTTTTTCAAGCCGTCTCGTGGACAAACATTTCCACTGACGACTCAAACCCCACGGAAACAACGGCTACAGAAACGCCTTCAGTGGAACAAAGTTCTCCAGTCACCCAACCGGTGAATTCGGTCACCCAACCGTTGGAGCCAGTCACTCAGCAGGTAGAGAAAATCAGTTCCGAACCCACATCCTCAGGTGTGGATGGCCTGCTGTACTCTGTGCAGAGTTTTTTTAAAGAAGCCGCCTGGGAAGGTCCAGTAACTGAACCCATAACTGAAAAAGACCTGATGAAGACAGAATCTGCCACGCTCTCGGGCTCGCTCTCAGGTTCACTGGGTTCTTTTTTTCAAACCATAAACTGGGAAGGACAGACTATCGCATCAGAGAACAAGCCTATTCACGCGGGAATGCCTGCTGAAACATTCACCGATGAGCCCGAAGAGACGGGCCAAGATTTTTTCTCAGATATTAGCTGGGATTAGAAAGATAAACAATGCTAAAAACCAAATCTCAAATCTTGTTTCAAAAGATGGACAACCGTTATGTCAATGCTGAGGAGGCAAAAACGCTAAAAACCTATGCCACGTCCTTGGAGAATCGTCTGGCTGCGGTCACAGCTTTAGAGAGTCATGAGGAGCAAATTCTCAAACAAACTCTGAGCCGTATTTTTGAAAAATACCCCAAAGTAGAAAAACGTATTGACGGCTACGAAAAAACCCATCGCGATCTGGCCCTCATTTTGCGCTACAGTGCCCAGGCCATGTTGCGAGACGACGTACGTTTTTTGGAAGACAAGCTTTTATACTGGCTGGCCACGATTTTACATGCCTTTAAATTTGGTGAAAACGTGCTCCACGATAGCTACGTTTATTTAAATGATGAAGTGTCCAAACAGCTGACTCAGACCCATTACGAAATGCTGAAACCCTATTTACAGCGCGTGATTGAACTCGTACCCGAAAAGGAGACTGAAGCATGAGACTCAGAGGCGATTATTTCGACGAAAACTACGTAAAATTCAACGTGGATGACGGGGTCATCAAGAACAAAGCAGGCACACGCTTATTGGCATTATCGGAAGATTTTTTGAAAGGATTTCGAAAAGCCTTAATTGAAGAAACGGGCGATGCCCATCACGTGGTGTTTGAAACCTGCGGCAAAACGTGGGGCGAAAATCTGGCCAGTCGTTTCGAGAAAGAAACCAGTCTTTATTACGAAACCGAATTTGCAAATTTACCCATGTCCATGTTTAGCTTGCTGTTCAAAAATTTCTGGGAGCGCCACGGCTGGGGAGAACTGAGTATTGACTGGGAAGCCGGATTTCGTTCAGGCATTTTTGAAGTACAGGTTATCAATCCCGCTTTCTCCAGTATTTTTGAGGCCGAAGACGGGTTCAACGACGATATTTTTGTAGGAGTACTCAGCGCCTTTTTCAGTCGTTTTGCCCAGAGAGAGCTCACTTGCTACCAGACAGGGGAAGAACGTACAGATGACGGACTCATCAGTTCTTTTGTGTTAGGCACCTCCGAACGCCTTGAAAACGTGCCTGATCGGGTGCTCGCTCAAAAAAGTCATGCTGATATTATGGCGGAGTTAAAAGCATGAGCACTCTAACTCCCATGGAAACCCTCAAAGCCGCCACGGGCAGCTGGCATGATGCTCTGGAAGCACACGCTCACTCTCATCAAATCATGGACCTGAGTTTGCCACGAGAAGGTTTTGAACGATTAATCTGTTTTCAATATAGCCTCCATCAGGCAGTGGAACCTCTGATTCGGCCGCTGCTCGATGAGAATTTTCCTGAGTTAGCCTACGGTGAAACCCGTCAAAAAATGGAAGCGCTGCAAGCAGACATCATGCAACTGGACCCTGCTCAGAGACCACCAGAAGTATCTGCTCACTTTATTCAATCTCCAGCCCACGCTCTGGGCAGCGCTTATGTGCTAGAGGGTTCCACGCTGGGGGGACAGGTTATTTTGCGGCACCTTAAAAAAATGCCCGACATTGCCCGTGATGAACCCTTTCGTTACTATGGATTATATGGCGATCAGGTGGGACCACGCTGGAAAACTTTTCAGAAGGTTACCAACACGGCTTTGGACACTTCTGAAAAACTAGGTGAGGCCACAGAAGCTGCTGTTGCCACCTTTAAGTTGGCCTGTGAGATCTACGAAATCATGGAATCTGAATTACTCAATGCCGGACAGTCCCGTTAACGGACCCGACACAGCCCTTTACTTGAGAGATGTCTCTGAACAAGTTGAGGCTTTCATTAAAGATTCAGGACTTACGCCCGTATCCATCCCGACAGTTTATGAAAACGCCCGGGGTCGTGTGGGCGATATAGACGTGGATATGAACTCCCGTCGATTTGAAGGCTCCGGCTTGCAATCTTTAACGGTAGCCTACCTTCGTCACCATCACACAAAACAACTGCTTTCTGTGACCGTGTCGGGAATTCCCCGGGCAGATACGGGCCTTCCGATTCTTGGACTGGATTACGTGGGTTTCAGAGGAACGCTTTCACTGGTGGCTCTTGATCTTTGTCCAGTAGAGCAACACCTCTGGACAACACGGGTCCAACCCATTATGCGCCCCCTGCACACACGGGCAAAAGCCCATCTTATTCAGCGCAAAATCCCGGGATTTACAGAAGGCGTATTTTCTGAGCTGGCGGTATTTGCGGCAGCCACCCGGGAAGATCACTGTCAACACAGTGTAGAGATGTCAGAAATCCTGCTGAGTGAGTACAAAAACCTGCTACAAAGCTGCTCCCAAAACCCGGCACAAGCAAAACACAATCACGAACGCATTCAAACCTGGAAACGCGCCATGCAAAACAATAAAAAGGAACATAGTGCGCTTTCACGTATTTTTGGGGTGGATTTTACAGAAAAATATCTCAGGCAATTTTTATTTTTGCCTGAGGTGTATAGAGCTGTAGATTTGCCCTAATCTCGGGTTAATTCTTCAAGCGCTGGCTTAAGAAGAGTCAGTGTAGCTTCTGAAAGCTCTTCCTGGAATAGATCGGGCGCTTTTGCATAGGTGCTATGCACCACATCCATTTCAAATTGTAGCCCCTTGAAAAAAGCAAACAGCCAGTGTTTGATGTCCCGGACGGGTTGTAAACTCTGACTCACCATGGCTTCGCCACAGGCATTCAAAAGGGCTTCCATGTCACGCCTTAAATTTTCTTCCGGACTATGCATGTTTTGTACTTCCGGGTATTGGGACAAAACGTGCTCAGAAAGCTTTTTAATTAATTGACTCTGTTTCTGCTGAAGCTCTTTCCAGGCATCTAAGCGCACCGGATGCAAAAGGTTTAGAAAGCTTTCCATGCTCTGATAAGCATCGTTGGACACATGGTTTTTCACCTCGTTTTGCAATGTGGCATAGGCAAACGCCATAGAACCGGATTCAAAGTTCAGGCGATCAAAAATATCAAAAATGAAGCGTACTTTCGGAATAGCTTCAGTATAATCCTGCTGTACCATTGCATTGGTTACCGTGCGCAAAAGATAAGCCATATCCCGTTCTGTTTTTGCTCGTGAATCAGAGATTTGCAGCATATTTGGAAATTTAGCGTAAAAGGTATCCGCCGTTTGCTTGATAATTGCTGCTTCTTGTTTTTCAATGTCTTCAGCATGAGCGAGCCGCGCGGGCAAACCCTCATAATAAGATTTGAAGAGTTCTTTTTCGGCTGTGGCCAAATAACGACCCTCAGCAACCTTTAACATATTGGCTAAATTGTGATTCACGGCAATATTCTCCTTTCGGGGTTAATTCTATTATACCTTGAGACTCTTTTTAATCCTCTGCCGGAATCCACTCTGTCCACAAAGTTTGGTGCAAATATTTTAAATAAAAGGCTCCCTTATTTTCGTCAAAGGTAAGTACGGGATCCCGTGGAGAAGAGGGGAGAGGAAGAATAGAGCCGGTGTGAGAGAGTTTCAGCAAAAGCGGGTTTAGATCTTCTAACAAAGCCGCGGTATTTTCGTAGCGTTCTGCGGGTTTTTTGGCCAGCAAACGCTCCAACAAAGGGCGTGCCAGCGCGGGAATATCCGCGTATTCTGGTTCTTTCTGAATGTGCTGTTGCATGAGTTCGCGGTAGCTTCCTTCAAAAGGGGGGCGTCCCGACAGCAGTTCGTACAAAATGATGCCCAGCGCATAGAGATCAGCGCGATGGTCATAGGTATCGTAAAATTGCTCCGGGGCCATATATAACGGGGACCCCCTGTCAGTGGCCCTGAGCTGCTGGACAGCAGCGAAGCGGGAAATATTAAAGTCAGCCAGTTTGTAAAACACCTGATTTTCCTGCTGATGCACCAGAATATTTTCTGGTTTGATGTCACGGTGCACAATATTTTGTTTGTGAATAAGAGATAACCCTGAAGCCACTTGAGACACCAATAAGAACGCCTGAGCGGCGTGAATCGGATGATACTTCATGTGCTGACGAAGATCTCCAGCATTCATGTATTCAAACACCAGGGCATAGGCTTTTTTGGCAAAAAACACGTCTAGCGCTTTAACAATATGAGGGTGCTGAAGTCGAAAAATCAGCTTGAGTTCATTCAAACAATTTTGAGGAATATCGTCGCCTGATACAAAACATTTTATGGCGACCGTTTGTCGATCGGACAAACGAAAGGCTTTGAAAATGATACCGTAACTACCGCTGCCAATCACTTCATCGAGGGCATAAACTTGTTCAATACTTTGCTTGAGATTTTTTCCCAGCACAACAGATTCTCGCTTTGTTTTACTTTATAATAATAAGTATGACATATCTACTTATAGCCGTCCTCTTTGCGCTCTTTTTTCTGATTATTGTGCTTGCTGCCTTTATCATCTTTCAGCAAAAACAAATTGCATCTATTCAAAAGGCAGCGCAGCAAACTGCTCCCACAGAAACCGCGCCAGAAGCTGAGCCCGTGGTCCCGTCCAGCGCAGTTCGCCTTCATGAGGGCAGACCCTGTCACGTGGTAGGGTTTGTTCATTATCAGCCCTACGAGGTGGAGGATCTGAAAGCTTTAATAAACGCTGCCCAACAGCACGAGCGGGTGCTTTGTTTGGATCTCACCCGTCAAAAAGAATTTGCTCCCCTTTGGAATCTGAAACCAGAGTCGGATCGCCTGATCTATGTCTCAGACACTCTCAGTTATCAAACTTTGTCCAGCATCCAGAAAATAGAAGATGAGCTGTCGTCTCATGCAGAAGACTTTGATTCGGTATACGTCATGTTGCCGGCACTAAACCAGTCACGTACGGTGGCCTTATTGCCTCGTTTGTCGGCTTATGTGCTCACCCTTACACCTGAGGCCAACGCCCACGCTCTGGAAGACACCGTTGATATTTTAACCGATAAAATGAATCCCCAGCGGCAGCATTTCCTCGGGATTCTGATACACAATAATCAAGCACCCGTGGCACGACAAATTGTAGAAGAAACCCGAAAACGTTATACAGAATTGGTTCTGGGTGTTTTAAATAATACGGAAGACGCTGAGACGGTTTACGTACAGATGCAAGATACTCTGAATGACCAGTCAGCGGTGCTAGCCAACTTTTAAAACAAACCTTTAGAAACGAATGATGTCTTTTTCCTGAAGTTCCTGTACGCTATTGAGCACACTAAGCCTGTCCAGGGGCAGTCGCTCTAACAGTTCTCTCAGGGTCACGCGACCATCCAGAGACAGCAACACCTGCTTGAGCCTGGGCTGGTGAAGCCCCGTGTTTTTCACCTGCTGTAAATCGGTATAAATGGGCTGGTCCATGCGATGGGCATAGTTATCAATCAACGCTCGATAGTTTTTTTGACAATCCTCTACGTCCGACATGAGTAAGTCAGAGGGAATAAAGGCAAAATCTTCCTGAGGTGTGTCACAACTCAGCGTATCTACATGCCAACTCCCCGTCTCCCAGCACATGATTTCGTACAAATTATCGATGGGGGAAAGATCGCACTTTTTGTCCGTTTCCACCGCCTGTATCTGGCCCTGATCCAGATAGATACATCCGCTCTGATCGCCTGAAGAAACGTGCAAACTTCCGGTCAAGTGCTCGGAAATATAACCACTCAGCACCCCCATCAAATCAAAAGCTTCGAAGCGTTTTTCACGAACCCTTGCCTGAGCAGCTAATACGACATCATCATAAACAGGCGTCGGTCCACAAAGGGATTTAGCGCGCAGTAAATCTCTTTTGAGAGCTTGCATATTTTCATAGCGCTGCGTGGGTTCTCGACACAAAGCCTGAGCAATCACCGCACTGACAGCGGGGGGAATCCTTTTGTTGAGTTCATGGGGCAGCACAAGAGGCTCAGAAAAAATTTTAGAAATGACCACCGCAATACTGTCTGCTTCAAAGGGTAGCTTGCCAGTAAGTAACTGGTACATCATGGCGCCAAAAGAGTAAACGTCGCTACGTGGATCTGCGTGCTTGCTATTGTGCAATTGTTCAGGAGCCATGTAACCAATGGTCCCAAGGAGTGAGCCATCTACGGTATGAGAGAGAGCATTGGCTTGCTTGGCCACGCCAAAGTCCATGATCTTAGGCTGACCATCGGGCTGAAGCATGATATTGTCTGGCTTAATATCTCTGTGAATCACACCCGACTCGTGGGCATGGCCAAAAGCATCTGCCAACAAAATAAATAAATCCAGATATTGAGTATAGGAAAGGGTGTGGTTTTCAAAAAACCGGTCTAGCGTACAGCCTTCAACGTATTCGGTCACAATATAATGCTGCTGGTCTACTTCCAGAGCATCAATAATATTAAGAATATGCTGATGTCTCAGGTGAGCCGTGGTGCGTGCTTCCTGATAAAAACGTTCAATAAGAAGTTCTCTGTCCTCGGTTTTTAACTGGGTGGGTAAAACAAGCTGTTTTAATGCGACTTTACGACCCAATCGTGTATCAAATGCGGAGAAAACTTCTGCACTCCCGCCTTTTCCCAGAAGTTCTTCTTTTCTATACTTTCCAATCATCGACATGAAATATCACCTATTGTAAGTAAGGGCCTTGAACGCTAGCGCTCAATCATTAAAAGCAACTGTCTATAGCTAATGTCTACCTTTATATAGATATTGTCTATATTTAATGTAAAGCACGAACAGGAATTTTAACCTTAATATTTGCTTAATTAAGCTTAAGATACATTAATTTATATAAAAATATTATGCAAAACTTGAAAAGAAAAGAGAAAAACCACGCTTAACGCCTGATATTATCATGTCAGAGTTTATCCATAAAACAACATAATTTGTGTGCCTCGGTCTGCTTTGAGTATAATACGCGAGAAGCCTTTTAAAGTAAGTGAGTGAGTTATGAAGTGGAAAGAGCATTTACAGAAAAAACGTCTGTTAAAATATGGTGTAACTGGCGCGACGGCTGCGGGATACTACCTCTGGCAAAAACAGGCAAAGCCTTTCTCCCGATTATTTTCACCCCGGGTGCCCGAAACAAATCGGCTCATTCTTTTTCAACTGCCCTATTCACCCTACTGCATCAAAGTCCAGTATTGTCTACGTTACAAGGGAATTCCCTTTGAAACCGTAAACATTACTCCCATTCTGCACGAAGGCTTTTCCCGCCAAATCTCAGGACAAATTAAGGTGCCCTATATTCAGTACGGGGGCCAGGTGATTGTAGACTCTACCACCATTGCCCATTATTTAGACACGCTGGTGTCTGAGCCGCCACTCCTGCCCAAAGACCCAACACAGCGAGAAGAGGTCTTACTTCTGGAAGACTGGCTGGACGAAGTGTTTATGCCCGCCCTGGCGCGACTCACCTACGTCAAAAACGCCAGGGATCCCGGCGCTTTGATTGACAATCCAGAAATCACCACGGGCATGGCATTTTTAGATGCCCACAAAGATAAAATTGTGCCTTTAATGCTCAAACGCTCCCTGAAAAAACAGGGACTTTCTTTAGAAGATGAAGCTGCACTAAGGCCTCAGGCCGAACACGTGCTGGAACGGATGCGCTATCGTTTGAAACATCAGCCCTATCTGGTGGGAGATGAATTGACGCTGGCGGATTTGACTCTGGCGGGACACTTAAACACGCTGGAAAAGCTACCGAATCTGGCAAGCCGCTATTCTGAGCTGTTTGCATGGCGGGCGAGTTTGCCTGTAACTTTATAAGTTTTTGCCAGAGATTTTGCCAGAGAAGGATTTTACCAGCGACCGCCGCCCAGAGTGGTGGCAAAAAATTGCTGCACCTGTTTGACACCCTGATCAAAACCCACGCGCCCCATATAGCTGCCAGAGCGCAGCGCTTCAATGCGATCGGGTTCCAGCTTATAAATCATTTTATCGGCGGGCAAAATATAGTCGTTATCTTCGACAATGCCACTTTTTTTAGTGACAATATAGTTCATGATATCCAACGACTCCAAACGGGTGGCCTCTTTGAGGGCATAGTATTTGGATTCCTGAATAATGCTGTCTACGTCATTGCCGTGAAAAGCACCAGCCGGCGGCACCACGGAAGCATCTACTTTACCGTGAAGGTCGGTGATTTTGGCATAGAGTTTTTTAAAAGCTTCACAATTGCGCACGAGGAGCTCCTGATCGGTTTCAATACGGGCCTGCAAACGCAATACCGTACCTGTCAGTTCCATGCCAATACCCATTTTAAGCACTTCATTGGTGCGTTCTACCATGGACATAGCCCGGGACAAAAAGGTGTAAAGCCGGGTAAAGTGATGTTCTAAAAAGTCAGCATTTTCCATTAAGTCTAAACGCCCGGCACTCAGCTCAATAAAGCCGTCTTCCACCCGAGATTTATCGTAAGATATATCTTCGGGAATGCCCATCGCAGGCATCAGATGGGTCCACCACTCCACATTAGTAATGGGACTCGACGTGAGCATAATGCCACCAAACTCAATATTGACCCGTTCAATGGGCACCAGATAACCATAAGTCAGGGGATCGACCCGGTACTTAAAATCATTTTCCCATTTTCCGCCAAAACCCAGCGTGGTTTTGACCATCTCGCGAATGTCCATACGTCAAGGCTCCTCAGTAGGGCATTATAGCACTTCGCCAGTCAGATGCTGCGCTGCTAAGATATATTTTGCTCCACTCCAGGTCAGCGGCAGTGCTGAGACCCAGCGACCTCGCTTTTCGTCGTACTGTTCGCCCAGCTGTTGAGAAGGCGTGGTCAGCGCGTAGCCCGTGGTGGTATCGTGCAACGCACGGGCCCGCTGCATGTTGCCCGCCAGGCTGTAGTAAATAGATAACCATTCGGTGGTTACCGGCCAGGGTTGTCCGTCATAATAGCGGTCATTGGTATAACGGCGAATTCCGCCCCGATCCGAACGCAGGGTCTGATCAATTTTGCGGGCCATGGCCTGCATACGAGGGTCATCAGGCGCGAAAACCTGAAAGGGGTAGACCAGCGCTAAGTTGGCGGCTTCTACTTTCATATCCTGCCGTTTTTTGTTCAGATGATAGCCTCTGACAAAATAACCTTCTTCCTCGTTCCAGAGATAGGTTTCAATGCCCTGCTTGACGGCCGCAGCAGCCTGAGCATAGCGCTCAGCGCGACGGGTATCGTTGAACCTCAGAGCGAGCTTTTCGGCGGCCTTAAAACCGGCATAACCGGCGGCATTACTATAGGTCCAGCTATCGCTGGTGGAAAGCTCCCACAAATCGCGTGTGGGGCCAAGGAGCCCGGTGGCCTGATCCTGTTTGCTGATCAAATAGTCACAGGCCCGTTGAATAGTGGGCCATTTACTTCTGACCCAGTCCCACTGACCGGTTTTTTCAGCATAGTACACCATCATCCAGGGCAGTGTACCCACCTGATCATGCTCATTGCCGCGATCCCCAAAGTCATAAAAAGCCTGTCCGTTGGTGTGATAATTAATGGCCCAGCTGCCGTTTTCTTTTTGATTGGCGGCCATAAAATCCAGAAAAGCACGGGTCTCTTCGGCGTGACCAGACTGTAAGTGGGCCAGCGCAATAAAACTGCCGTCTCTGGGCCAGGAAAACCGATAAGGTGGACTGGTGTTGGTAGGTCCCGCCAGATGTGCACCCGTGCGAGCGGAGTGCTGCTTCATGACAATCAGGGCTCGTTCGTACACGCGCCGCTCGTCGGCCGTTAAGCCTGAGGGAATTCGAGCGGTACGCAGAAACTGCTGCCAGCTGTTCACATTGCCTTCTGCCAGGGCCTGCCAGCTGCTGTTACGGGCTTTCCGGAGTCCGCCAAAAGCTTCGGCCTGACTCGCACCCGCCGCCAGGAAACTGCGCTGGCGGTAGGTCTCACCGGGAGCCAGGGTCACGGATTTTCCTGCCAGAGCTCCGTTGACGCCCAGACCGGCACCAGCGGAGGAGGTGGGATTCATGTGCAGTTTGCCGTCGTTGGCATCATGCATGGCGTCCTGAGCATTGGTAATAAAATTTTTGACCCCGCCACACTGAAATTGTTGGGGCGCTTCGTCCAGACCCACCGCAAAATGCACCCGATTTTCGTAATGGTGCAGGGCACCTTCGGCTTCCACATACGCGCAACGATCACCGGTGGGATAAAGGTTCACCGACAAATTTTCATAGAAAAAACCCGTGATTTCCAGAGGCTGATCAGAGGTGTTGCGTACGGTGAGCAAACGGGTATGAATATTGTCCTGACGATGCACGAGATCTTCTGTTTGTACTTCTAAAGCCTTATCACGGGTACGGAAGCGGCTTACCACAATGTCTGAACCGGGATCCAGACGCTGTTCAAGGGTTTCCATATCGTGAAGCCAGATCATTTTATTATTGTATGCCACCCCCGAATAGGCGTCCCAGAGGTGGTCTTCGCCCAGATCCGGGTAAAGCAATTCCACCAAAGCACCGGTTTTTGCGCCCCGACCCGTGGGCCCGGAGACCACCGTGAGCATTTCGCCGTTGGAACTGGCCCCGAAATTAGGCGGGTCACCCATAATCAGAGACAAGGGCTCCCGCTGCGCATTAATGTTCCCGCCGACGACGGTAAGCATTTCACCCCGATTGTTTAAGGCCACGGGCGAACGCAGCAGAGGAGTGGCCGCTCCCCGTTGAGAAATCTGCTGAGACAGGCTGCCCACAGGACTTCCCTGACGCCCGGCCGAGTTGAGGGGGTTATTGCGGGGGCTACAGGCCAACATAAGCACAGAGGCCAGCAAAGCGTATTTCAAAGATTTCATGAAGCGTTTTCCTTTAGCACGTAAATTTCACCGTCATAGGAGCCCTGAATGGTCAATTTCTGCGCATCAAGGGCCTTCAAATAATCAATATGCACCTGTTGAATCAGCTGACCGGGAATTAGCAAAGGAATTCCCGGTGGGTAAGGCGTCACCAGACCGGCGGCAATACGCCCTTTACTCTGTTCTAAAGCAAGGCTTTCGCGGGGGCCAAAAAAAGCGTCTGCGGGCAGGCAACTGAGTTCTATGGGGGGCAAGTTGGCAGGAATTTTGCGCCGCAATTTGCCTGGTAGCAGGGTCACATTGTCTTCGTCCAGTTTTTTCAGGGCGTTATATAATCTTACCACCTTTGAACGGGTGCCTCCGAGGGTGAGCAGCACCAGCAGTGTGGAGTGCGTATACTTTTCAATTTCGAGACCAATTTCGTTGCGCAAATAGCGGTGAATGTCCTGGGTAGAGTAGTTCAGGCGAGACACGTCAATCAGGATTTTTAAAGGATCGTGAGAAATATTGTCCGTTTCATAATGGGGAAAAACCCGTGCAAAGTCTTCAGGGCCCACAATACGAATCTTTTGCAGCTTGTTCACTTCGGTTTTGAGTTCTTTCACGTACTGCAGCAGCTTATGGATCATGCCATAGCCTTCCATTTCCAGCTGCTTATGGCAGACGTCTAAAGAGGCAATGATTTGATACTTGGGAGAGGTACTGGCGTAAATGCTATAAATTTCGTGAAAGAAATCCGCGTCAAAGTCGGGGTCGTTCACGTGAATATATGAAGCCTGCGAAAAAGCAGAAATCACCTTGTGAGCGGAGTGGGTCACATAGTCGGCTCCGGCATTAATCGCGGAGTAGGGGCGAAATTGCGGATGAAACAGAGAATAGGCAAACCAGGCCTCGTCAATAAACACCTTCACATCATGAGCGTGGGCAAATTCCACAATTTGCTGAATGTCCAGCAAAAGTCCGTCATAGGTACAGCCCGTCAACACCAGCAGGCGGGCATCGGGGTTTTCGGTAATTTTGGCCTGAATGTCAGCAAGCTTTGGGGGCGCAAAAATACCGTAGTCCGGCTGAAAGGTGCTGTCCAGATACAGAGGGTTAGCTCCCGCCTGCACAATGCCGTAGTGCACGGACTTATGGCAATTGCGGTCGGCAATCACCTGATCTCCCTTGCGCAAGAGGGTTTGCAGAATAATTTTATTGGAGGTGCTCGAACCATTTGTGACATAGAAGGTTTTGGCCACTTCAAAAGTGTAGGCGGCGGCCTCCTGAGATTTGCCAATGGCTTTGGTGCCTTCTGTCAGAGATCCCAGGGAATCCACGGAAATAGACAAATCGCTCACAAAGGCGTTGCGTCCAAAAAAGTGGTAAAAATCGTGGATGTGGGGCGAATTCCGAAAACTAGCCCCACCACTGTGACCGGGAGTGTGCCAGGAGTCGTTGCTTTCGGTCACATACTTTTTATACTCGGTCCAGAAAGGGGTTTGCGAACGATCATCAAAATCATTGATGATGTAATTCATAATGGACTCAGGGTCTAACACAATGTCTTCACGGTAAAAGAAAGACTCAATTTTACTGGACGCGTTGATAATATTGAGGCCGTCGGTTTCATCACTGAGAATATACAGAGGAATGGACACCCGAATGGCCTTGATGGCGTCAATGATTTTGGCCACGGGCATCAGCTGTTTAGAGGGCTTGCCTCTGCGGATGTCCAAACTCAGCATCACCGACTGAATATCCCCGTCTTCTTGCAAATAGAGCAGGGCCTGCTCTAAGCTATGGGCCTCAAGCAGCTCGATTTTAATATCTTCACGGTCAAAAAAAGCGGTGCAGGCCGCCAGGTTTTCCACAATTTGCTTGCGCTGCTTAACGTGATCTTCAACAATCAGAATTTTTAGAACGGGAATCAGCATGACATTAACTTTCCAGGGACAAAGATTGAGGTGGTTTATGGGGCTCGTTATAGGCGTAGAGATTGTCCCAGATCTGGTCTAAAATTGTACAGCAGGTGGACAGAGACTGGGCGTGCCAACGCTGATTTTTAGAATAAACCAGCGCAGTACCCGCTTCATTCTGAATATTCTCGAGGGCCTTCAGGGCTTTGTGTACATCAAAGTCCACGGTCACGTCATAAGTACCCAACCATTGTTCAATGTATTGATCGAGCGTGTCCGTATCCAGACCCTCCGGGTGCTGTAAAAGCATAAAAATCACCAGCAACATTTCTTTACTGGCTTCTTCTTCAGCGGCGTCTACAAGGGAATGAAACACGCCCGCATTACACACCAGATTTTTAAAAAAGAGGGTATCGGTGACGTCTTTTAAAAATTTAAGGCGCTTGTTTTTGTAATTCAGATACTGTTTAAAGGCAAAGCCCCCAAACATAATCCCCAGCGATAGCAACGCCAGCAAAATGGGCAAAAACTGTTCCACCTGCTGCCCTTTCAGGCCCAGGCGCTGAATAGAATCCGGACCCAGGGTAAAAAACAAAATCACCCCCAGAAGCAGTAAAAGCTGCGGCAGGGCTTTGAGCAACATGGGTACAGCAGCACCCAACGCGGGTAGAATAAACATCAAACGGTCTTTCCAACTCATGCGGATTTCCACATTGGGAAACAGCACTTCTAAGTCCTGACGGGGAATGCTTTTGTAGAGGTACAAATACATTTTTCCCGGCTCAAAGGGAAGCTGTTCGAGGTCCCGCTCCTTGAAATAGTCAGCGTCTTTGAAGCGCAGTAAGAGCACCATGCGCTGAAATACGTCCACAGGGGGCGGCGTTTTTTGGGTCCAACGGTACCAGAGCCGCTTAAGTCGAGAAACAGGTTCCGGCGCGGGAATTTGATCCTCACCGCGCCAGTACACCATCCAGCGGGCAAAGTCATTGAAGTCAATGGACATATCCAGAGAAAGCACGGAGCTTTCGGAAAAGGCCTCGTTCAACTGTTCTCGGGTCAGCGGACGGTAATTGGCCTGTTCCAGAATATCCACAAACGCTGCACTGAGGGATTCTTCTGCCTCGAGACGTTCAGCAGAGTCCGTCACAAAAAGTGGACGGGTATCGCGATCGGGATCCCAACAGGCAAAATGGTGTTTCAGCGTTTCAAGGCGTTCGTGATACTGGTGGTGAATGTAGGCCTGCAAAATGTCCGCAAAGCGGGCAAAGGGTTCTGGATCGGATCCGCTTTGCTGAAGGGTTTCACGGCAAGCCCGCACAATATCCGCGCGGTAAATGGGAATAAAAGATTCAGGCGACATGCCTTGTATTATTGCATTTCTCTGGGCAAAAACAAAGGCTGTGTGCCGTTACGCTCCCGAATCAATTGCTTGCGGGCCATGGGAAGCCAGTTGATCACCTTGGGGTGCTCCGGGTTAATCAGCAGCACCTGTTCAAAGGCGTGTACTGCGGCGGACCATTTCTGCGTCTGGTAATACAAATGTCCCAGCCAGAACAGCGGTTCTTCGCAGTCGGGTTCGCAACGAATGGCTTCCTTGCAGAAGTAAATGGCCTTGGTCATTTGATTCAAATCAAAGTACGTGTAAGAGAGATTTAGGTAGCCCACACTATAGTCCGGATCGATATCTAAAGCTCTGCGAAAGGACTTGAGAGCATCTAGATTACAGCCCATGGATCTAAAAATGGTGCCCAGATAATTATGGGCGTTGGCGTGTTCAGGATCAATTTTGATGACTTTTTGGAAAAGCGGAATGGCGTCACGCCAGGCTTCCTGACGGTAATAAAAAAGCGCCACCTGATACAAAACTTCAGGATTTTTGGGCTGTAACTTCATGGCGCGACGGGCGTATTTCTGGGCCCGCTTCACATCGTTGAGCTGACCATAGGCCCGGGCCAGGTTTAAATAGGACTGAGCATCCTGCATATCTTGTTCAATGGCGTGACGGAAGCAGCGAATGGCCTGACGGGTCTTGTGACGGGCCAGATAAAGTTGCCCCAGATGATTGGCAGAATCTCCCGCGTTTTTGCCCCCGCAGGCAATGGCTTTTTCAAAGGACTCAATGGCCGCTTCGGGGCGATCGGCGTTTAGATTGGCCAGCCCCATGAGATAGTAAACTTCACAGGGTTCTTCAGGGTCATGGGCCAGGGCCCGGTGATACACCGCCAGGGCTTTTTTATACTGATTATTGCGAGAATAAGCCAGTCCCAGAATAATATACAGCACAATATTGGTGGGTTCTAAACGCAACGCTTTGCGATAACAGGCAATAGCGGTTTTGATATTCCCAAGATTATCGTGGGCAAAGCCTGCTTGAATATGGGTTTCTAAGTGATCCGGATGCAGCTGTAAGAGCTTAGCAAACCACTTGAGAGCCTGTTGAAAATCTTTTTGCTCCGCATAGATTTGCCCGAGGTTATAGAGGGCTCGCAGACATTCGGGGTCCAGAGCCAGAGCACGATAGTAATAGCGTATGGCTTTTAAAAAGCCGCGCTGCTGCTGATAAATATACCCTAAAGCCACAGCAATAGCGGGCTTTTCAGGATTGAGGTCTTCTGCCTGATGTAGCAGCTCAAGGGCCTGTTTTTCTTGTTTTAACCCCCGATAACAAAGGGCCATGTGATAAAGAGACTCGCTGCGGGATTCGGGATGGGTGGCGCTGGCCTCTAAGGCGGCGTAGCTCTGGAGAGCAGCGTTAAAATTCTGATCCGCATAGTGCAAACGAGCGCTGAGTTCATAAGCTCCCTCTGGTGCCAGTTCCCGTGCTTTTTGACACATGCGTTCGGCTTCTGAGGGTTGCCGATCTTTGTGATACCCGTAAGCCAGCCCCAGATACACTTTACTGAGAAAGGATTCGGGCAGGTCTTTTTGCTTCAATAAGTGCTCATACTCACGAATAGCTAGACGGGGCGCATCGGTATAGATATGTGCCAGGGCCAGATTATACCGAATTCTGGGCTGAAGGAGTAAGGCGCTATCGGTGGGGCTGTCAGTGTTAGCGGCTCGCTGCAGCAAACGCAGGGCCTCGTGAGGATTATCTTGTAAACAAAGCAGGGCCAGATTGTTTAGCGCCGCGCCACAATAAGGAAAAAAGCGCAAATACTGAGTATAAGCCACCACGGCCCCGGCTTCGTCTCCTTTTTGCTGTCGCAGCTTGGCCAGAGTAAAATACGCCGCAGGATTTTCCTGGTTTCGGGAGTGACCGGTGTGACTCTGCAAAGATTTCTGGACCCAGTCCATGGCGGGGTCCAGTTTGTGTAATGCCGCATAAGCGTAGCCCAGCGCATACTGATAATGGGTATTTTGTGGATCAAGGGTCAGCGCCGATTGATAAAAAGACAGGGCTTCGGAACGGTGCTGCTGGGCACTGGCCACCATACCGAGCGCATAAAAAGCTTTGTCGTGGGCCGGATTTTCCACAATCACATCTTCAAGGCATTCCCGGGCCGCCTCAAAATCTTCCAGATGAAAGTAGGTCAGCCCCAGATTATACAGTTCACTAAGTTCCAGCTCTCGCCGTTGCTCTAATCCCAGGTAGTTTTTGAGGGCTTTCTGGTAATCTTTTTGTTGAAAATACAGTTGAGCCAGAGCCTTATAAGCCCTGAGATCCTGAAAACGGCGCTTGGTTTCTTCGTAGTGCTCACAGGCCGTGTGGGCATCGTTTTGTCGTTCTGCCGCCACCCCGGCAAAGTAATAACCGGTTTCTCGTTCCGGAAAATGGCGTACAACGGATTGAAAAAGCGTGTAAGCGGCAGCATACTCACTGCTGTCTAAGAGCGTACGGCCCCGCTTGCAAAGTTCCTTCCAGAAAAAGGATTTTAATGACGTTTCGGAAATATACCAGTAGCGATTGACTTTGGTGGCAACCAGCTCCTGATTATGGATCAGACGATAAACGCGATCGGCGGCACATTGTAAATAATCTGCGGCCTGTTCTACGCTAATGGACGTCATATGGCTTCTGCTATGTGGTTAGAATACATCACTACAAACCCGTCTGTCTTTCGTTATAATGAGCTCACGAAAGACCTGTGCTTCCTAGATTGTACAAAATCTCTATTTTGAAATGCAAGCAGGTTGTAAAAAAAATGACACACAAAGTTGATATGAATCATTTACACTATGTGCCGATTACCACTGCCGACGGCTCACTCACGTTTTTAAATAACGAAAACCACCTGCACTTTCGCTCCCTGCGCGGTGCGCGGGGAGAAAGTGAGTACGTCTTTTACAAAAGCAGCGCTCTTGAAACGCAGCCTTCCCCCTGGCGGGTACTGGAACTGGGGCTTGGAACGGGTCTCAATTTTCTGACCACGGCCCGCCATGCTGTCCTTGAGGGCAAAAGTTTGGAGTATCACGTGGTAGAACAGGAGCCGCTGCCGGTGGAGCATTTACAAGCCTTACTACACCGTGAGCATTTTTTAGAAACCCTTTGTGAGCTACTGGAACAGGGTATTCAGCAGGCCGGAACGGGTGTCCGATACCGGTATGAGAACCTTCGCACCGGAGAAATCTCCCTCACCGTCTACCCGTCTCGCTGGCAAGATATAGCGCTCCCCGATGATTTGCGGGTGCACGCGGTGTATCACGATCCCTTTGGCCCCAAAGACAATCCCGACTGCTGGACTCAGGAATGCTTTCAGTGGAGTGGTCAACATCTTATGTCCGAAGGCCGGCTGGTGACCTATGCCGCCAATACGCCGCTGCGCCGCGCCATGGTGGATGCAGGCCTTTACATAGGCAATCTTCCCGGGGCCCACAATAAGCGGGAAATGACCGTAGCCGCCCCCACCTTGTCAGCCCTTGAAGGTGTCGAAATCCTGCGTAAAAAGACCTATTATATCAACGCCCTGGAGCGCCGTCCTTGAAGCCTGCCGTAACATCTCACAAAGCGGTGGTCATTCTGGGCGGCGGGCTGGCAGGCTGGTGTTTATTTGAACATCTGCTTCAACAAGGCTATGCTCCTGAACAGCTGGCTTTGGTGGAAAAAGGCGTTTCTGCGCGCGGAGCATCGGGGGTGCTGCGGGGCATGCTGCATCCGTTCACGGGCCGCACCCTCTATCCCAAACCGGGGGCGATGGAAGCCTTTGCCTACGCCCGGTCCTGGCTGGAGCGTTTACAGACCGCCTATCTACAAAATCATGATGCGCCTTTTTACACCTCCTCAGCACTCTGGCGGATTGCGGTCACTCAGGACAGCCAGCGTCAGTTTGAGCGTTCCTTTCAAAGAGCACAACAGGAACTTGAACATTATCCCGTTTCACCTCAACCCATGACTACACCGCTTCAGCACATTCACAGTGCCTACGTTTTCCCTGAAGCGGCTCACGTTAATCTTTCGGCCTTATTGGCTTACCTTCAGCAAGAACACCTGTCCTCTTGCTTTCTCCACCAGCAAGACACGGTCTTGAAGCCCGATTCCCGGGGCTGGCAGGTCAAAAGTCGGAGCCTTTCTCTGACCGCTGAGCACGTGGTGCTGGCCCCTGGCCACGAGCTGTCCCGGTTTTTCCCCCACGTGCCCCTGCGCACCAAGCGCGGTGAAGTTATTTTATTTGAAAGTCCCATCAATTTGCCCGTGTGTGTCAGCGGCGGCGGACGCTATGTGGTTCCTCTGGGCGTTTCAAAGTCAACTTCAGCCCCCCTCTATCGCTATATTGCCGGGGCCACCTTTTATCGTGATGATGCGCTCTGGCCCCCGGCACAGGCATGGCAGGACTTATGCAGCCGCCTGCACTGGTTTCCTGAATTGGAAAAGGCCGTTCCACTACAGGTATGGAGTGGCGTCAGAGCAACCCTACACCCGGATCGCCAGCCTTTATGTGGCCCCGTACCCGGCCACGAGCGCCTGTGGCTTATGGGGGCGTTCTCTACCCGGGGACTGCTCCAAATCCCTCGCCACGCCCGAGCACTGGCTCAGGTATTGCGAGCCCCTGCTGACCCGAGTCGTTTGCCTCCGGACAGTTTGCCCGAGCGAGTGCTGCGTTTTAAAACATCAGTCCGCCGCCAGACCCAGGGTGAGCCAGAGGGTGTTTTCGCCCTGTTGCACTGAGTTTGATTGAGAAAGCCCCAGCCCGTAGCGCTCCCAGTGAGGCTGATTCAGTACGTCTTCATGCTTTTTTAGACGAGCAATCATGTCTTTAAAATTGCGTCCGCTGAGCACCAGCGTGGTCATATGCTGATAGCTCCCACCCTGCTCAAGATACTGTTGACTAAGCTGTTTTACCCCCTGATAATCTAACTGATCCGTACGGGCCATATTTTCGGCATAGGTATCAGTGAGTCCCTGCAAGAGAGTATCTTGAAGCAACAGGGGCTGCTTTTGCTCCGCACGGTAACTGTCCAGCCATCCCTGAATTTGCTCCCGCAGTTTTAAAAGGTCGTGAGGAGGCTCTCGGTGTTGAAACAACTGGGTAATATAATAGCGCTGATCTTTGATGTCTATACCAATACCCACATGGGTGGTGTCCCGATCCAGAATATTGGCCCGGTGGCCGGGACTGGCCATGAGCTGACGGTGAGCATTTTGTAAATTGTTTTCAATAACAATATTTTCACCCACGTGCCCAAACCCGCCGATGTTCTGGTAGCGAGCGTTGGGGTTTAGCCCTTCGGGGTTGACATGAGCAAAAAACTGACGACTGGCCATATCCTGACTGTGTAAACGCGCCGCCTGAGCCAGTTTGGCATCGGGTATTAGCATCGGAAGCGCAGCTTTTTTTCGGGCCTGATTGAGCTTGTCTAACAATGCAGATTCTGCCTGACGGGGCGTGGCGTAGGCCTGGTGTGCGGCGGTTTCTTCAGGGGCGTTTTTCGGATAACTCTGCCCCGCGTATACGGGCAATATGCAGGCTACGCGGGGTCCCTGACCGGGTTTATCCACAAGCACCTCTAACACATAGCGTCCCTTTTCACGAAACGACACCTGAAAATACGCCTTATTGGCTTCTCGCTTAAAAGGACGAAGCTGATTCACCTGTCCTGAAGGTGCCGTCACCGGCAGGCGAGGGTTACGATAAGGGGCACGCACGCTTACGGGCACAACGATTCGCTGTTTCACATCCACTTCGCGGGGCAAATTATCTATCGTCACCACACTGTCCATGAGCACAATGGTGGCCCAGTAGACCTGTCCTAACTGCGGGTGATTGCCCTGACTTAGCCCCACCGCAATTTGGTTGGCGGTTTCATCTTTTAGAGCCGGTAAATTTTTAATCTGGGAAAACACCGCCCGGGCATCTTTACCCAGAGCCACAAAGGTGTGCAGGGGCCTTGCGCTAATGCGAGCGTACTGAAGCTGAGTGTTTAAGCTCCCTTTGTCCGGTGACACCAGCGAAAAAAAACCGTTTTCCTGCATATCCACTGCATGGGTGCGGGCCACATCACTGGCGGCGGCATGGCGTTTGAGCGATCCTATTCCGTGGCGGGTGCGAAAACGCAAGATGGTGTTAATCACCTGATACTCGACCGTACGGGTGGCCATGGCGGACTGAGCTACTGCGGGGTTGATCAGGACCGGTGTGTAAAGACAAAGATGTGCGGACAAATGCACAGCACCCAGAAGCGTCAGCCGTGAAGCACTGACGCGAGAAGTCAAACGAAAAGAATGGGGCAACATCTTTTTTAGCATAATACATAGACGCAAAACTTGCTAAAAAGTTCAACCCCCTAGGCAAAAACCTGTCCAATATGTTTTGCTGTGTGCCATGATACAGCGTTTTCTGGCCGGTCTGGGCCGTGGCTTTCACCGTTATGTGGGACTTGTGGTGAGTTTACAAATTATGCTCTGGAGTTTGAGCGGTTTTTTGATGGCCTTCTGGAATTTTGGGGATTTGTACACCAACCCGGCTCCCGTACCCCTGGCCCTGGAACAGGTCAAACTCACCCCCGCAGACGTCAAAAAAAGAATCAGCGACCCCGTCACCTCTCTGGAATTAATCATGCTGGCAGATCAGCCCTTCTACCGCATTACCTCAAAAAATCAGCCGGTCCAATTGATGGATCAACAGGGACAAATGCATAGCCCCATCAGCCCCGCCCTGGCGGCCAAAATCGCCAAGTACCAGTACCTGGGCTCAGGACTGCTGCAAACCATTGATTTACTACCTACTTCTGAAGGCAATTATTTCTCTTCACAGCCCGTGTTTCGGGCTCGCTTTGACGATGCGCAAAAGACCGAAATCTATCTGGATCCCCGGAGTGGTAATCTATTGGCCCGACGTAAAGCGTTGTGGAGCTGGTACAATCGCATGTGGGAGTTTCATTTAATGAAATATTCCGCCCATGCTGCCACCAACAAAATTTTGTTACTTAGCTGTGCAGTGCTCAGCTTTCTGGTTTCTTTAACGGGAATTTTTAAATTTTTGCGCTGGTTTTAAAGTGGGTAAGAAGTGAAAGAGAAAATAATGTACAAAATTTACGGCATCAAAAATTGCTCCACCATGAAAAAAGCGTTTCAGCACCTGGATAATCAGGGCATGGCCTATACTTTTATAGATTATAAAAAGCAACCTCCCACCGTCGCTGACTTAGAACGCTGGCAGCATCACTTCGGAGAACTCCCCGTGAATAAGCGAGGCACCACCTACCGTAAATTCAAGGCGGAATACGAAGCCGCTGACAGCCCTCATCAGATTCAAATGCTCATCAACAACCCCTCGGCCATTAAGCGTCCCATTGTAGAAGGTGAGGATGTGCTGCTCAAAGGTTTTGACGCGCTACAAAATCTCACGTGAAGGTGAAAAGGCCCTTCAGGAAACGTGGGTTAAACTGGCTACAAACCACCGTTTATGTGTTTGCTCTAACGCTCATTACGCTAAACTTTTACATTGCCAAAATCAGTTTGGACGAACTGTACACCAACCACCACACGTCTATTCAACTGCAAGAATTGACCCGCCAGCGCCAGCTGTTACTTTCGGCTTTTCAAGATCTGGAAACGGGCTATCGGGGATTTTTGCTCAGCGGCAAACCCGAATACCTGGAGCCCTACAACAGCGCTTCACGGGTCTTGCCCGACCTGATGCGACAGTTGAAAACTTCTGGAACACTGCGGGAAAATTTGGTGAGTGAATCCCACCAAATGCGACAGAGCATGCTGAAAGGCATCGCTTATCGCAAAGCCAACCCTGACCTGCAAAACACGTCCCAACTCCGGCAACTCCTGGCGTACAACAAGCAAAAAATGGACAATATTCGCGATATTTTCAAGGTCATGCAAACCGGGCAAAAACAGGAAATTCAGCGCATTAGCAAAGAAATTAGCAGAGAGTGGAACCAGTCCAGCAGTACCTCTTATACCACCCTACTGGTGAACCTCTTTTTATTAACCTCCATGTTTTATTTAATCTGGCGCAACGATTTACGTAAGCAAGAAGCCTCGGAAGCGATTCTTGCCAGTGAATCTCGTAAACGCAGTATTTTTGAAACCGCTTATGACGGCATGCTGACCCTGGATAAACATTATCAGGTGACAGAATGGAACCCCGCCTGTGAACGAATTTTTGGCTGTAGCAGCGCTCAAATGAGCCAGGCCAATATTGAACAATTTACGCTCATGCCCGTGGAAAATATTCCTGAAGCTCTTACAGAGCTACACTTTAAGCGCTACGACGGCCAGGTTTTTCCCGCCAAGGTGGCCCTCAGGCCCATTGAGGGCCTTTCAGAAAAATACTTTATTCTCTACATTGAAGATATTAGCGATCAGAAAGCCTATGAAAACACCATTCAACAGGCTCGCCAGGATGCAGAACTGGCCAATGCCTCAAAAAGCCTGTTTCTGGCCAATATGTCTCACGAATTACGCACCCCCCTGAACGTGATTCTGGGATACACGGAGCTTTTACAGGAAGAAAACGTGCCCCGGGAAAAAATGCGCAATCATCTGAACACCATTCAGACATCCGGCCAGCACTTATTTTCTATGATTAACGATCTTTTGGACTTATCCAAAATTGAAGCGGGCAAAATGAATATGTCCGCAGAGAAATTCGAAGTGGCTCCACTGGTACGGGACATTTATCAAACGGTGCTACCGCTGGCTAAAAAAAATCAGAATCGCCTCAAGGTCAACTGTGCTCCCGATTTAGGAACATTGTACTGCGATCGCACCAAACTCTATCAATGCCTGCTCAATTTGCTATCTAACGCCGCCAAATTCACGGAATCAGGCACGCTGATGCTGGAAGCCTATCGCGAATCAAATGAAGTGGTTTTTGTGGTACAGGATACCGGTATAGGCATGA
>CAYFGW010000028.1:0-26330 GCA_964342365.1 uncultured Candidatus Sericytochromatia bacterium | reverse complement strand
TGTCACCTGATTTGACCCTGCGAAAGAATGCTTTCATGGCTCTATCTAAGCGTTTGAGCGTGTTTTGAGAGGATTGAGCATTGACGGCTTTGAATTCTGGCAGTGCAGAACGAAGCTCGGTCAAGTCCTTTGCCTGGTCCTGATAAGTCAGGCTAACGCCAGACTTTTTGTAAGCAGTTATTCTTTGCTCAAGACCAGCATTGTACATAAGCTGGTGTTTTTTGAGCAACACCAACATTGCCTCCTGCTGTTTAGCAGTTGGGTACAGCCTATAGTTAACTCTTCTTTTATGCACTACCATACTGCTAGTATACAGCCTGATGCAGAAAAGTCAACGCATGACACCTGACGGTGTATTTCTCTACACCACCAACCAAACCTCGTTATGGTTGGGGTATTTATGCCCTATGGGTACTGAGAAATTCCTTCATAGAGTTCAGAGTTAATGGGAGTAAGATCGTTAGGGTCTGTAACTACCGTGCGCCCTGGCTTTGGACTCCCTAAAAAAAAGAAGTAAGAGGCTGACGTTCTGCTCCTGGTAAAACAAGCACATGCTCATTTTGTTGCGACGGTGCACATGCCAACACCATTCCAAGACTCACTACAAAAACAAGTCCAAACAAGAACATTTTTCGCATACGGGCCACCTCAATTTTGAATATAACACCCCCGCCCTGCCAGTTCAAACCCACACGTCCCAGAGCAAATGACAATCCAAAAAGCAGCCAAAGAAACAAGGTATGCCCAGAAGGGGTCTTGAAGGACCGAGCGCGCAGGATGCGTCAGCGCGAGGGACTGAACGAAGTGAACGGAGGCCCAAGGACGGGCCGCAGAGAACGCCCCCTGACGGGCATGCCTTGTTTCGCCCCCTTATTTCGTCGCCCGCCACCCTCGCAATCGCAGTGCATTTCCCACCACACTCACACTGCTCATGGCCATGGCCAGTCCTGCCAACATGGGGTTCAAAAAACCCAGGGCCGCCAGGGGAATACCCACCGCGTTGTAAACAAAGGCCCAGAACAAGTTTTGACGAATTTTGCGGTAGGTGTGCCGAGAAATATCAAACGTATCGGGCACCAGTAAAGGGTCCCCCCGCATGAGGGTTACCCCTGCGGCCTCCATGGCTACATCTGTGCCTGTAGACATAGCCAATCCCACATCTGCTGCTGCCAGGGCAGGTGCATCGTTAATGCCGTCTCCCACCATGGCAACGGTCTTATGTTCTTGCTTCAAGCGTTGTACCCATTCTGCTTTGTGCTGCGGCATAACGCCTGCATGGGTTTCATCAAGCCCCAATTCATGCGCCACTTTTTGGGCTGCTAACTTGTGGTCTCCGGTCAGGAGTACCGTGTGTATACCTTGTTTTTTAAGAGTTTGAACGGTCTCCCGGGCGGTCGTCTTTACACCATCTGAAAATAGCACAGCTGCCAGAACTTGCTCCTGATCACAAAGATAAGACAGGGTTTCCCCAGCAGTTTTTGCCTGTTCAAGAGCTGAGTGTAACGCTTCAGGGGGTGTTAATCCATGTTCATCCAGCAAGCGTTGGTTACCCAGTCGATAAAGTTGACCATCAATGCGGCCCTGAACCCCCACACCCGGCAGGTTTTTTGAAAAGCGAACCCGCGGCAAAATCAGGTTTTGTTCTGCAGCGGCTTTCAAAAGCGCCTGTCCCAGCGGATGATGTGTACCCTGTTGCAGGGCCGCCATGATGCGTAACATTGAATCACCCTCCGGGTCTAAAGAAATAATCCGGGTAACCTGAGGCTTCCCCTGCGTTAAAGTGCCCGTTTTATCAAAAATCACACAGTTTACCCGATGACTTTGTTCCAGAGCTTCAGCATGTTTGATTAAAATACCGTGGCGAGCCGCCACACCGGTACCCACCATAATCGCGGTGGGTGTAGCCAGTCCTAAAGCACAGGGACAGGCGATCACCAGTACCGCCACAGCACGGAGTACCGCCACAGAAAGCAACGCACCGCTAAGCCACCAGCCCAGAAAGGTCAATAGCGCCACGCCCACCACTACCGGTACAAACACTGCACTTACACGATCCACCAGCTTTTGCACCGGCGCTTTGGCAGCCTGTGCCGATTCCACCAGCCGAATCATTCTTGCCAGCACTGTGGCAGCGCCCGTGGCGCGGGTTTCTAGCTCCAGGTAGCCATCCACATTGAGGGATCCCCCCGTGACGGGGTCTCCGGCTTGCTTGAACACGGGCAAAGTTTCTCCTGTGATCATGGATTCATCCACTTCACTTTCTCCGCTCACCACCGTGGCGTCCACGGGAATACGCTCCCCGGCCCTGACCACCACACGGTCTCCGGTGACAATCTGTTCGATGGTCATTTCCACCAGTTCGCCTTGTTTGAGCACGCGGGCAGTTTCAGGCTGAAGTTTGGATAATGCCCGAATGGAGGCAGCCGTCTGGTATTTGGCCCGATGCTCTAAGTATTTTCCCAGCAGTACCAGCGTAATCACCACGGCGGCACTCTCAAAGTACAGTTCTGTTTTGGCCTGAAGCATCTGATACAGGCTCATTCCAAAGGCCGCACTGGTACCCATCACCACCAGCAGATCCATATTACCCACGCCGTTTTTCAGTGCTTTCCAGGCCCCCTTGTAAAAACGAGCACCCAAAACAAACTGTACGGGAGCAGCCAACGCCAGTTGCCAGATCGCGGGCAATTGCCAGTGATACCCCAGCGGCATGAGTAGCATGGGAAGCACCAGTGGGGCACAGAGCAACAACCCTGCACACACGCGCCAACGCAAATGCTGTAGTTCTTGCTGTCGCTGTGCGTCAGTATCGTCTTTTGGGTCGGGCAAGTGGGCTGTATAGCCAGCTTTTTCTACCTGCTGAATCAAAGTGGCAATATCGCTGTGGTGTTGGATATACGCTTTTTCTGTGGCCAGATTGACCTCAACCCTCTCCACATCAGCTTGTAAAAGGGCTTTTTCCACGTGAGAGACACAGGCCGCACAGGTCATGCCGCCAATGTGTAACTGAGTTTCTACGGTGTCCATTGGTTTACAGGGTCCATTAGATCGCGTTCAGATGCTTATACGAATCACGAATTACGCCCACGGAGGTTTGTAAAAACAAACAGGCAATAACGGCTCCCACAAACACATCGGGCCACTGGCTATGGGTTAAAAATACCCCCGCAGAAGCCACAATAATGCCCACATTGGCAAAAATGTCGTTGCGAGAGCATAACCACACAGAGGTCATATTAATATCGTCGTTTTTGTGACGATTAAGCAGATAAAGGCAGGTAATATTGACCAGCAGTGCCAGCACACCGATGCTGCTCATGGTAAAGGATTCGGGCACCATGGGAAACAGCACACGCCACAGGGTTTCAGCTGCCACCGCCAGGCCAAAAAAAGCCATAAACCCACCCTTAAGCAAAGAAGCCCGGGCTTTCCACTGCATGCTCTGAGCCACCACATACAGGCTAAAACCATAGGCCAGCGCATCACCGAACATATCCAGCGCGTCCGCTTTAAGGGCATTGGAACCTGAAAGAATGCCGGTGGCCATTTCTATAATAAACATGGCTGCATTCAACGCCAGCGCAATTTTGAGCACGCGGCTCTGGTGTTTGCGCATCAGTCGGAGCTCTTTTTCTTTGTGCTGGCAGCCAACGCCCATTCGTCTACCTCTTCACAGGAGCTTTACCTTATATTATCAGGCATTTTACAGGATTTTTTCAAGAAGCTTGTGGGCTTTGTTGGCCACGGATTTGCGGGAATCATGGCTCATGGTTTTGAGTAGCGGAACGAGTTGGGTCCGCAAGTCTTCACGGTCAGTACACCACTCGCTCAGGGTAATAGCAGAACGCATCAAGACAATCCAATCATCAGATGTGGACAAATATTCCAGCATGGTGTCGGTAGCGCTTTGCTTCTGATCAGCTGACAAACGCGGCTCAAGGGTCAACATCATTTCTGCAAAACTCCACCGGGTGGAAGGTTGCTCCCGCCGGGAAATACGATAAACCAGCGGTTCAAGATACGGTTCAAACCATTCTGGCTGCGCTTTTACCACCCGTTTCAGGGCACTGGACGTGCGCAAACGTACCACTTCATCCTGACTGTCGTAACAGGCAAATAATTCTGCTAACTTCGCGCGGTCCTGAAGCACCTGTTCCACCACCTCTACCGTATTGCCCAGTGAATTGGGATGTCCTCCGGTGAGTTGTTCTTCAAACCCCATATCCGTTCTCCTCGTTTTCTCTGTCTCTGGTTTCTCAAAATAGTATCCCGCAGATTGATAAGATTGTGTCTGTTCTCTGCCTGGGCTATGATGGTGTTATGACTATTTTTCGCTGGGTTATTGTTACCCTCGTGTTCCTTCAACTTCAGGGCTGTGCCGCCACCGTCTACCGCTGGCGAGATCTGCCTGCTGACTCAGAAGAACTTTCTCGTTATTCTGAGCAAGAGAAACAAGCGTATTACGAGAAGTTCGGCATAGCTTCTATGGAGGGTTCAGGCTTTTCCACTTTTGCAGAGCCCGATAAAAAATACGATCTAGACACTTTTTTCCCAATCGTTCAGTCTCTGGTCCCTGATGCAGAACAGCATTACGAAACGGTTGATAATATTAGTACCATCGGTGCATTTGGATGGCTAATCTCGTATGCCTTCTTTGCCGTTTATACAGGAGTGGCTTCGGGCGAAGCACTTAATTATAGCGGCAACAACTCTTCTGGAAGCGAATCTTCTAATCTGGAGCAGAATATATGGGTCATAATTTTGACGAATACCATCATATATCTTGCTGTAGAAATATCAAGGCAATATGTTACAGACTATTTTCGCGAAGCCGAATACGAAAAACTACGTCTCAAATACAACGCAGCGCTCCGAAAACAGTTACAACTTGAACCTTCTAACCTTTCTACGTTAATTCCTGAGCCCACACTGGCGGTATCCCCTTGAAACGTTTTTTACCTCTGCTTTTAATCTTTTGTTTGCTGCTACAAAGCTGTGCGGTCTCTTTGTCTAACTGGAACCGGACGCCTGAAGATCCTGAGCGTTTTTTTCACTACACGCAACTCCAGAAAGAGAACTACTACCAGCAGTACGGCATTGCGGACATCGTGCGTTCCGGGGATGAATTCGGGTTTAGCACCTTTGCCACACCGGACAGGTATTATTACCTGAATTCATTCATGCCTGAACTCACGCGCAAAGTGAGCGATGCCCGCTGGCATCTGGATCGGGTGGAGCGCCTCGAAAATTTTGACACCTCGCTCTGGCTGGGATTCTGGCTCAGCAGTGCGCTCTATGTGGCCGCCGAAACCCTGGCAGGTGCTTTTGACTGGACCACTCCCGAAGGTAGACAACAGCGGGCCACGGTGGCGGTGGCTATTGGTGCCCCGGCGCTTGTGGGCGTAAGCCTGAGTTCTTTTAATCTGGAACAGCGCCAAAAGGCTGCTCTGGATCAACTCAAAGACAAATACAATCGTCAGTTGCGCAAAGAACTGGGACTGGCCTATAGCTATCCCTGATGTATACACTCAACCCACAGACCTTGATGCGGGCCGAACCTCTGGCTGCCCTCTGGTTTCATCGTCGCACTGCTGAAACTCTGGAACTGGATCTGGAAGGGTTACAGACCCTACACCGCATCCTGTCCGGGCAAAGACTCTGGTCCTTGAAAGCCCTCCAGTTTCGCCATTATCTCGTGGCCAAAAATTTTATCACCAAAACTCCTCACAAAACGGATCACTCGCTTGAACAGAACTCCTTAGAAGACCTGGAAACGATGATTTCAGAGACAAAAATCCTGAAGGCTCCTTTACGCTCTCGCATGGCGCCTGAAGTCTTGCACCTGAGTTTAACAGATGCCTGTCAACAAAGCTGCTCTGGCTGCTTTTTTAGCAATCAAACAGCAAGTACGCCCAATCGCTATATGTCACCCACTACTTATCAGCGTCTGCTCGAAGAAGCCGTCCGGCATCAGGTGTTCCAACTGGCACTGGGTGGAGGAGAGCCTCTGATGCATCCTGAACTTGTGAACTACGTGGCCCGGGCCACCGCCGCTGGCCTCGTGGCCAATCTCACCACCAACGGAGCCCTGCTCACCGCCGCCAAAGCCCAACAGCTAAAGTCCGCTGGCCTGGGTCAGATCCAGTTTTCTCTAAATGGCTCTACCGCCGCGATGCATGAAGTGACCCGGCCCCATTTTGAAAAAGTGCTTCAGGGCATTGAACACGCCAGCATCACAGGTCTACGCTGGGGCCTGAATATTCTGGTGACCCGTAAAAACCTTTCGGACCTGGATAATGTATTGACGCTAGCTCTAAAAAAAGGAGCTGCTATGGTCAATTTACTCCGACCCAAAGCAGCCCAGGCAGACGCAGAATGGCTGGCTACCCATCAGCTCGACGCCCGGGGGCATCAGGAGTTACAAGAGCTGTTAAGGTACTGGCAAAAAGCCCCTTTTGCGCTGATGACGGACACTTCCTATACGTTTCTGCGCATGGGCAAAGCCCGGCAAATGCAACAGGCGGGAATTACCGGATGTAGCGCAGGTAGACGCATGTTGAGCATCCAGGTGGACGGTCGCTGTAGTCCCTGTAGTCATGTAGATATGCACAATGACGGTGCAAAAGGATTTATGGCGGTCTGGAGAGAGTCTGAGCATCTGCAGAAGTTCAGACAGCTTGAAGATCGTTTAACGGGCTTGTGCGGCAGCTGCGAACTCAAGGACGTGTGCCGCGGCTGTCGAGCGGTGGTGATGGCAGAAGGCCGCGATTTTAACGGAGAGGATCTACAATGTCCGAAACACCGATCTATTTCTTTATTGCCCAGCTAAATTCTCTACTCACCGGCGGACTCCGACTGGGCTACGGCTTTTTTGTGCTGGCCGTGCTCATGCTGTGTGGCTCGTTTTGGGTATCTGAACCTGCCCAACGGGATTCCAGACGCGGACTCGCCAGCTATTGGTTAACGTGGAGTACGGGGCTTTCCCTGCTGGCTTTGAGCAGTGCGCTAGCTCTGAGCCAACTCCTGGCCGCACCCAACGTGTTCTTAAAACAGGGAATTTACAGCACTGTGGGTCTGCTAATAGCCAGCGGCATGTTGTTGGTGTTTCAATATTTTAAACGCGGACGCTGGGGACTGTGCCTGAGTTTGCCCGTGGCACTATTTTGTGTGTACGCCTACAGTTTTTCGCGCTCTGACAAAGACCTGTTTAGTATTGTACTGGCACTGCCTGTAGCTCTCGGCGTAAGCTATTTTCCGCTCTGCTTTTTCAAGCAGAACACCACAGATCGCTTATTCCATTCTGTGTTCCTCTGGCTGCTTTTGCCGGTGTTTTTTGTATATTACGGCTGGATGTATCCATTAATTAAACATATTCCCGCCGCCGGTGAGTTTTACCCCTTCATTAACCTGTATGATTGGATTTTACCCCTCTTTGTGATATTATATTCAGGTAATGTCTATATAGATTATTGGTTAAATAAACGTAAAAGCATCCTTGTGCTGATGTGGAACTATCCGGTGGCTGTCGCAGCTATTCTCTGTCAATGGCTCAACACCAACATCCTGGACACCCTCGCTCTCTGATGCTGCCGTAGAGGAGTATTGCTTATGTTGACGTCCCGTTTAGGTCAGGTGCTCGGGTTTGCACTGGTTACCGTCAGCCTGTTGGGAGCCTGTCAGCGTCCGCTGCCCAGAACACAAGCACCTCCCGGTTTTAACGGACAAAATCGTCCTCGTGTTAACACCTTTAACACCGAAAGTCAGCCCGTATTTGGCGATACGGTCACCAATATTCAAAAAATTCAGCAGAAGCCCTATGACGGCAGCATTCGCTTTATTATTATGGGCGATAACCGCAACTCCCTGCCCTGGACCACCGGCGGCAACAAAATTTATGCCAAAGTCATTGATCAAATGAATGCCCTGAACCCTGATTTTGCGGTCAATCTGGGCGACTTTACCTTTGATAGCTTACGTCCTCACTGGAAGACCTTTGAAAAAATCACCAGCAAGTCCAGAGTGCCCTACCTGACGGTGGTGGGCAATCACGATATTTTATTCGGTCGCTCTTATTACGAAACCCGCTACACCCAGCCTAATCCCGAAACGGGACTCGATGATTACAGCTTTGACTACGGCAACTCCCGCTTCATTATGATGGACAGTGCCAATTACAACTTTACCGAGCGTCAGTTTGCCTGGATGGAAAAACAGTTTCAAACGGACAAGAAAAAATTTGTTTTCTCTCATACGCCTCCCCGCGTAGGACCCTGGGCCCACAAACTGTCTCCAAGCCCTGAAGTGGGTGCCCGTTGGATGAAACTGAACGAGAAGTATCAGGTGGATCATGTGTTCCTGGGACACATTCACCTTTACGATGAGCAAACCTTTAACGGCATCAATTACACGGTCAGCGGTGGAGCAGGCTCGCCACTGGATAAGAAAAAAGGCTTTGGACAGGGCATTTATCACATGGTGATGGTAGAAATTAACGGCGACAATGTGCGGACGGAAATGGTGCCTATTAATACACGTATCGAAACCTTTGGCCCCACCTCCTACGACGGTCTCCGCCCCGTGGATCAGGTCAATAGTCCGGCCATCCAGCGTCAGTACCCCCCCGATTTCATTCCCCCTGAAGAACAAAACTAATGCGTATTCTTATTTCTAACGATGATGGTGCCCACGCACCGGGTATTCGCGCACTGGCAAATGCTCTGGCTGAAGCTGAACATGAGGTATTTGTAGGCGCCCCCGACCGCGAACGCAGTGCCACAGGCCACTGTCTCACCTTACACAAGCCCCTGCGAGCAGAAGAAGTGCCCGAACTCTACAGTCCTAAAGTAAAAAAGGCCTGGAAAATCAACGGCACCCCCTGCGACTCCGCCAAGCTCACCATGAATATGCTGCTGGATCTCAGCACCATTGATCTCATTGTGTCGGGCATCAACCGCGGTCCCAATTTGGGCACCGACGTGATTTACTCTGGCACCGTTTCTGCAGCCGTAGAAGGGGCCATTCGCGGACTGCCCGCCATTGCGGTTTCTCTGGACAGCTTTGACGATATGCATTACGATACTGCCGCTCAGGTGGTGGTAAAACTGGTGCATCAGATTAACTGGAATGAATTCAAGCCCCATACCGTACTCAACGTGAACGTGCCCGCTATTCCCTATGAAGAACTGGCGGGTACCCGTGTGACCCGTCTGGGCCTGCATCGCTTCAAGGACATTTTTGAACGCCGTCAGGATCTGCGCGGCAAGTCCTACTTCTGGCAAACGGGTGTGGTGGTAGATCATGGTGAAGAAGATGACACCGACGTGGTGGCAGTGAGCCAAAAATATGTGGCCCTTACGCCCATTTACTACGATATGACCCGTTATGACTATCTGAATACCGTAAAAGATTGGACACTGGATCTAAATTCCTGATTCGAAGGTTTTCTGGTGGTGCTCATCGTGGTATAACAGGTAAATATTTTGCCGCGAGGAACAGATTATGAAAGTCGGAATCCCCAGAGAAATCAAAGACAAAGAATACCGCGTTGCCATTACCCCTTCAGGGGTGCAAGCCCTGACGTCCAGAGGCCATGAGGTATTTATTGAAAACAATGCCGGTGTAGACTCCACGTTCAATAACGAAGATTATGAAGAAGTGGGCGCCAAAATTCTGGCCACTGCTCAAGAAGTCTTTGACCAATCAGACATGATCCTGAAGGTAAAGGAACCTCAGGCCAGCGAATGCGAAATGCTGAGAGAAAATCAGACGATTTTCACCTATCTTCACTTGGCGGCTTCCCGTGAATTGACCAAAGGACTCATGGACAGCAAATGTACGGCCATTGCCTATGAAACCATTCAGGGCCCTAACGGTTCTCTGCCCTTGCTAACGCCCATGAGCGAAATTGCCGGACGTATGTCTGTACAAATTGGAGCCCAGTATCTGGAAAAACGCAACGGCGGACGGGGCGTTTTATTGGGAGGCGTTTCGGGCGTGCCTTCTGCCAATGTGGTGATTATTGGCGCGGGCGTAACCGGCACCCAGGCGGCCAAAGTGGCCCTGGGCATGGGTGCCTTTGTGACCATTATTGATCGCAATATTGATCGTCTGCGCTACCTCGACGATATTCTCAAGGGCCGTTTTGAGACGGTGGCCTCAGACATTGGTTCTATTTCTCGCAGTGTGGCCTTTGCGGATCTACTGGTGGGTTCAGTACTCATTCCCGGTGCTAAAACCCCCACGCTGGTGACCGAAGACATGGTCAAAACCATGCGTGAGGGCAGTGTTATTGTAGATATTTCTGTGGACCAGGGCGGCTGTGTGGAAACCATTCGGCCTACCAGTCACAGTGATCCTATTTTTGAAAAACACGGCGTGCTTCACTATGGTGTGACCAATATGCCCGGTGCCGTACCCCGTACTTCTACCTATGCTCTCACCAACGCCACGTTGCCCTATGTGTTGGAACTGGCTGAAAAAGGCTACAAAAAAGCCATGGAAGAAAACCACCTGCTGTCTTACGGTCTCAACGTGGACAAAGGCGAAATTATTCATGGAGTGGTGGCAGGAGCCTTCCCGGATCTGGTATAACCATGGCACAACATTTCAGAATTCTGGTGTTTGAAGACGACCCGGAACATTTAAAATATCTCAAAAAAATTCTGGCTACCCCGGGCTGTGAATTGGCTTTTGAGGATAACGTATTTAATGCCACCCAGCGTTTTAAAAACCAGCCTTTTGATCTGAGTGTGATCAACTTAGAAACCGCTGATGAAGACGGTGAAGAACTGGCGTGGTGGTTGTTGGAAAACTACCCCCGCCGCTCGGTCATTTTAACGGGCGGGGAACTGTATCCTGAACAGGAAGAACTGTTAGGTTATAAGTCGGTGCTAGGATTTTTCCCAGCGCCACTCCACCCGGAAACCCTGAGCCAAATGCTCAAAAAAGACGGTAAGGGTCTTAAAGGTCAGGTGCAGCGCATGCGTATTCCCGATCTGTTGCAGGCCCTGCGCTGGAGTCAAAAGGCCGTCATTCTGGTGTTTACAGACGCCAATTTAAACCACGAGGGCTGGATGTATTTAAAACAGGGTGAAATTATTCACGCTGAAATTTACCAGCGCAGTTTGAAGGGTGGACGCAAACACAAAATCAGCAACGGTACAGAGGCCTTTCAAAAAATCCTGAAGTTTCGCAACGGCGATTTTACCGAACAGGTGTGGCAAGAACCCACCGAACAGAGTTTACACACGCCCTTTGACGGCCTGATGATGAATGCTGCTACCCAGCAAGACGAAAGTGAATCTACCACTGAAGAACATCACGGTCCCCGTATTCGACGGGCCCTGCTTATTGAAGAAGATGCCATGAGTCGCATGATGCTTCAGCGGGGGTTATTGGCCGAAGGTATTGACTGTGAGTCGGCCCGCTCCCTGTCTGAAGCCAACCTTTTTCTCAAAGATGGCACCACGGATTTGCTGGTGCTGGATGCCGAACTGGAAGAAAGCGTTTTACAGCCTTTCTTATATAAGTTAGAACAAAACTATCCGAACCTGCGGCTGATTTTTCTTGGAAATCTACCGGAGTCTATTCAAACCCAACTGTCTGGTCGTGTTCTGACGCGGCCCATTAATCCCAAACGTCTGAAAGAAATTTTGTTTGAAATGACCCAGGTGGGTTTTAAAGGGTACTTAAGTCGTATTGGGGTGCTGGACTTTCTACAGCTGAATCTGTCGGCCATTGATGAACAGAAAAAAATTCATATTCGCGATTTACAAAGCGGCGTGGATGGACAGATTTATTTATCCCAGGGACGCTTTATTCATGCGGAATTCGACAATCTGGTAGGGGAAGACGCTTTCTACAAAATGGCCGCTATTGAACAGGGCGATTTTTTCGAAGACCCGGCCTTTCAACCCCCCGCAGAAAGCCTGAGCAATATTCTGCCCCACAAACTCATGATTAACGCTGGCCGCTTTGCGGTCAATATTAATGAAGACGAAGACACGCCTGCTGAAACAGAAGCAGTGACTTCTGAAGGTGTGACCTCTCTATTTGGTGATGGAGACATTGAACTCGATTTTGGTCTGGGTTTGGCAGAGCCCGATTTGACGGCTTCTGATGCCCCGGCACAGGAAAAACCTGCCGAAGCAGGTGGCGTTACGTCTCTATTTGGCGATGACGAACTGGACGATATCACCTTTTCTCTCGGAAGTTGACGGAATCAACCCCTGACCTCATCAAACACGTCAAAAAAGTGCATGATATCCTCAGCGGAGTTATAACCGTGGGGAGACACCCGTAAAAAACGGCCTTCACGGGCTGCAACCTTGACCCCGCGAGCATTTAAAGCCTGCTGATAGGCATCAGCCCCCTCTATTTCTGCAGTCACAATGCCCAGACGCTCTGCGGAAGACTCGGGGGTAATCACGGAAATATGACGGGTTTTAAATTCCTCTACCAAACGATCCGTCAGGACTAAAATATGTGCGGTGAGACCCTCTGCGTCAAAACTGTCCCAGAATTGTCGTGCAGCCAACAGCGTGGTAATACCTACCCCATTGAAAGTTCCCAACTCATAGCGAGCAGCATCATCACGCAATTTCAGTTGATAATCCAACAGTTCCCAGCTGTCTTCTACACTGAGCCAGCCCACTGCCGCTGGCTGCATGTGTTGCTGTAGCTCAGGACGAATATATACAAATCCCTGCCCCTGCGGCCCCATTAGCCACTTATGCCCCCCGGTGGACAAAAAATCAATGTGGAGCGCGTTGACATCCAGCGTGGTGGCTCCCAGAGATTGAATGGCATCCACGCAAAAAACGATGCCTTTGTCACGACACACCTGACCCAGGGTTGCTAAATCGTGCCGCTGGCCGGTTAAAAACTGCACGTGAGAGATACTTAAAACACGGGTTTGAGGGGTGATAGCTGCCAGCAGATCTTCCAGTTCCAGATAATGGCAATGATGACCGCGAGGTTTGACAAAGTCCACCTCAACCCCACGGTTTTTTAAGTTCAAAAACGGATACACGTTGGAAGGAAACTCCAGGGAATTCAAGAGCACGCGATCTCCAGCTTGCCAGGGGTAGTCTGTGGCCAGTAAATTAAGCCCTGTAGAGGTATTGTTCACCAGCGCAATCTGTTCGGGCAGAGCCCCCACCAGTCGGGCCAGATGCGTTCGCAGGGTTTGCATACGCTCCATGAGCACCTCATAATTTTCTATACACGACAGGTGACGCTCTTCAGCGTAATGAATCATGGCTTGTTTCACAGGCAGAGCCAACGGACTCACCGCCGCATGATTCAAGTACACTTGCTCACGAGTATGGAGAAAAGCTTTTCGTAATTCGGGCCACTGTTGTGCAAACATCGCAATGTCCTTTAGATTATTATGGTACATTAAAAAAATGTACTATACCTTAAGCAATGCCTGGGAAGCTTACGCTGCCAAAGATTATACGCTGGCAGGCCAAATTTTTAAGGCTCTGATGGAAATCGCGCCCGACGAAGATACGCGTCGCACACACGAAATGGGCTACGCCTACGTACTTCTGGGAGAAGGGCATCGTGAAGAAGCCACCGAAATTTTACAACGTTTGTACGCGGAAACACAAGACGATAAATTTTTGCTCCCTCTGGAAGAAAATTTCTCTGAATAGGCACCATGCCATCTAAATGGCTTTACTGGCTCGTTCAAAGTCCGTCCCGTAACTACTCTCGGCGACAGGTGTTGTGTACGGCCATTATTTTATTCACCCTGATGGCCTGGCTGGCCTCTGCTTTAAACTGGTTCGCCGGACTTTCTTTTACCATGATATGGCTACCCCTGATTGGCTCGGTCGCCAATTGCTATTTGTATCTCAAGGTGCGTTTTACCGAGGGTGACGAAATCTTGTCATCCTACCTATTTTGTTATTTGAGCCTCTTTGTGATGCTCTGCGCCTGGCCCCTGAATAACGGTGCGGTGGGTTCCATCCCTCCTGTGCTTGTTACATTCATTGTCATGGGAGCTTTTGTGCTGCCCAGTACGCACGGATATTTGATCTATACGCTCATTACCGTGGCGTCAGGTGTGACACTAACAGCTCTGGACATTCATTACCCCGGCTGGATTCCGCCTTATAACGATGTGATTTCTCAGAAGATGGATCTGGGCTATAGCGTCATGATGGACGGATTTATTATTGGCATATGCCTTTATTTTTTTCGAATTCGTTATGAGTCTGAACAGCAGGTGTTGAAAAGTTCCGTGGATTATAAGTCCCGTTTCCTGGCACAAATGAGTCACGAAATGCGTACCCCCCTGAACGCGATTATCGGGTTTTCCAGAATTCTGAGTCAGACGGAAGTGAATGCTGAAACCCGGTCCCTTTATCTGGAGCGCATTCATGATAACGGTAAATCCCTGCTCAGCCTGTTTGAGGACTTGTTAGATATCTCAAAAATAGAAGCCGGAGAGCTCAACTTAAACTACGATGAGGTCAAACTCGAAGAACTGCTACAGCAGTGTCTCTCCCGCTACGAGCAGGCTGCCGAAAGTAAATACTTATACCTGCGGCAGGAATTTAACGGCCCCTATAGCCTTTATACGGATCCACAGCGCTTAAAGCAAATCGTCAGCAATCTATTGAGCAACGCCGTCAAATATACCCCTCCTCAGGAATACGTGTACATGAATACCTTTACCCGTGAACACAGCTTGTGTATTGAAGTGAAAGACACCGGACCCGGTATTCGAGAAAAGGAACAGGAACAAATTTTCACCCCCTTTTACCGGGCTGAAGATCAGGTAAATTACAAGTCTGAAGGCTCAGGGCTGGGTCTGGCCATTGTGATTGAACTCTGCGAACGGATGGGGTACACTCTGCGACTCATTAGTGAAGAAGGTGAAGGCAGCACCTTTCAGGTATGGATTCCCCTGCAAGCCCCAAATCACCCTGTGGTATGATGAGCCTGATATTAGAGAAGGTAAACTCATGATTAGTATTAAAAGTGCACGAGAAATTGAACTGATGCGTGCGGCAGGCCGCATTGCCTCACAAACCCTCGACATGGTAGCAGAACATATCAAGCCCGGTGTCTCCACCGAAGAATTGGATCAACTCTGCCATGACTTTATTGTGTCTCACGATGCGTATCCAGCACCTTTAAAATACGGCGAAATTCCGGGTCAGCGTATGGCTTTTCCCAAAAGTTCCTGTATTTCCGTCAATGAAGTCATCTGTCACGGTATTCCGAGCAAATCCACGATTCTCAAAGACGGCGACATTGTTAATATTGATGTGACCGCTCTCAAGGACGGATATCATGGCGACACCAATCGCACCTTCTTTGTGGGAGAGCCCAGTGACGAGGTGCGCGCGCTGGTGGAATTTACCCACGATGTCACACTCAAGGCCATTGGGATTGTTAAACCCGGCATGCGTGTGGGAGACATTGGCCATTTGATTCAAACCGAAGCCGAAGCCCGGGGTTACGGCGTGGTACGTGAGTTTACGGGTCACGGTCTGGGACGAAAGTTTCACGAGTCGCCCTCTATTTTTCACTATGGCAAACCCAATACCGGTGTCAAGATCCGTAAGGGTATGACCTTTACCATTGAGCCCATGATCAACCTCGGCAGTCACGAACTGCACATCTTAGAGGATGGTTGGACCGCGGTCACCAACGACGGTAAATGGTCCGCTCAGTTTGAGCATTCCATTGTGGTCACCGCCGACGGCGCCGATATTTTAACTCTGTCCGAATAAAACGTATGTCGGGCCATTTGTATGTGTGTGCCACACCCATTGGCAACCTCAAAGATATTACCCTCCGCTGCCTGGAAACCTTAAAATCCGTGGAGCTTATTTTGGCAGAGGACACGCGACAAACCCGTAAGCTTCTGAACCATTATGCTATTGATACGCCCCTGAAATCTTTTCATGCCCACAATGAGTATGAGCAAACGGAAGCATTGATAGAACAGTTAAGGGCCGGTGCACACATTGCACTGGTCTCTGACGCGGGTCTGCCGTTGATTTCTGATCCCGGTGCCCACCTGGTAGAAACCCTTGCCAGAGCGAATCTCAACGTGACGTGCTTACCCGGTGCCAGTGCACCCCCTACCGCTCTTCTGTTATCAGGATTACCTCCTTTGCCCTACCTCTTCCTGGGTTTTTTGCCCCGGCAGCGCACCGAGCGCCAGCAACTCATGCAGCGCTATCGCCAGGAATCCGCTACGCTGGTGTGTTTTGAATCTCCCCATCGCTTAAAACATACCCTTGGGGATCTCAAAGAAGTGTTCGGCGATCGGGAGGCGGCCGTGTGTCGCGAACTCACCAAACGCTACGAAGACGTTCAACGGGGTTCGCTAACGACACTGGCTCAGCATTTTGACGAACACCCGCCAAAAGGAGAAATCACGCTGGTTATTGCCGGAGCCACCGAAAGCCATGAAGTGGTGTTGTCCGAACCAGAAGCTATCAGAACCCGTTATGAAGATTTAAAAGCTCAGGGATGGCATAAAAAAGCGCTTTTGCAGCAGCTGCGAGAAGAAACTCAACTCTCTCGTAACGCCCTTTACAGTATTCTGCACGATGTTTAAAATCGCCATGTGTCTGGCGGGTAGCTTGTTAATATCCTGTGCTGCCGCGGCACCGGCACAAGATCCGGTTGTGATTGCCATTGGCGATCTTCATGGGGATCTTCATGCTGCTCAGCAGGCCTTTCGTCTGGCGGGAGCCACCAACAGCGAGAACATATGGCAAGGCAAAAATATGGTGGTTATACAAACGGGAGATCTCATTGATCGGGGCCCACAAGATGCCGAAGTGCTGGACTGGATTCATCGTTTGCAGCAACAGGCACCTCAGTTCAACAGTACGTTGCACCTGCTCAACGGCAATCACGAACTCATGAACGTGCGGGGTGACTTTCGCTACATTCACCCGAACAATTTTAAAAATCAAACCCCTGAGCAGCGCCTGAAAAGTTTTCGGCCCGGTGGAAAATACGCAATTCAGCTTACCCAACGGCCGGTTATTTTTCAGTACGGGGACACCGTTTTTGTACACGGCGGGGTTTTACCCCATCACGTGGAATATGGTGTTGACAAAATTAACGATGACTATGCGGCTTTTTTGAGGGGCGGCACGCCTCTTCCCGATATACTTAACCGTAACGATAGTCCGCTTTGGACACGCCTTTACTCTCAGGGAAAAGCCGATTGCAAAACCCTGGGGCGAACCCTTAAAAAAATGGGGGCCCGGCGCATGGTGGTGGCCCATACGGTGCAAAAACAGATCAATAGCGATTGTGAAGGCAAAGTATGGCGCATTGATACGGGCATGTCCAGCGCTTACGGCGGCACGGTACAGGTGCTCAAAATAACCGGTACACAGGTTGAAGTTTTGCGCTAATCTACTTACGCTAACGGCGATTGTTGAGCTGCTGATTGGCCTGGTTCACCTGATTCACCTGACTATTAATGCCCTGATTGGCCTGATCAATGTTTTGCAGCAGGCTATTGGTACTGATTTCAGGAAAGGCGAGCAGGGTCAGATTCATGGTGAACTGCTTATAAAAAGCGTCATAGGCCGCTTCAAACATAAAGTCGTGTAAATCCTTACGCACCACCAGCTTAAAGGGAATCACCAGTGCCGCCCATTCTTCACCATTCTGGGGCAAAAAGGTGGGCTGTAAGGCGAATTGCAGACTCAGCTCCGTATGTAAAAACCAGTCTGGCACATCCTGTAATCCCAGCACGTCACGCACCGTACCGCGGCCCACTTCCCAGTCCATCAGTCCCAGGAAAGAGTCCGCCAGCTTCACATTCACCAGACCCGCCAGATTGTTGATGCGACCCTGATCAAAGTCGTACCCCATATTCATACCAAACTCAAAACCTTCGGGCACACCGCTTTCAAGACCATATGTGCTCAAAGCGCCGATGGCCAGAGGTTGTTCAGTACTGCGGTAACGAAAGCCGAGGGTGGTGGGCTGCCAGGTGCCCCCATACAAGCTAAAACTACCCACGTCAGCAGCGGTGACGGGAATAGTTTGCTGGGTGTCGCCTTGCAGCACCGGAAAAATTCGACGGGGCTGGCCCTCCACATTTTCAGGAATATTGGCCGGAAACCGTAGCACCTTGCCCACGTCACGATCGGTCACCTGCAGGGGCAAATAACCCGCCTGACCGCTAAAGGTAAAATGGTTACCGATTTGAGAGCGGAAGTTCATACCCACCTGCTGATACCGGCGGGCGTTGTAGTCATAGCCGCCGGTCAAGTTCATGGTAAATTCCGGTAGATTAACAATGCCGATATTCCCCGTCAACGTATTCACCTGGCTTAAATTGAGAGAATCAAAGCGGGCAAAGGGCACGTTGTTGTTTTCTTCATCCTGTACCGTGCGGCGATAGGTCAGACTGGGTACGAAATAAGAGCTAAAATCATTGGTATAGTTGACGCTCCCCGTCACCTGATAGGCCGCATCGAGAGTCTGATAAAAACGCTGTTCTATTTTTGAGCCAGAAAAATTCACTTTATTGCCCAGACCCAGATCATACTGCTTACTGCCCAGAGACAGATCAAAGAGCGCACGACTAATTTCGTTGAGTGCTTCTCCTGCGATAATACTTTCTGGTTCCAGATAACGTCCCAGCTGACTGCGAAAGGTCATGGGAAAACTCTTGGCAAAGAGGGGGTTAAAGGTAAAGTCCAACTCCGGTATTTTTTTGATTTGACCGGTATTTGAGCTGCGTGCGTTCAGGTTAAAGAAATCGCTGTACAACAGTTTGACATTGCCCCAGGTTTGCTGCTGGGTCAACGTCACGTTTGGCGTCAGGGTTTGAATCCAATTGCCTTCAGGCTGAGTAGGGGTCACTCCTGATAAATTACTCACATAGGCAAAACGCGTTGATAAATTGGTTTTATCGTCAATAGGGACCGTAAGATCCAAAGAAGAATTCAAACGGTCATCCTGATTAAGAGCCGTTTCTTCAATATTTCCCGTCTCAAAGGCTTCTCTCACACTGCGTCGGGAATTGCCGTTCCAGTCCGTTTTTACATTCAAGTTGGCTTTGCCCAGACGGGTGGTCACATTGACGCTGCGGGTCTGGTTTTGACTGATGGTTAACGCTTTTGAAGTTTCCGCAGGCGTCTGGGTACCGTCTGCGGCAGTGGTGGGTTGAACGACGCTAATAGTGGCTTCCGGAATTTGCGTGGACTGTTTTAAATTCAGGCGAGTGGTGACATTTAAATCCTGATAAGGGTCCACCGCAAAAATTTGTTCATCGGTAAGCGTCATATCAAAAGAGCGGTTTTTGGTACGCTGGGCCTGAAAACCCGTATTGTAAAAATCAATGTCCTGATAGTTTAAAAGCACTTCTGTATGGGGCAATAGCAACTGCTTATGGGTCACCGCAATTTTATAATCTTCAAATTTATTGCTTAAAAAATTATTGACCCCGGATAGCGCTGTGTTTTCTTGCAATAGCCGCAAACGCTCCGTACGAAACACGTTTGCCGTTTGCTGGTCCGTCAAAATTCCCCGGTTGGAAGCATCAATTTCAAAGGCCTCCTCCGCGCTGGGTGCGGTAACCAATGCTCCGGGATTCAAAATATCGTCAGACACGGGTAAGCCAAAGAAAAAGAAGCGGGTAATAGAGCTAGGTGCCGCAATCCAATCGTGCTGAAAACCAAAACCCATACCCTTTTTTTCCATGGCTTCCACGAACCACTGTCCGTCGTGGTATTCATTAAAGCGGTAATACCCCTTGAAGCGACCAAAAAATCCTTCCACGGGGTTTTGCCCCACGTCCAGATCGGGTTTTTCCAGACCAAAGCCGGCTCCGGTAAGGGGTAAATACATGAGCGGAAACCAGAAGGTCTGATTCTCATAATTCAAAAATTTGGTGTTCCACCCCAGCACGCGATCGTTGGGAATAAAGTCCAGAATTTCGGCTTCAATGGCGTAGTGGGTCACCCGTTTGCGCATCACCTCAGGGGCATACGGATCGTCAGAGAGTTCTTTAAAGGCGGGTTCAATGGTCTGAACATGATCGCAGGTGGTATAAAAGCCATTGCCCATGACCACCCGTGCTCCGTCATCGTAAGCAGTCATCCAGTCTCCCTGGATATAAATTTCGTGGTCCTTATTTTGCAAGGCCTGCCCCACAGAACTGGCGGGAATCACCAGATACACATCCGTAGCGTCGATACGACGTAGGTTCACATCGTAGCGAAAGGTTTTTCCTTTGATGCGTCGTTCGCCCTCTTTGGTGGTTTGTACGATTTCAAATTGCTCATCGCTTTTGAGGGTTTTGCTGCCGGAGTTATAGTCCAGTTGCTCCGTCCGGATCACGTAATCCTTCACCTTAAGCTCCACGTTCCCCATTAAACGAAACAGCTTTTCTTTTTCCAGATACTCTACTTTATCTGCCTTGTATTGCACCTTGAGCTCTTCTGCATGGGCTGTGGTGGTATTTGCAAGGTACGGAGTGGTCACAGGCCAGAACGCACAGGATAGTGACAGCATAATCAGCGCCCGCAAGCCTGACTGCATTCCCGACCGAATAATTTTATGTGGACGCATCATTCCACCTGCACATAGAGCAACAAGCCCAGCACGCCAAAAACCAGATTGGGCAACCAGGCCGAAATCAGAACGGGCAGTAATCCCAGTCCTCCCAGGCCTTCGCCAATGGTTTGCGCCACAAAGTAAAAAAATGTCAAAATAATGCTCACCGCAAAACCAATATAGCCTCCCTTGGCAAACTTGAGGCCAATGGGAGCAGCAATAATGGCCGCAAAAAACGTACCGAAGGGCCGAGCAAACTTGGACTGATATTCAATTTCATAGGTGAGCGTTTCCTGTCCGCCCTGACGGGTGGCATCAATCAAAGCCTTGAGCTCACGGGAACCCATTTCTTTGGGTTTCACTTCACCCGAAATATAGTTGAGCACCTGAATATTGGTTTCCACTTCCAAATCAGTAAAGGGCTGTTCTTTCATCACAAAAGCATCTACCGCATCCGGATAGCGCTGGGCCACGCCGTTATGTAAGGTCCAAATTGTACCATCCCATTCCCCGTATTCAGCAGAAATCATGCGAAATTCATGAGTAGGGTCGCTGTCAAATATCAGGACTTTCTCCAATTTTTTGGCATCTTTATAGAGCACGCGAATATAGTAAAAGCGGCTGTCCACGCCTTTGAATTTCACCTTGCTCTCGGTCAGTCCCTGCTCACCCTCTGTTACCAGTGCCGCGGCTTCACGGGCCAGTTTACTGCGGCGGTTGGCTTCGGGAACCACTTCTTCATTCAAATAGAAAGAGATCATGCTGATCAAAATAGAAATGAGTAAAATAGGACGCATAATGCGCTTGCTACCCGTTCCCGTGGCCCGGATAGCAATCAGTTCAAAATCCTTTGACATGCGGGCTAAACCCAGCAGGGTGGCAATCATATAAGCCACCGGCAACCCCAGCACAATAAATTCCGGCATTTTGTACAAAATAATTTTTGCCACCACCGACACGGGCACATTATCCACAATGATTAATTTCACATCGTCAATCAGGCGCACAGAAAGCATAATGACAATCACACCCACAATAACCATTAAAAAGGGGCGGACCACTTCCCGTGAAATATAGCGATCAATCAGATGACGAAACATAGGGTTCATCATATCAGAAAAAAAGCCCCACTCACGGCCTTTTGGCGCATGAGACGGGGCTTTTTACGAAAGTGAATTTATCTTTCAGAAATCGGTTTTACGGTTCTGTGGGTTTCACCGGTATACTCGGCACGAGGACGGATCAGACGGTTGTTGGCATACTGTTCCAACACGTGGGCACACCATCCGCTCACACGGCTCATGGCGAAAATGGGAGTATAGAGATCCAGAGGAATTCCGAGCACGTAGTACACGCTCGCAGAATAAAAGTCCACGTTGGGCTTCAATCCTTTTTTCTCCACCATCATGTCGTTCAATTTAACGGACATTTCGTACCATTTGGTTTCACCAGTCAGTTCGCCCAGACGCTTGGACATAGCCTTCAGGTGTTTGGCCCGTGGGTCACCATCTTTGTATACACGGTGACCAAAGCCCATGATGCGCTCTTTGCGCTCCAGTGCTGCTTCTAAGTAAGGGCCCACGTTTTCCACGCTGCCTACGTCCAGCAGGGTGCGCATGACGCGCTCATTGGCTCCACCGTGCAGAGGCCCCTTAAGGGTGCCTACCGCTGCAGTAATGGCAGAGTAAATGTCAGACAGGGTTGATGTGGTCTGACGAGAAGCAAACGTAGAAGCATTCAGCTCATGATCGGCGTGCAGAATCAGAGCTTTGTCTAAAGCATCCACGGCCACCTGATCAGGGGTTTTGTCATGCATCATGTACAAGAAGCTTTCGGCAGTGGTCATGCCCGCTTTGGGAGCCACAGGAGCCTTGCCTTTGCGCAGGCGTTCTTGTGCGGCAATGATGGTAGGCATTTGTGCGATTAAACGAATGGCTTTGCGTTCGTTGGCCTCGGCAGAAATATCGTTGGCTTCACTGTCGTACATGCCCAGTAAAGAAACGGCGGTACGCAGTTTTTCCATGGGAAGTGCTTTTTTAGGAAAAGCTTTGAAAGCAGCCAGTGCTTCTTCGGGCAGAGCGCGCTCGGCATCCAGCTGAGATTTTAAGGTATCTAACTGAGAAGCATTGGGCAGATCTCCGTGCATCAGTAGATAAACCACTTCTTCAAAAGTAGTGTTTTCGGTCAGGTCGTCAATATTGTAGCCACCGTAGGTCAATACCCCATCTACAATCGAAGAAACAGATGAAGTCAGGGCAACAATACCTTCAAGGCCTTTATTAGCGGTTGCGGTCATTGATAGAAACCTCTTTTTATGTATGTGTATGACATCTTACCACAGGGACAACCCCGCAGGATCAGCCCACTACTGGCCCTTTAACCACTTTTCAATTTCCGCTTTTTCGGGAGCCTGCGGATTCAGTTCCAGGTAGGTTTTAAAGGACTTCACCGCTTTTTTCATGTCTCCCTGCGCCCGGTAAAGCACTCCCAGATTCAAATGAGCATCGGCAAAATTGGGCCGCAATCTTAAAGCCTGTTGATAATAGCGCTCTGCCTGAGTATAATCTTTTTGCTGAGAATAAAACACGCCCAGATTATTGTTCAGCATCACATCCGTAGGGTTTTTCTGCAGGGCCTGTTCAAAAGCTGTGCCAGCTTTGTCTGTTTCTTCAAGGGCCAGATAGGTCAGAGCCAGAGATTCATACACCCGGGCGTCCTGAGAGCCTAGTTTGCCAGAGCGCTCATAAGCCGTTTTGGCATTTTCATAGTCTTTTTGACGCCGATATACCGTACCTTTTACCGCATAAATGCGGGCATCCTTGGGTGTTTTTTCTGCGACCTGGTCAAGTAAGATCAGTGCTTCGTCATATTTTTGTTCCTGCATGGCTTTTTCAGCCCGACCGATCAACTGCTCTGGAGAAGGCTGAAACATATCCGCCAGTTGAGTGAAAGAACCCGCTAAAAAGATGACGCCAAAGACGCCACCGAGCACTTTCATCACCAGTTCTTTGCTACGTTTTGATTTCATGATAATCCTCAGGGTTGAGATCCAAAATCTCAGGGTTTTCGTTTAATTGTAAACCCAACCTGTAGGGCACGGGGATCACTAATGCCAAGATCTCCCATTATTTTGCCAAGGTTTTCAGCATCTTCCTGACTTTCTTCAATACACAAGGACTGCATCTGCTGCCATTCTTCCATAGCATGCATCTGCTGCCATTCTTCCTGAGCAGCAGGTTGTGCTTGAACCACCGGTGCAAATGGTTGTGTTGGAACGGGTTGTACTGGAGCGGATGCTGCTGGACTGACTTCTTTTACCGTCTGGCGAATACGCTCGGCGGTGGGCACCTCCGGTTCTGGGCTGGCTAAATAGCGCTCAATGCCTTCGATAGCTTCAGCGGAAACGTACTCCATATCAATCAAAATATCTGCTAAGGGCATATGCTGTGATTTGGGCAGACGGCACTGGTATTCAAGCGCTTCTGTCAGTTGCTCGCGCGTAATCAATTCCATTTTCAGAAGTATTTGTTCTAAAGGTTGTGTGTCCATAGGCTTTTCCCCACATTAATGCTATTTACAGTATCACAAAGCCCATGTCTCAGGGGCATTTTTCAGGGCATGTTATACTACGTTTTCCATCAAAACAGGTTTTTAACCCACAATAAGGACAGTAGGTATGGCAGAGCAACGCGGACAGTGGAATTCCAGATTGGGCTTTATTATGGCCGCAGCAGGTTCTGCCATTGGTCTGGGAAATATTGTCTTTTTTGGTGCCAATGCCTATAAGTACGGCGCAGGTGCTTTTTATTTGCCGTATTTGATTGCTCTCTTTGTGGTGGGCATTCCTGTGATGATTTTAGAACTGGGATTGGGCAGTCTGACCCGGAGAGCCCTGCCCGCTTCTCTCCATCATTTAAAGGGGCGCTTTGGCGAGTTCTGGGGCTGGTTTAGTCTGGCCAGCGCTTTTTTGGTAACCATGTATTACATTGCCCTACTCAGCTGGGTGTTTGGTATGTTGATCGGTGCATTCGGACCGTTGTGGGCACCGGAGCAAGCCCTGCCCGCCTTTTCAGGCGTGGAAAGCCTCTCCAATCCCACGGGCTACTTTTTCAATTTAATTTCCGGGTGGAGCCCGCTTATTTTTGTGCTCTTGATCTGGGCTGTTAATCTATTTATTATTGTGCGGGGCGTTTCTCAAATTGAGTTTATTAACCGCATTTTTCTGCCGCTGATGTGGCTGTTTATTCTCTTTTTGATCGGGCGAGGCATCACCTTACCCAATGGTTTAGAAGGGGTGTACCTTTTGTTCACCCCTGACTTTAGCGCCATGAAAGATATTGAAATCTGGAAAGGAGCCTTTAGCCAGATTTTCTTTACCCTGTCATTGGGTTTTGGCGTCATGACCGCCTATGCCAGTTATTTGCCCAAAGACTCTGATCAGGTGTCCAATTCGTTTATTATTAGCATGATGAATTGCTGTTTTGAGTTTCTGGCGGGCATTGCCATTTTTACCATGCTGTTCAGCTTTTCCATGGTGCCCAAGGCCAGTTCGCTTAGCATGAGCTTTTTCGTCATTCCTCAGGGCATTTCACAAATGCCCGGTGGACCACTGGTGGTCAAAGCCTTCGGCATTCTGTTTTTTATTCTCTTACTTCTGGCGGGCATTTCTTCCAGTGTATCTCTGGTAGAAGCTCCGATTTCTGCGCTGATGGATAAATTCAAAGTATCCCGGGCCCGCATTATTCCTTTTGTAGGAGCCGTCGGCGTTTTAGGTTCGGCAGCCTTTGCCCTGCCCACAGTGATTGATCCCAATTTGAGTGCCACAGGAACTGTAGGCTTAACCCTGCTGGATCTGGTAGACCACTGGGCCTTTTCTTATGGTCTCCTTATCGGTGGACTGGCAGAATGTTTGATCCTGGGCTGGTTTTTTGGTCCTGAAAAACTGCGTAACCACGTTAATCAATACGGAAAAATTCAGCTACCCGCTATTTTCGATGTCCTCATCAAATACGTCATTCCCGCCATTTTAATTTTCATTCTGGTGCGTTCCGGCTTGCAAGAGTTTGAAACCTTCTACGGCAGTGACTATCCTATAGCAGAATGGGCCAAATTTCTGCCCGCTCTCTGCTTTTTAGTCTGGGCCGCCGGAGGCGCTATAGTATCTTTCTTTCTCACCGTCAGTGGCAGCTATGAGGAGGTGAACGTATGAAACGTTTTTTACTTATTTTTATCGTCTTACTGAGCCTGGTACCTGCCGCCATAGCCACTCCAGAAAAGCCGACTCTGGGCTTTACCGACGGCGATTATCCACTGGTGAACGAACCTACCCGTATTATGATCAGTCATGCCAGCGCCAATCTGTCAGATTTTACTCTTGAAGTAAAATACCGTCCCAATAGCAGTACGTCTTATACCGAAACTCTGGAAGGGGTTAGCGAAGACGGTTATATTAACTGGACGCCAAAAACGGCGGGTATTGCCACGCTAAAGGCCGTATCTGGAGACATAACTATTGAGAAATCCGTATCTATTCGCTTTGGCAGTTTTCCGATTCAGGGCATTCTAATCTTTGCCCTGGCAGCCTTGATTCTCTTTGGCGGCTTGATTGCTTTAATCCTCATGAACACTGGCTCTGAGCAAACGGCCTAAATGTTTAAATTCTGATTTATACGCTTATTTTATGATGAACTAACGGATTTTTACGCAAACAAACTCTATGATTAAGCTTACAGTCATTAGAAAAGAGAAGTTTAATTATGAAATATTTAAAT
>CAYFGW010000027.1:0-26682 GCA_964342365.1 uncultured Candidatus Sericytochromatia bacterium | reverse complement strand
TGACATTGAATCCGGTAAAAAACCGCCGCTGGCACCTGATGCAGACGCTAAATATGCAGCGGAAGTGGTCATTGACCTGGATGAAATTGTGGAACCCATGATTGCGGACCCTGATGTTCACAACGAAGATGTGTCCAAGCGCTACACCCACGACACCATTCGCCCTGTGTCCTTCTATGAAGGCACTAAAAAGGTGGACCTGGGTTTTGTGGGCTCTTGCATGGTGCACAAAGGGGATTTGAAAATTCTTTCGCAAATGCTCAAAAACCTTGAAAAACAGCGGGGCAACGTGAAGTTTAACGCACCGTTGGTGGTGGCTCCGCCTACTTACAATATTGTGAATGAGCTAAAAGAAGAAGGCGACTGGGAAGTTTTACAAAAGTACGCGGGCTTTGAGTTTGACGATGAGCAGCCCAAGCAGGCAGCCCGTACCGCTTACGAAAATACCCTGTATTTGGAGCGGCCCGGTTGTAACCTTTGTATGGGCAATCAGGAAAAGGCTGAAAAAGGTGACACCGTAATGGCCACCTCAACTCGTCTCTTTCAGGGAAGAGTCGTACAGGATTCAGAGGAGAAAAAAGGCGAGTCTCTGCTGGCCTCTACACCGCTGGTGGTTCTGTCTTCCATCCTGGGACGTATTCCCAATATGGACGAATACAAATCAGCCATGGAGGGCATTAACCTCACCAGTTTCGCCCCTCCCAAAGAGGAACTGACCGCTTCTGAAGCGGGCGTGACCACCCTGCGCACTCTCAATTAGTACTCGCAATTCACGCTGACCAGGCACGGGTTCCCGAAGGTTCGAGAACGTTATTAATTGTGTATGATGAATGCAGAGCATTTGAAAGGATACGCGATTTATGACAAACGATCATTTGGGAACCCGTACTGCATTTGAAACGGGTTCAGGACAGGCTTATCTTTACAGTTTGAACAAACTGGCTGAAAAAGGTCACGACAATATCAAGAAGTTACCCTTTTCTATTAAGGTTTTACTGGAGTCGGTACTGCGCAACTGCGACGGCTACGTGGTCACCGAAGACGACGTCAAAGCCCTGGCGGACTACAATCCTCAACAGCCCGTGGAGGCTGAAATTCCCTTCAAACCCGCACGGGTGATTCTACAAGACTTTACCGGTGTACCTGCGGTGGTGGATCTGGCTGCTATGCGTTCTGCTATGTCCCGCATGGGGGGTAATCCGCAAAAAATTAATCCCGTGGTGCCCGTGGATCTGGTGATTGACCACTCTGTACAGGTGGATCACTTCGGGACCGATGAAGCTTTACAAAAAAACATTGATATCGAAATGGACCGCAACCGTGAGCGCTATGAGTTTTTGCGCTGGGGACAAAACGCTTTTGACAACTTCGGCGTGGTGCCTCCCGGTCGTGGAATTGTGCATCAGGTGAATCTGGAATACCTGGCCAAAGGTGTTTTTTCCAACGCTGAAGGAGAAGACAAGGTGTTTTTCCCTGATTCTCTGGTAGGTACCGACTCTCACACCACTATGATCAACGGTCTTGGCGTGGTGGGCTGGGGTGTGGGCGGTATTGAAGCCGAAGCCGTCATGCTGGGACAACCCATTTATATGTTAATTCCTGAGGTGGTTGGTTTTAAGCTCACGGGTAAGCTGCCCGAAGGCGTAACCGCTACAGATATGACCCTCACCATCACCGAAATGCTGCGGGCCAAAGGCGTGGTGGGTAAATTTGTGGAATTCTACGGCAACGGCCTGAGCAATATTTCTCTACCAGATCGCGCCACTATTGCCAATATGGCGCCTGAGTATGGCGCAACCATGGGCTTCTTCCCCGTGGATGCTGAAACCCTGCGCTATTTAGAGCGTACCAACCGCGACGGCGATCTGGTCAAAACCGTGGAGAACTACACCCGTGCTCAGGGCCTATTCAGAACCGACGATACGGCAGATCCTGTATTCACCGACACTCTGAGTCTGGACCTGAGCACGGTACAACCTTCTCTGGCGGGGCCCAAGCGCCCTCAGGATCGGATCCTGCTGTCAGATATGCAGTCCAATTTCAGAGATTCTCTGACCAGTACTGTACCCACTCGCGGTTTTTCACTGAATGAAGCGCGTCTCAAAACCACCGGCTTGTACGAAGACAAAGGCCAGAAAATCAATATGAAGCACGGTGACGTTGTGATTGCGGCCATTACCAGCTGTACCAATACCTCTAATCCTTCGGTGATGTTAGGAGCGGGTCTGGTGGCCAAAAAAGCCGTGGAAAAAGGCTTACAGGTAAAGCCCTATGTGAAGACCTCCCTGGCTCCCGGTTCTCGCGTGGTGTCTGAGTATCTGGAGCGGGCTGGACTGATGCCTTATCTCAAGGACCTGGGCTTTGATCTCGTCGGATTTGGTTGCACCACCTGTATCGGAAACTCTGGCCCATTGCCAGAGGCGGTAGATGCTGCTATCAATAACGGTGATCTGATTGCGGCCAGCGTGCTTTCAGGCAACCGGAACTTTGAAGGTCGCGTTCACCAGAACGTGAAAGCCAATTATCTGGCCTCTCCACCCCTGGTAGTCGCTTATGCGCTAGCGGGCAACGTGGATCTGGATCTGAACAACGATTCTCTGGGCAAAGACAAAGAAGGTAATGATGTGTTCCTCAAGGATATCTGGCCCACCCAGGCCGAAATCATGGAGCATATGAATGAGGCCATGAGCCCTGCGCTATTTGCTTCCATGTATGACGGCATTGCCAACTCTAATCCCGAATGGAACGCGATTCCTGTGAGTGCCGGTGATATTTATGAATGGAACGATGAATCCACCTATATTCAGGAGCCCCCCTTCTTTGTGGATATGGGGCATGAGCCCGACTCCATTCAGCCTATCAACGGGGCCAAAGTACTGGTAAAAGTGGGAGATTCTATCACCACCGATCATATTTCACCCGCAGGTGCCATTAAAGTAGGAACTCCTGCCGCTCAGTATCTCACCGAAAACGGTGTGCAGCCCGGTTCTTTTAACTCGTACGGTTCTCGTCGGGGCAACGACCGCGTGATGACCCGTGGTACTTTTGCCAACGTGCGTTTGAAAAACCAGATGGCTCCTGGCACCGAAGGTGGCTACACCTCTTACCCTGCGGGCAAAGATCAGATGTTTATCTTTGACGCTTCTCAGAAGTATCAGGCGGACAATACCCCGCTGGTGGTGCTGGCCGGTAAAGAATACGGCACCGGCTCTTCCCGGGACTGGGCGGCCAAAGGCACTTTATTACTGGGTGTCAAGGCTGTTATTGCCGCGTCTTTTGAGCGGATTCACCGTTCTAATCTGGTGGGTATGGGCGTTCTGCCGCTGCAGTACAAAGATGGTGAAACCACCGAAAGTCTCGGCTTTGATGGCACAGAAAGCTTTTCAATTGCCATTGACGATAGTCTAAAGGCTCGTCAGGACGTGACCGTGACCGCCACGGCCGTAGACGGCAGCGTGAAAACCTTTACCGCCGTGTGTCGTATTGATACCCCGGTAGAAGTGGACTACTATCGCAACGGTGGCATTTTGCAAACCGTTCTGCGCCAGTTCCTCAAAGAAAGCTAATTGTTGATTTAAAAAAGGCCGCTCGCCACGAAGGCAGGCGGCCTTTTTTACTGGGCTCATCTTAAAATCGAATCTGATAAGAAATTCCGGTAGCCTGCCCGTAAGCCACGGGGATTGTTCCTACATTCAAGTCCTTATTTTCTTGGATGTTATTCTTTAGATGAATCCCGAGCAGTGATAAAAAATTCACTGCAAACAGCCCGAAAATAGCAGATAGATGTATGGATTTATCGGAATTTTCATATCCCGAAGAATTGCTGTCATCAATACCCAGCGTTATGAGAGACACAAGAGGAATTCCCAACGTCAAAAGAATGTCCAATGTCCTATACGTTTTATATTCTGCAGGCTCGAGCTGGAAAGCAAAGATATGTGCGCCTAGAAGAAGCGTTTGTGCGCCGTGCATCGTGTATAGAAAAGGCCCAAAAGCAGGATCTTCAAGCACGGGTTCTTCCGGAGCTATTTGACCCGGATCGCGCCACCCATAGGTAGGCTGAATCATTGCCAGTTCCCTTTGTGTCAATCCCGACTGTTCAGCCCAAGCCAGTAGGATTGGATGCTCAATCTCCGGCAAATAATCATACCCCCAGTCCTCACGAATCTCGTTCACCAGTTCCTGTCCCGCTGTCTGCTGTACCAGATACCCCACCGCACACACATTCCCCTGTGCATCCTCAAATAATGGTCTGCGCCCGGCATATTCAAACTGCTGCGGAAAGCGTCCTGCGTTGGCATAGTTTTCCAGCAACGCCACCATGAACTGCCGCCGGGGATAATCCGCAGGTGAAACGCTGGCTGGAATATGTTGTTTTAAACGCTGAATCACATGGCGCAAATGGGTCTGAATCCGCAGGATATTATCGTCACGTTCATCAGGAAGCCGCCCAAAAGCCGTTACAAAAGATTGATCGCCAATCACCGCATTCACGGTTTCCGTTGCCTGTCGCAAAGGCCGTATTCTGGCAAAAGCGGGCGTACAACACAACCAGCACAACAAAAAACTCAACCCAAAACCAATACAACGCAAACCAATCACCCCACATTCTTTTCTTCATCATGCCCTAAAAGCCAGAGAAAGCCAAGGGAGGTGGTGCTGCAAAAGGGGGTTATGCCGCAGGGAGCGCCCAGGATGGAAAGCGCTTCCTGCGGCATTCAGCAACCGGAGCCCAGGACGGGCGGAGGGCGCGTCCCCGTTGTAGCACCACCTCCCGACCCCAGATCGCCTTGAACCCACCCCCATATAATGTTAAGCTGAACGACGGTGCCGGTGATCACAGCAATTTTTAAGCGGCATCGTCTAGGAGATAGTATGTCGAAACGAGAACTCAACGCCTTAGCTATTTGTAACGTCCTTAAAGACCTGATTATCCAGGTCAACGATCAGGAGTTACAGGACTTAGGACTCACCAAAGGCATGATGCATCTGGTATCTGAAGAAGAACAGCAAAAACTGCTCGACCATTTTGCAGACCGCGATAAGATCGTGGAAATGGGAGGTTCTGGTGCCAATATGATTCGGACCCTTGCCACCCTGGGACAACAGGTGAGCCAGGCCGGTATGGTGGGCTCCGATGAATACGGTCAGCTCTGCCTCCAGCGGGTCAAAGAACTGGGCATCAAGAACAATATTCAGCAAAACCCTGACGGCAGCACGGGCACCTCGATTATTCTGGTATCCCCTGACGGTGAACGCACCATGCACACCTGCCTCGGCACCAGTCGCGCCTACACCGACAGCGATATTCCCGCAGAAGACATTGGCAACACCGAGTATCTGATTGTGACCGGCTACCAGTGGGATACCGACAATCAAATCAAAGCCATTAAACATGCCATTGAGGTAGCCAAAGCCAAAGGCACCAAGATTGTGTTTGATCTCTCAGATCCCTTCTGCGTAGAGCGTCACCATGAAACTTTCTTAAAGCTTTTAGAAGACAGCGTGGACGTGGTGTTTGCCAATAAAAAAGAAGCCGAAATGCTCACCAAAAAAGGCCCTGAAGAAAGCCTGACAGAACTGGCCAAACTCTGTGATGTGGTGGTGGTGAAATGTGGTTCCAAAGGCTCCTGGATTCAGTCTGGCAATGATAAGGTATTTGTGCCCTGTAACGATGTAAAAGTGGTAGATACCACGGCCGCAGGCGACATGTATGCCGGTGGTTTTCTCTTTGGACTACTTAATAAGAAACCTCTGGAAGAATGTGGCAAAATTGCCAACTTCTGTGCCGAAACCGTGATTGGCAAAATTGGGGCCCGTATTCCCGTGGACCTTAAGGCCCAGGTGGACGCTTATTTAGCAGACGAGGCCATGGCAGCGGCGTAAATCGCCTACAAAATACATTTGATATTTCCGGATAGACTTGCTACACTTAAAAATCAGTCTTTTTAACAGGTTTTTGTAGATGTCTATCCGGTTTTTACGTTATTTTCCCCTTTTCCTCTTTTTGCTGGCTGCCAGTTGCCGGACGCCTGTGCAGGCTCCGCCCACGCGAAACGCTTTGCAAAATCGCGTGCTTCGTTCCCAGAGTGCCGTTTCATGGCAAGCAGTAGTCAAAGATCAGCACGAAAAAATATTTAAAGCCCACGACACCAATCGCAGCGGTTTTATTGAACCCAACGAAATTTCTCATGCTCCCGTGACTTTTAAGCGTCTCGATATCAACAGCGATCAGCGTTTAAGTTTAAAGGAGGCGTTGCCCACTGCCAAACAGCAGCAAAACACCGCCGCCTATTTAGAAAAAGAGTTAGGAGCCATGGGGAGAAATACGTCAAAAGCTGAGCTAGAGTCTATTCCGACGCCCGGTGAAATTCAGCGCTTTGAACGGGAACTGGAAAACGCTTCTCACAGTTACAAAGACCTCGACAGACCTCCGGTACTTTTAGTGCCCGGTTACGGTGAACCCAGCTGGTACTTCATGTACGGTCTTTATCGTCAGCTCAAAAAAGCGGGGTATCAGGTGGAAGGCATTAACCTCTTCCCCAATTTCGCTCCCGCTGAAGAACAGGCGGTCAAAGTAAAAGCCCGTATCGAAGACATGAAGGCCCGTTACGGCGTGGAAAAAGTAGAACTGGTGGTTCACAGTTATGGTGGGCTCATTAGTCGTTACTATATCCAGGAAATGGGCGGCACCGAGAGCGTGCGTAATTTGATTACCATTGCGACCCCTCATCACGGCACCTATGTGGCTTATCTGGGGCCGGGAGCCAGCTCTGATCAGCTGAAATACAATAGCCCCTGGATTCAAGAGCTCAATGCCAATGGCTATGCCTATCCTCCCGTGCGCTATACCTCTATCTGGTCCAATGTAGACGAAATTGTGTTGCCTCCGCGCAGTGCAATTATGCCGGAGTCAGAGGTACACGAAGTGCGCTGGACGGGACATTTGACCATTATGTTCAGTCGCCGGACCTATCGCCACATGCTGAGCGCACTGGCCAGGCCATAATTTAAGGCGTAAAGCGGCTGCCAAACGCTTAACCCTTGCCACACCTTATACTTGACTTTACAATGTAGGAAAAACGAGGAGTCAAACTGTGGCCGAACAAATAAAGCCCCTGATCTACAAATGTCCCCATGTGGGCAAAAAGGTGCGTTTGATGGTGTACAGCGAAGTAGAAAAAAAATTCCTGGGCAAAAAGATTATCGATCAAGAATTACAGGAATGTGATTTACAGGCCATGGGCGGTTGTAGTATGCGAATTGATGCCTTTGATACCAAGTGCCCGGCGGTGGCCCTGGCCAATAAATGTAGCTTGAAATAGTTGTGAAGTACACAGACTTTTATACCGTGCTCGGTGTGTCAGAAATTGCCTCCCCTCAGGATATCCGTCGTGCCTATCGCCAGTTGGCCAAGCAATATCATCCGGATACTCACCCTGGCGATGCTCAGGCAGAGGCGCGCTTCCGTCAAATACAGGAAGCCTACGAAGTGCTCAGCGACCGTGAAAAACGGGCTCGCTTTGACCAGTTAAGTCGTAACTGGAATCAGTATCAGACCTTTGACGATGTGGTGGAAGACCTCAAAAAAGAGCCCACCCCTGCAGAAACCAGCTCCGCTCCCTTTGAGCGCCCCCGACAGGATGCAGACGCTCTCTTTCAGAAAAACTTTGCGGGATTTTACGACACGTTTTTTGGCAAAGACACCGAAGATTTCTGGAAAAAGCGGGGTCAGAAGCCCACCACGCCTGAACCCGTGCGGCAGGAGCCCTCTCGCCAGGAACCCTCTGAAGCAGAAACGAGCACACCGGACGATTTTGCCATTGAGTACAATACAAAAATCACCCTTGAAGAAGCCCTGAAAGGCACACGCCGTCGTATTCAAATTCACGAAGACGTGCTTAAAACCATCGAAGTCAACATTCCTCCGGGCGTTGTGACGGGCTCGAGGGTGCGGATTCACCGCAAAATGGGAGATTTTTACCTATTAATTCAGCTCAAGCCTCACTCCCGCTTTACGCCTGACGGACGTGACCTGCACTGTGATTTAGAAGTGATGGATTATGAGGCCATTCTGGGCACCCGCAAAACCGTATCCACGCTGAGCGGCGCGATTCAAATGAGGGTGCCCCGGGGTTCACAGGCTGGCAAAACCTTTCGTATTCCGGGGCACGGTCTGCCAGATGTGCAAAAAGACGCAACCCCGGGCAACTTATTTGTGCATTTAAAAGTCAAAGTGTCTCAGGATTTGAGCCCTGAAGAAGTCACGCTGATGGAGCGTTTTCGTGACCTACGGGAGTCTCACTAAAGAGCGCTTTAGCGCGTAGATAAAGCGGGTCGCAGGCTTCAGGCCAGAGGGGGCCTTCCCAGCGTGGACGCGCATGGGTCCTGTAGAAAGGCGGTAGCGCCGACTCAATCGCACGAAACCCTCCTTCAGGATCCGTGGCACCAAAGACAATACGCCCTACCCCATGCAAAAGGAGCGTACCATAGCACATAAGACAGGGTTCTAAGGTGGTATAACAGGTCATTTCCCCCGCACGAGACCACAGGTCTACAGGCACCTGTTTGAGGGCCTCAATCTCGCCGTGGCGTCCGGGGTTGTAACAGGGTTTGAGTAAAGCATTGGCCCCTTCAGCAATAATCCGGTTATCCAATACCACCAGAGCTCCAATGGGCAGATTGCCCTCAGATTCTGCCGCCAGGGCCAGTTCCACGGCCCGGCGCAAATAGGTTTTATGGGGTTCTGAACGCAATGGTGTTAACTCACATAGACTCGGGTGCAGAAATGCCGAAAATACCCGTGAGCAAATTGTGCAGGGTTTGTTGGGTCGCCCGGGCCAGGGCCAGACGGGCGTGGCTCAGCTCAGGCTTGCTGTCATCGAGCACACGGCACTGCTTGTAAAAACTGTGAAAGGCCGCCGCCAGTTCCTGAGCATAGGTGGTCAGGCGATGGGGTTCTTTGACGTGAGCTGCAAAGGCAATTTCATCGGGATAGGACAAAATTTTCAGCATCAGACGACGGGCTTCGGGGGCTTCCAGCAACTTCAGTGAGGCGTCCTCTACGTGCTCCGCGAGCTTTCCAAGGGTTTCTGACTGTTGCGCCGTGCGGAAAATACTGCAAATACGCGCGTGGGCGTACTGCACGTAAAACACGGGGTTTTCAGAGGTTTGAGATTTGGCCAGATCCAGATCAAAATCAATGGTGGAATCAGGACTGCGTTGCATCAGTAAATAGCGGGTGGCGTCTTTGCCCACTTCCTGAAAAACCTCTTCAAAGGTTACCATTTCGCCCGTCCGCTTGGACATACGCACCTGTTCACCCTCTTTGTAGAGGTGTACAATCTGACCCAGAATGACGTTGAGGGCGTCTTCGGAGTGGCCCAGCGCCTGAATAGCAGCCTTGACCCGGGCCACGTAACCGTGGTGGTCGGCTCCCCAGATATTAATCAGGCGATCAAAGCCCCGCTGAATTTTATCGTGGTGGTAGGCCACGTCGTTGGCAAAATAGGTGGAATTGCCCGCGCTTTTAATGAGCACGCGATCTTTATCGTCGCCAAAATCGCTGGACTTAAACCAGAGAGCCCCTTCTTCTTCATAGGTAACACCTGCAGCTTTGAGGGCGTTGATACCGTCCGTTATGGCTCCTTCGCCGTGCAAACGGCTTTCGGGATACCATTCGTCAAAGTGCACGCCGAAGGCTTCCATTTGATCCTGTTGCTGTTTGAGCAAATGGTTTTTGGCCTGATCACAGAAAAAGGACACCGGCTGGTCCAGCAAATCCTTACCAAACTTTTCGTGCAGGGCCTCGCCCAGTTCCTGAATATAGTGGCCGTGGTAAAAGTTGACCTTGCCTTTTTCGGTGGCGTTCTTTTCGTCCAGATAGGTTTGCAAATGGGCGGCTGCTTTTTCGTTGAGGGTGACACCCTTTTCTTGTAGTACGCCGTAGTAGGTGGCCTGGGCCGATGCGCCCAGATTCTGGATCTGGGTGCCCGTATCGTTGATATAAAATTCTGTGCTGACTTCGTAGCCGGCGGTTTTCATAAGGCGAGCCAGGCAGTCGCCCAGCACGGCCCAGCGTCCGTGGCCAAAATGCAGAGGGCCAGTGGGATTGGCTGACACAAATTCGATCAAATAACGGTGGGCGTCGGTGTTGTGCTGTTGACCATAATCCGCCTTTTGCTGGTTCACTTCAGCAATGTACTTTTGCAGAAAACTGTTGCTCAGGCGGAAGTTAATAAAGCCCGGGCCTGCTATATCAACGGCGTCCAGTAGAGGATCGTCTTTCAAGTGCTTTTGCAAAATGTCGGCGATTTTACGGGGAGCCATACGCGCCGCTTTGGCCAGAGTCAGAGCCACATTGGTGGCATAATCTCCGTGGGTGGTGTCCCGGGGAATTTCAATTTTAACCTCGGGAAGTTGTTCGAGGGTAAGATCACCCGCGTTCTGGGCTTGTGCCAGGGCTTGAAGCACCCGGTCATGAAGAGACTTGAGCAGCATAATGATTCCTTAGAGTAGTTTGAGGGGTATTATACTAAGCTCAACCCGGTTTTGCGAACCGTTAGGAACCCTGAAGCGATAAAAACTCCTGTTCTGCTTCATATAAAATATTTTCAATGTGCACCCGTCCGTCCAGACAGGACTGTACGCAATGCTGCAGACGCTCGGCAAAGGTGGCCATCACTTCCATCACCTCCATCACCAGAAGCGGGCTTAAATCACCCCGCAGACGCACAAAACGATAGCGCAAAGCCACCTGATGCCGCTGGTAGTCGAGGGTCAAAGAACCCAGGGGCAAAAAACGATTAAACAAGCGCACCACTTCCCGGACTCTGGGCCAGGCCTCGTCAGGGATGTAAATGGGAATTTGCTGGTCCAGACAGAGCATCCAGGTGTACTCAGGAGCGGGCTGGTGCTCATGCCAGGGTCTGATCCAGCGCAGGGTAAGAGGCTGTAAAAGCGGACGCATTTTCACCAGCAAGACGGGAGATACATCGTCTTCAGCACTCACAAAGCGGGCCTTAAAATCCAGATAGTCCAGGGTAGCCAGCAGGTTCTGTAAAAGCATGTCTTCAGAACTTAAGCCTGCCAGCGCCGAGTCCATGTGAAGGGGAGACTGCGTGCTGCGTACGTCCAGGGTCTTGCGCTCCTGAAGCAACAGGGTACGGTTTTTTTGCAGCTCTTTCCGTTTGAGTTTAACCTGATGCGCGCGCTGAATTAAATGGGACTGCAGGTGCCGTAAAAACAGCGTTTGTTCTCGGATACGAACAATGTCAGAGGGATACTGTACCGGCTCGTGTTTTAAGCCCGTGAGCTTTTCGATGATTTCGTGACGGTGTTGTTCCAGCACGTGTTCCTGATAGGCAAATTTAATGCCTTCACTTTCCAGGAGTTGCCAGGAAAACTGAAGCTGCTTGCGCTTTTTACGCTGTCTGGCCTGACGGTAATACTGATGCTGCCAGAGGCGCATAATCAGGACGTACATACATCCCACTAAAGCAGAACCCACCAGAGCCGTAGACCAGTCGGTGGCGTTGACAAATAAACTGGCCACCAGCAGGCAAGAAGAGAGGGCCAGCGCCATTTGTAAGTGGGCGCCTCGCTGAGTGATGCGGTGTGGAGCCGGCAGCTGATTCAGATGCACGGGCTGTAGGATTGGCATGCGGGTCAGTAAATCCTGAAAATGGCTTTTTACTTTCTCTAACTGTTGGGCAGACACCGGGTGGGGCTGGTGGAGCAGCTGATCCAGCCACTCAAAAACTGCCGGGAGCAATTGCTGTAAGCCTCGCACCACGTCCAGTGCCAATAAACCATCGAGAATCCGTTCTTCAGATAAAAGCATATATCTGAACACCACGCCTTCTTCGTGGACTTCAAGGGCGCCTATGGGCAACAAGCGGTTAATCACCGACAGCAAACGATGCAGTTCAGTGTTCAATACGTGAGAAATAGGCTCTGTATAGCGAGAAACAAAGTAAAATACCGAGGAGACTTTTTCTGTTTCGTGGCCAGACGGACTCGGCGAATTTGATGGGTCTGGCTGACTTGACGGGTTCGGTTGTAATAGCGCGTTGGCACAGAACAAGCGCAACGTACAGTTTTCACTCAGGTGAATAAAAAGCTGCTCCACTTCTCTCTGAGCATCTTCAATTTGTTTGACTTCAAGATCTGTATAGGTGAGCAGTGCGCCTTTCACTTCGGCCAGGCTGCCTAAAAGCGCGGAGCTGGTAGATTCATCAAGCATTAAAGTTCACTACTTTCTAGCTTATGTCGCAATTCGTACTCCGGTATCACCTGAAGGCAATTGTCTTCGATTCCCGCGATGAGCACTTTTTCTCCGGGTTCAATATGTTGATAAGAAACGGCATTCCAGATCTCTCCGTGAAATTTGACCCGCCCTTTTTTTTCAGGGGTAATGGCTTCCAGAATAGTGGCGGATTGACCCACAAAACCGTCGGTGCTCAGACCCGTGGCCCTTGGCTGAATACGATCCCGTAAGGCCGGACGCAAAAAATAAACCAGGGCCAGAGAACCCACGCCAAATACGGCGATTTGTATCTCCCAACCAAAACCCATCAATGCGCTTTGCCAGGCCAGAGCCGCCCCAAAAGATAACATCATGGCGGTCATTTCGCCCATAAACAATTCAAGGGCAAAAAGTCCGAAGGCCAACACCAGCCAGATCCACACCATGAAAAAGCCTCCAGATGTGTGATTTATCACCAATATTCTGATTATAGCACGGGGGTACGGGTGGTGTTCTAGCCGGTAAGTCGCTCGATGTGTACCCACATTGTAATTGCCTATGAAGATCTCTTATAATGGGATTAAGCAACGTTTTGCGGGATCTCAGGCTTGTGTTGCGATTAAATTAAAGTTAAATTCTTTAAAAAATAGCCTCAAAGGCGCAAGATCATTTGTACTGATCCCTATATACATCATAAGAAGCGAAACGTTCTGGAGGAACTTTATGGGACAGCTTAGACCCCTCAACCAAATTATGCAGCAGCAGCCGGTGCAACAACAGCCGGTTCAGCAACCTGTACAACAGCAGCAACAACCCGTTTATCAGCAGCCGGTTCAGCAGCAACCTGCTCCCTCAAACACCACCACGGGTGCCTTAACCGATCAGTCTCAACTTAACGGTATGCGCAACAACGGCCGCGTAGAAATTGTGGTTCAGGACGCCAATAGCGGTTATCAGGTTATTTCCACTGATCAACTCAATATCGCTTCTGTAGAACAACAAAATCGTCAGCTGGGTCAGGAACTCCGCATGTTCGACCAAAATGGTGACGGCTGGCTGGTAGAAGCTGAATTGAAAGCCCCTGCCATGGGTCGTCCTGTTTCCTCCGGCGACAAAGTAGGCACTTTCGAGCGCACCATTACCGGCGCATTGGGCGGCGGTATGTTTGGTGGTGTGACCAGTAAGCTTCCTCTGGTGAATAAGCTTCATGAAGCCGTGGGCAATAAATTAGGCATTGGCAAAGGCGTTGCAGGCATGGCCGTGGGCGCTGTAGTGGGCGGTACCATCGCTTACTTTAGCAAGGATGACGGTAACGACGCCGGTGGTCAACAACAGTACACAGACGCTTACGGTTACCGCCCTGAAACCCAGTGGCAAAATAACCGTCTCATCAAGACGGTACTGTAAGACAAAACACATTTATCCAACGTTTCAAAGGCTCCCTTTTTGTGGGCCTTCTTCTTTGCGCTTTTGGCCTTATACACGTGGCCTTATACACGCTCAAGGTTGAGGTGGGGTAAGGGAGGTAGAACCACCTGAATGTCGTCTCCAGGAGCGACAATGCCACCCTGAATTACAATGCCCATGACTCCCGCTTTGCGAATTAAGTTCCCGGCAGCGTCTTTTTCTAATACCGCCTGCATCAGACCCGGTTGAAAGTCGTTGAGCTGCTGGCAGGGGTTTCTCAGGCCGGTGATTTCTATCATGCTTTCTCCAATATGAAGTCGGGTGTGGCGAGGGAGATGGAGTAATTCAATCCCCGTGGTGGTGATATTTTCGCCCATGTCTCCAGGCTTGACGGTAAACCCCTGCTGTTGTAGAGCATTGTGCAATTCGCTGTGTATTAGATGCCCCTGCCGTAAATTGGGCTGATTCGGGTTTTGTCGCACCCGTGAACGGTGTTTAACGGTGCTGCCACAGTGGGCATCCCCTTCAACGCCCAGGCCCGCCAGTAAGCGGATTCGGGCCCGGGGGTATTTGTGAAAACCGTGTTCAGGATTCAGGCAGACAGCGCTGACTTTCATGACCTTATTCCAGCAGGTATTTTTGCCAGAAGCTCGCCACCACATATTCCAGATAGTCGCGATTGGGTTTTTTGCGAAATCCGTGACCTTCGTCTTTGGCCATCAAAAACCAGAGGGGGGTTCCCTGTTTTTCCACGGCAGCGGCAATTTGCTCTGCTTCGCTAGCAGGCACCCTGGGATCGTTGAGGCCCTGCACCACCAGTAGCGGTGATTTGATTTTATCGGCGTGGTTGGTGGGCGAAATACGCTCTAAAAATGCTCGCATTTTGGGATCCCGCTCGTCACCGTACTCTACCCGGCGTAGATCCCGGCGATAGGCTTTGGTATTTTTAAGAAAGGTCACAAAATTACTAATACCCACACTATCCACTCCTGCTTTTAAGCGATCGCCGTAGTGAATCAACGAGGCCAGTACCATGTAGCCACCGTAAGATCCCCCGTAAACGGCCACTCTCTCAGCGTCCAGCTGGGGTTGGGTTTTAATCCAGTCTAATAATGCGCCAATATCTTTGACGGAATCTTCGCGTTTATAACCGTTGTCCATGGCCAGATAGGCTTTGCCATAACCCCGTGAACCTCTAACATTGGGTGCAATCACCGCAATGCCCAGTTCATTGAGCCAGTACTGGGTGCGCGAAGAAAAGCTGGGACGGTACTGCCCCTCGGGCCCGCCGTGAATCATAATAATGACGGGCGCTTTTTTCTGGTTTTTGGTAGTGGGGTGATAATAAAACGCGGGAATGTCCAGACCGTCGAAACTGGGGTAGCGAATCAGCTGAGCCGCCGGAAAATTGCGGGTGTCCAGACCGCCCACTTCTGAATAGGTCCAGCGCATCAGGGCCGGCGCTTTCATACTTTCCAGGTTCAGGGTGTACACATCCGCAGGGGCTTTTGAGGTGGAGAGCGTCAGGGCTATTTTTTTATCGTCCGGTGAAAAGGACAGTCGGGAAATCTGGCCCACGGGAATGTTTTTTAGATGGGTAAGCGTACCGGTCTCTGTGTCAAACAGGCGCAGTTGGCCACGGCCGTCTTCATTGGTAGTGAAAGCCAGATGTGTGCCGTTGTGAGTGCGCACCATGTTGGTGATGTCCCACTTCAGATGCGGGGTTAATGCCGTGGTTTTGCCTGTGGCAAATTCCCGGTAGTAGAGCTGTTTAAAATCTCCCTGTTCATCGGAGGTGTAATACAGACCTTTTCCGTCTTTGCTTAAAATACCGTCTCCAAAGGAAATCTTGCCGTTTTTTTGGGGAAACAGGTTGGTGCTTTTACCGGTTTTGACGTTGACCAGATAATACTGGGATTTTTGAGCAGAAATATAGTTGAACAGAAGAATATTTTCGCCGTCATCAGACCAGTCTACTGCGACCCAATAGCCTTCGCCCTCGAACAGCCGTCGGGCAGATTTTGGATTGTCAACAGACGCCAGATAAATGTCGTTGTCTTTATTATTGCGCTGGGTGCTGTTATACACAAAGTGTTGGCCGTCGGGGCTCCAGAGGGCGCCCCCGTTCCGTGATTTGCCGTCTGAGATCATCATGGATTTACCGTTGCGAATATTCAGATGGAACAACTGGTAGTTTTCGCTGCCGCCCACGTCTTTGGTGAAGAGTAAGTGTTCAGCATTTGTGGGTGAAAAACTGCCGTTGGTGACCGGCTCTTCAAAAAACGTTTTTTGTTCTCGCCGACCGCCGGGGGCAAGCATCTGGTGCAATTGGTAAGTGTTGCCAAAGCGGGTGGTCATCAGCAGCCCTTCTCCGTCCGGGTACCAGTCTACAAAAGCTGCCGCTCTAACATTGCGGTATTGATCCACATCGGTTTTGATGGTGTCAGAAATCGCGGGAATATGTCGTTGCACCATGGCTTCAGGTGCAGGAACCGCCGCCTGAACGGATAGAGGAGCAAAGAGGGATAGAGCAGTCAGGGTAGCCAGTGAAAAACGCGAATATATCATAAAAAGCCTCCAATGGAGGTAGTTTACCACTTGTCCTGTACAGGACGGTCATCCGGCTTGAGGAGATGTCGCGCCATAAAAACCGCCAGTCCGGAGCAAAGAGGCAGTGAAAACAGCGCAAAAATCAGGCCCTGTTGCAGCACGTACCAGTGGGTAAAGAGCATGGGAGCCTGATTTTCACCAGACTCCACGTTAAAGCCCTGCCAACGGGAACGAATCACGGTGTTAAGCCACTCCTTTTGTCTTTAAAGCATTCAAAGGAGGGAACTAACCTGAGAAACAAAGTCGCTCACCATGCGGGGATACAGAAACAGTCCCAGAATACCCGTCAGGGAGATGACGGTGGTAAAAGCCAGCGCCGGATGCACCTGAACCGTATCGTCACTGGCCACGGTTTCACCAAAGAAGAGGGTTCTCAGGATACGGGCATAATAGTACAGTGACACCACGGAGTTGATCACACCGGCCAGCACCAGCCACAGATAGCCTGTGCCCATCATGGTGATGGCACCAAAGAGGTAAAACTTGCCGGTGAAGCCCGCAAAGGGAGGCAGTCCGGTTAGAGAAAGCAGACAACAGCCCAGTACAAAACCCAGCCAGGGGTGCTTTCTTCCAAGACCCGTCCAGTCTTGTAAACGGGCGCTGCGGGTTTTTGTGGTGAAATAAGTGATCACCGCAAAAGCACCGAGATTCATAAAAATGTATACCAGCAGGTAGTAGAAAAGTCCCAGCAGAGCCGTATCACGGGTTTTGTACTCGGATAAGGCCACCAGACCCAGCATAATATAGCCGCCGTGGGCAATACTGGAGTAGGCAAACAGGCGTTTCACGTTACGTTGTGCAATAGCCACCACATTGCCCAGGGTCATGGAAAGCACTGCCATGATAGCAATGAAGTTCACGGCAACGGTGACGGTGTTGGTGGTGTTTAGCATTTCCAATACGCGCATCAGGGCCGCAAAACCTGCCACCTTGGAGGTGGCCGATAAAAAGGCGGATACGGGAACCGGAGCACCTTCATAAACGTCGGGAGCCCACATGTGAAAGGGGACCGCCGCAATTTTATAAGACATACCGCCGAGCACCATCAGGATGGCCGCCAGCAGTTCGAGCTTCAAATGACCCGCTTGCCAGCCGTAGTCCACGGCCTGCAAGCCTGCTGAAGCCGCCTGGTTCATGTAAACAAAGTCACCACCATTTTGCTGTAAGAAGGTGTGAATACCGGCCAGGCTGAGACTGCCCGTCAAACCAAAGAGCAGTGAGAATCCATAAAGCAGCAATCCTGAGGAAATGGCACCAAAAATCAGGTATTTGATAGAAGCTTCTGCCGAACGGGGGCGATCTTTACGCATGCCCACCAGCACAAAAGAAGACAAACTCAGCAGCTCCAGAGACAGGTACAGCGTGGTAATTTCTGCGGCAGCCGTTAAAAACATGGCTCCCAGGGTGGCCAGACAAATCAGGGCAAAAAATTCGCCCGGATGCTTAATATGTCGCTTGACGTAATCCACGGACAAACCCAGAGTCAGGAGCCCAGAAATGAGCAGCGCTCCTCTAAAGAAAATGGCCATGGCGTCGGGCATAAAGGTGTAGTAAAAGTTGAAGGAGCCCTGATAACCGCCCAGTTGAAGGCCGACGAGGACACCCAGTGCTGCAGCGAGTCCGGCACCGGTGATAAAGGATAGTTTACCCGTCCGCTCATTTGCGGGGGTCGTCGGATCAATCAATAAATCAAAAGCGATAACGAGCAGGGCGGTTAAACAAACGAGTATTTCAGGAAGTAGTGCAATAAAATCCATGTTAGCCTCCCATTCCCGGTGCCTGGCTGAGCAATTGCACCGCGGCGGGGTTTATATAATCAACGAGCAGGGCCGGGTAAATGCCCAGCGCAAACACCAGCAGCATTAAAATAGCCACGGTGGCGGTTTCAATGGGCTGAATATCACCCAGATCCTTCCAACGTTCGGGCAACGGGCCGAAAAACACGCGACGGGTCAGCCAGAGCATGTAACCCGCGCCCAGAATAATACCAATGGCAGAAAGAATGGTGAAAATTTGAATCAGAGCGTGAGCCGTTCCCGTTAACGGATTGGCATAGGTGCCCGTAAAAATTAAGAATTCGCTGACAAAACCGCTCATACCGGGTGCGCCCACCGAAGCCAGCGCAGAAATCACAAACAGTGCGGCGGCCAGAGGCATTTTGGCACTCAGGCCTCCCAAATCTGCAAATTGACGGGTATGGGTGCGTTCGTAGACGACACCCACAAAAATAAACAGCAGAGCAGTAATGGTGCCGTGGGTAAACATTTGCAAAATGGCGCCGTTTAGTCCCGTGGCGTTCCAGGCGGCCAGTCCCAGCAGTACAAAGCCCATGTGGCTAACACTGGAGTAAGCAATGACGCGCTTCATATCCGTTTGTGCAAGGGCAAGAAACGAACCGTACACAATGTTAATCATGCCTAGCGCCGCAAAAAGCACGCTGAGTTCGTACATCATATCGGGGAAAAATCCCATATTAAAGCGAATCATGCCGTAAGCACCCATTTTGAGCAGGACGCCTGCCAAGACCACCGAAATGGCGGTAGGTGCTTCCACGTGAGCGTCGGGCAGCCAGGTATGAAAGGGGACCACGGGCAGTTTGACCGCAAAGCAGCACAGCAAAGCCACAAACATGGTGAGCTGAAAAGGCCGCGAAAGTCCTGCCAGAATGCTGTCCTGATTTTGTAAGAGGGTAATCACATCAAAGGTGCGCAGGGGCGACATGAAGTAAATCACCAGGAAGGCGATAAACATAAAGGCACTGGCCAGCATGGTGTAAAGAATAAACTTCATGGAAGCATACTGGCGTCGGGCTCCGCCCCAGAGACCAATCAGGAAGTACATAGGGATAAGTTCCAATTCCCACATCACAAAAAACAGGAAGAGATCAAGGGATGTGAACACGCCCAGAACCCCGGTCTCCATGAGTAGGAGCATGGTGAAAAATAATCGCGGACGGTCTTTGATATTCCAGGACACAAATACCGCAATAAAAACAATGAGCGAGGTGAGAATCACCATGGGCAGACTCAATCCGTCTACACCCACCTGATACTGAATATTAAATTGAGGCATCCATTGATAAGCGTCTACAAATTGAAAGCCCGTGTTGTTGATGTCGTACTGACCGAGCATGAGCAGCGAAAGCACAAAGGTGAGGCCTGTCCAGAAGGCGGCCAGCCAGTGATAAAAGTGTTCTTTTTCGCTTTTGATCAGAGCCATGGAGGCCGCGCCCACCATGGGCATAAATAAAATCAGAGTAAGAAGATGGTTTGACATTAGAGCACTTTTCCTAGGGGCAACCAGAAGAATACGAGCAGCAGAAGCACCACCAGAGCGACGACGGACAGCAGGTAATTCTGCACACGACCTGACTGGGTGTGTTTCAGGGTTTCACTGCTGGCCAGAGTGAAGAGGCCTGCGCCGTTGACCACCATGCCATCCAGAATAAATTTGTCTACAAAATGGGAGAGCTTGGCGACGACCATCACGCCCCATTTGATCATGAGCATATAAAGTTCGTCGAAGTAAAAACGGTTCAAAGAAGCCGTGTACAGAGGCTTGAGCTTTTCAGCCAGCGGCCCGGGTTCAAGGATGGGTTTGCGACGGTACATGGCATAGGCCAGCCCAGCACCCAGTAAAAACACCGTCAGCGATACGCCAAAGACTACAGGGTCAAGACCGCTGTGGTGGGCCCCGTGGTGACCGCCACCGTGGTGGGCATCGGGAGCCATGTACTTAATAAAGCTGCCAAAGTGAAGATTTTCGGGCGTGTAGGGGGTGCCCAGAAAGCCTGCCACAATGGAGGGCACGGCCAGAATCACCAGCGGTGCTTTCATGGCCCAGCCGGGTGCATGAATTTTTTCAGGAGCCACATTGCCCCGGTAATCGCCTTCAAAGGTCATAAAGTAGAGACGGAACATGTAAAAGGCCGTTAAGACGGCGGCCACGGCGGCCAGCCAGAATAGCCAGGAGCCTGCCTGCCACATGGACAGCAACAGTTCGTCCTTGCTCCAGAAACCGGCGGTGACCAGTGGAAAGCCGGAAATAGAGGCGGTTCCAATAAGGCAAGTAATAGCGGTAACGGGCAAATATTTACGTAAGCCGCCCATTTCGCGCATGTCGTTGGTGTGCACCGCGTGAATAACGCTACCGGAGCACAAGAAGAGCATGGCTTTAAAGAAGGCGTGGGTAAACAGGTGAAAAATCCCGGCAGTGTAACCCAGAGGGACAACGGACACCAGGACGTTGTTTTCAATCACAGGCTGATACATGCCCAGCGCCATCATCATAAAGCCAAGCTGTGACACGGTGGAGTAGGCCAGCACGCGCTTGATATCATTTTGAGTGACCGCGATAGCCGCTGCCAGAATGGCGGTAATCCCGCCGATGAGAGCAATAAAGTCCAGCACCAGAAAAGAGCCGAACAGGGGCGTAATGGCACTGGCAAAAATGGGCATCAGCTTCGCTACCATATAGACCCCGGCCACGACCATAGTGGCGGCGTGAATCAGGGCTGAAGCGGGAGTAGGACCTTCCATGGCGTCGGGTAACCACACGTGCAAAGGAAACTGTGCCGACTTACCCATGGGACCAAAAAAGAGCAGCAGGGCCGCAATGCTCAGCGTGATGCCGGGCACCTTATTGGCCATGACCGCTTCGGTAATCTGGGTGAAATTGAGCGCATCGGTCATATAAAACAGAATCATAATGCCGATGAGAAAGCCAAAGTCACCCACACGGTTCACAATAAACGCTTTTTTGGCCGCAATACCTGCGGAGGTCTTGGCGGTATAAAAGCCAATCAATAAGTAAGAGGATACACCCACGAGTTCCCATCCGGCGTAGAGCACCAGCAGATTATTGGCCAATACCAGTAAAATCATGGAAAAGGTAAACAGTGAAAGGGCTCCAAAATAGCGCGGAAGTCCCTTATCGTGGGACATGTACTCCACCGAGTAAATTTGCACCAGCAGGCTAATAAAGCCCACCACGCTCAGCATCATGGCCGTCAGATTGTCAATGGTCCAGCCAATTTCAAACTGAAAATTTCCCGCTGTTAGCCAGCGCATGGCTCCCGAGAGCTCCAACTCCGGCTGTGTTAAGCGCAGGGTTAATAAACCCAGAGACCACAGTAAGGTAATGACCGTGCCAATAATAGAAATACTAATGCTAAGGCGATTGGCTTCTCGCTCTACGGAGGCGGCTGCAAAAATAAGTAGGGCTGCCAGCAGGGGAAACATGGCCACCAGCCAGGCGTTTTGTGCGATCAATTGCATGAGGTTACCATTTCATAAGGTGGATTTTTTCCATATCCACCGTTTTAAAATGTCTGAAAATAGAGAGTGCAATGGCGAGAGCAACCCCTGCTTCTGCGGCGGCAATAGTCATTACAAAAATGGCCATCACCTGTCCATCCAGGGTTTCCGGGGTCACGTATTTTGAAAAAGCCACAAAATTCAGGTTCACCGCATTCAAAATGAGTTCAATAGACATCAATACCTTAATCAGGTTGCGGGAGGTGGTAATACCGTATAGCCCGATACAAAAGAGCAGGGCAGCGGCCACCAGATAGTGACCCAGAGACACCTCAAGGATTTGTTGCATTAAACCCGGTTGGGCAATGACTTCAGCAGCTTCATTCATGGGTGGGCTCCTCCTTGCGGGCAAGTAAAATAGAACCCATGAGGGCCATCAAGAGCACCAGAGAAGCAATTTCAAAGGGAAGCAAATAAGTGCTAAAGAACTGTTGCCCAATAACAACAATAGACTCTTTATCCATGGTGGACGGAGTTTCTGCCAGATTCCAGGAACCGTACCAGACGCCCCGGCCAATCAGTAGAAACAGTCCCACAAACACAAAAATAAAGGACAGTGATTTGAATTCTGAACTGTGTTCAGGCGTATTGGCGCCGCCTTTGTGAGTCAGCATGATGCCAAACACAAAGAGAATGGCCACCGCTCCGGTGTAAATCAGAATCTGGGCGGCACCCAGAAAACTGGCGTTGAGGACAATATAAAGTCCCCCTAAACACAAAAAACACAGCGCCAGTAAAAAGCCGCTGCGAATAATTTCTTTGATGGTGACCACACCGATAGCTGATCCAATCATGGTGGTGGCCAGTATAAAAAAGGCCAGGGTTTCACCCTGATTGAATAAAAGTACGCTAATGAGTAAGAGAAAAGCCGCGAAAAACAGCAGACCAAAGACGAGCTTATCGGCATATCTTAAGGTCATTGATCATTTAGTTCCTTTTTGTGGTGTGTTTTATGGTCGTTTGTGTTGCATACTCTAATTCTAGATATAAAAAGAAGCCCAAAACGGGATTTGAACCCGTGACCTCTTCCTTACCAAGGAAGTGCTCTACCACTGAGCTATTTGGGCAGGTATGGGAGAAGCTGGATTCGAACCAGCGTACACGAACGTGAGCAGATTTACAGTCTGCCGCCTTTAACCACTCGGCCATTCTCCCATGGGTGGACAATGCCGATGATAGGACTCGAACCTACGACCTACGGTTTACAAAACCGTTGCTCTACCAGTTGAGCTACATCGGCGAATCTGCATCATCAGAAACTAAAAGAAGCTTAACTTCAAGTTAATTTCCTTGCGTGCCACAGAGATATATATTACACGCCTTTGTGGCAGTTCACAAGTAGACATGCATCACAAATTCCAAAAAAATCGGAAAAATTCTTTGTGACGGGTTTGCTAGAGCAGATTGCTCACCACAATCTCACGTCCCTTTACATTAGCGATCATAATGTACCCCCGCTGTTGGGAACGAATGCGCTCCACGTAGACGGCTTCCACTTCAAAACCTTCGGGCAAATAATTGGTGAGTCGCGTTTGCAAATCGGTGATATTATCAGCCAGTGGATACTTGCCTTCGTTGTCCTGGGCGTATTTTTCCAGAGCATGGCGCAAATCATAAAGAGAAACCAGCACCTTGTTCATAATGCCTTCAGCTTCAGACTTAGCTACCTGTTCTTGTAAACGGGCCACTTCTTTGGTGAGCTTGCGATTTTCTTTGGTGAGTTTTTCCATTTGCTTGGCAGGGCGTTCCCAGGTTTCTTTGAGCTGATCGCAACCCGAGAACACCCCGCTGCTCAGCAAGGTAGCGAGCAGCAAAAGGGTCAGAGAATGCTTAGACATTTTCAGTATGTTTTTTCCAGTCACTCAGGAATTTCTCAATGCCGTTATCGGTGAGGGGATGTTTAAACATTTGCTTCAGCACTTTGTAAGGAATGGTGGCCACATCGGCACCCAGTCGGGCCGACTCTGTCACGTGGCGGGGGTGACGGATACTGGCAGCCAGAATTTGTGTGTCGAAGAAATAGTTGTCGTAAACTTCACGAATTTCTTCAATCAGGCTCATGCCTTCTTCTCCGATATCGTCCAGACGGCCCACAAAAGGAGAAATATAGGTGGCTCCAGCAATGGCTGCCAGAAGAGCCTGGTTTGCACTAAAAACCAGCGTCACGTTGGTTTTAATGCCTTCGGCGGACAGTTGGCTTACCGCTTTCATGCCTTCTTCGGTCATGGGCACCTTGATCACTGCATTGGGAGACCAGTTTACAAACTCGTGGGCTTCTTTGATCATGCCTTCGGCATCTAAGCTGACGGTTTCAATGCTGAGGGGGCCGTCTACGATTTTGCTGATTTCTTCAATCACTTCTTTGTGGTCGCGGCCTTCTTTGGCAATGAGTGAGGGGTTGGTGGTCGCTCCGGCGATCACACCCCAGCTGGCGGCTTCTTTAATTTCATCAATGTTGGCGGTATCAATAAATATATCCATGAAAAACTCCTTTTTTAACATTGTATCAGCTTAAAGGCTTTTGAAAAGCCGCTCTGGTAACGGATGGCGCGGAAAATAACGGAGCGGCTGCTGCCCATAAAGCAGGGTCAGGTTCAGGCGTCGCTGTTCCGGGGTTTCACCAAATTGAAAGCGATCGCTGGCGTGTAAAAAACGAGAGTTGAAAATTACCATGCGTCCCTGACGATAAGGAATCCTCACGGGTTCTAACCCTTTGGCTTTAACAAAATCTCGCATCTGAGACGAAGTGAGAGTATAGCGTTCCAGATCCCAGGTTTCTGGCGGGGCGTGGGGGTATACAATCAGACCTCCGGTGTCTCCCTGATTGTAAACGTCCGGGGTGAGCCAGAGATTGACGTTAATGTGTGCACTGTCGTGGTGGAGGGCAACTCCCTGATTTCTGAGCTGAAGATCGGACACATAGCGAAAAGCCCAGGCATACATGAGCTGATGAGACGCAAAAATTTCCGGGTAGCTGTGCCAGAGACAGGCTCCCATTTTGTAAAGCAGAGGCGTGGACAGGCCGCTGTCCAGATGAGCGCCTTCATAACCGGGATAATGGTGTTGCCAGAGGGCGGTATGCTGACAATACTCATAAAAAGCAGCAATCACTTCTGGCGTAAAAAAATGATCCACCACGGTCCAGCCCCGGGTGGCAAATTCCTGGAGATGTTGGTGTTTATCAGGGTGCGTATATGCTGGAGGCACCCTGACCGAAGGCGGGATGTGGGCATGAGTAGAAAAATAGTTATGCGCTCTGGCACTGTCCTCAGGAATACGGGCCAGAGCCAGAGCAGCGGTGCCTGCACCCAGCTTTGCTCCCTCGTGCTCGCCCAGCCTGAGAAGGTTTTGAAAAATGCTGTGGGCCCGTTGCCACCGGTGTAAGTCCCCGTATAAATTTCCCAGCGTGACCCAATTTTGTTTTGAAAAGGGCCAGCACAATAAGCTCAGTTGTAGAAGGCGCAGGGCCAGTGACAGACGATCCTGACGGATCGCAAGCGCGCTCAGTCGGCCCAACAGAATGTGGAGTCCCCACAGGCTCAAGCCTATGGGAACAATATGCGAAAGGCTCAAACGGGGACGGTATCCAGCACCTTTGCATAGTCCGCAATGATTTCCGCCACGGGTTTAATTTCGTGAATGGTTTCCACACTTTTGCCCGCTTGCCATACGTCTTTATAAGACAGACCTTTTTGTGAGGCCTGTTTGAGTTTCCAGACGGAACTGAGGGCGTAAAGGGTGCGCATCATGTATTTGGTGCGGCGATTTTTAAGGAGAAACTGTTCCACCGGATGGGTCTCCAGGCGCATTTTTGCCACGGACGGTGTCTGAATCACCGCGCAGGGCGTTCCTGATAAACGGTCAGTAAGCATAATGTCTTTGGCCTTGGCTTCCACCACCGCGGCTTTGTAGTCCGGGTGGGCCGCACATTCTTCAGAGGCAATAAAGCGGGTGCCCATTTGCACGCCGTCATAACCCATGTCTAACATGGCTTTAAAATCTTCGGGGTCGCCAATGCCCCCGGCACAAATTAAAGGTTTGCCCAGATCTTTTAAGTCCGCCAGCATGCGGCGAGCGTCGCGGTTGCCCGCATGACCTCCGGCGCGGTTGTTGACACAAATTAAGCCGTCAACACCTGCTTCTACCGCTTTAAGGGCCCACTTTCTTTCGGTCACATCGTGATAGACCTGTGCGCCGTGGGCGTGGGCTTTTTCTACCACCCAGCGGGGGTTGCCCAGGGATGTTAAAAAAAACTTCACGCCTTCTTCTAAGGCAATATCTACCCACTGGCGCATGCGTTCTTCGTAGGTTTTAGAGGATTTTTCAATGAGCACATTCATGCCAATGGGGTTATCGGTCTGGGATCGAATCCAGCGCAGGCCCTCGCGAAAATCGTCTTTGTACACAAAAATCATGGACAGCGGCTGTACCACGCCCAGGGCTCCCGCTTTGGAGACGGCGGCCACCAATTCCTTGTTGGAACAGGGGTACATGGGGCCACAAATAAGGGGCAGTTTGAGATTGAAGGTTTTAGAAAATTGGGTTTGCATGTGTTGTATTATAACGCTTCCGATAATACATGCGTGCGCCCCCACGGATGCAGCCTTTGCGAAACTGCCCGCAGGTACCGTGGAAGCATTGCTCAAAGACAAGAAGAAGCTCAAAGAAGTTTTGCTTTATCACGTGGTGAAAGGCAAAGCACCTGCCAAAGCCGTGGTGGGTATGAGTTCAGCCAATACCGTGGCCGGAGCGCCGGTGAATATCCGGGTCAAAGATGACACCGTGTATTTGAACGCTTCCAAAGTGGTCAAGGCCGATATTATGACCGAAAACGGAATCATTCACGTGATTGATACCGTACTGATGCCTCCGAATTAAATAAAAAGTATTTCGAGGATAGTACAAAAACGTTGTCCTATAAACAAAATCTTATATTTATTAGGACAGCGTTTTTGATTTTAAGTTAAAACCTGATTTGGCGTTAACATCCTCCCGCAGGATAATTCACATTAAGTTGTTTTAAGATATTATCCTGATGAGTTGCGTTTGTTTCTCCGTAGAAGTATAAGGACCTTGTGCCCAAATTATCCAGAGAACAGTTAG
>CAYFGW010000026.1:0-27312 GCA_964342365.1 uncultured Candidatus Sericytochromatia bacterium | reverse complement strand
CGTCAGAAAAACAAGTATGGGCCGTACCAGACCATTGACCAGGGCCAGTACCAGTGTAGCCAGAAGTGCAGCCACAAAATTAGACACCTGAATCCCCGGTAAAACCTGGGCCCATAGCATCAGGGCCACAGCGGATAAAATGATTTTAAGAAGGGTTTTCATGTGCTGGCTCCTGCAGCTCCGGGTTCTGACTCAGGCGCTGCTTTTTCCTCAGGTACTTCACAGGGCGGTTTACGGTAACAAGCGTTTTTTACTCCGAGGCCACAGGCCATTTTTAAATCAGACAGGGCATCCGCACATAAGTTACCCGCCAGGTTAATTTTTGCGCGCAGGGCGTAACCTTTGGCAGACCGGGGAGCCAGATAGAGATAATTATTGAGATCCCCTTTTGCTGCAGCCATGTCCTGGCGATGCTGATAATGCCAGAGGGCTCGTCCCCAGTGTAACTCTGCTTCTCTGGGTGACATGGCAATCAGTAACCCCAGTTCGCGGCCATAGGGCTCCATCTGTCCCATGGATTGATACATGGAAGCGCGAATCGCACTACTTCTCAAGTACAGGGGATCAAATGAGGTATTGGTTTCAATCACCGGCTGGGTGAGCAACACATTTTCTAAATAAGGAAGCGCCAGGGCATTTTGCTGTTTTTGAATCAAATGCATGGCCTGCAAGTAGTTCAAACGGGGACTGCGAGGCAACAAACGCAGTCCTTCACTCAGGTCATACTCTGCCTGGGTGAGCATGCCTTTTTGCATAAAATACTGATAACGCTGAGCCCAGGCCGCTTCAAGACGGGGGTGCAGGGTCATCACCTGATTGTAATTATGAACCACCTGTGCATGATTACCCAGCGCGGCGTGGACCCGTGCACGTTTGAGATAGGCCTCCCAGGCGTTGGGATTGTCCTGCAACACCCGATCCAGAGCGTTTAAAGATTCAATATAGCGCCCCTCTGTCATGGCCGTTTCAGCCCGTTGTAAATCCATTTGCCAGTCCGCGTGGGCCGCCTGCGTCCCGAGCATGAACGCCGTTATGCTTACCAGAAACCACTTTTTCATAATGTGTCGCCTTTCGCATGGAAGTATACGCTATAGGATATCAAAAATGTATACAAACCCCGCTTTAGCACCTTGTATGCCCTTTTAAAAAAGGGCATAGTTAAAGGAAAAGGAGCCCTATTATGACCAAATCCATTCTTATTGCCCTTGGTGCCGCGCTTTGCCTGAGCGCCTGCGGCACGGGAAATCTGGCCACCAGCCGACCGATTCCCGATTCTCAAAATCCCTTTAACACCCGCAACCCCAACGCCATTGCAGGCGGAGGCGGTGGCGGTGTAAGCACTTCCGTAAGTTCGTCAGGAGCATCTTCAGGCGTTAATGCGGGTGGGGGCGCAGGTGTGAACGCAGGTGTGAACGCAGGTGTGAACACCGGCATTCCCGTACGTCCAGGAGAAATATCTTCTCCTGATACCAATACCGCGGCCAACAGTGATTTAACCAGTCCTGTCAACTCCACGGTGACTTCTACCACGGAGGGAGAATCCACCACGACGGTTCAACCTATTACGCCTCCCGGGTCGGTAACTACCACCCCCCTGGACGGGGGCTCATTTCCTGACGGCTCAGCTACCCCCCAAAATACTCCGGCCAGAGTCAACGCGAACCCCCTGACCGGGGGTGTCGTTACAGGGGATGATGACGATTCTCCCTGAAGTCTGGAAAAAATTTCGCAACGCCACGGAAAAACGCTTTACAAAAGTACACAATGTGTTACAATACTAAATGTCAGACATTAACTGACATCCTTCACACTATCCACAGGCGTGCCGCCCTGAAGTTGCCGAAAGGCTTTTTCAGGGCCTTTTCTTTTGGTAATATTTCAGGGTTTCGCGCAGGCGTTCGAGAATAAACTGAGCCTGATAGGCATTGTTGGCAATGGGCATCTTGAGAGAACGGCTGGAAGGCGTTCCGCCGCCCATGGGACTCACTTGTACCACCATGGTGTACTTGACCCCCTCAGAAAAAAGAAACAGAGCGCTAACATCCTGGGTATTGTGCACACGCCTATCGAGCGTTTCCTGATAAACATGATCACCCTCTTTGACCTCACGATAGGCGTGATAGGTAAAAAAGTCTTTATCAATATGCAGGGTGTATTTATGCTCCGCCCCCTGTTGTTTGGCCCTTTGCACCATGACAAAAGTACCTGCAGGCACCAGCAAAAAAGCCAACATCACCGCCCAGGCAGAAATGGCCAGCCCCGCAAACATGGCACACAGAGTCAGAGCAGCTCCCAATCCCTTGAGCAGCATGTCCTCATGAGCCAGGGGGTAAACCTCCAACTCCAGTCCTGAGAAACTTTCTTTAATTTTCATGGGAGCGTCTGGTTTGAAGTACCAGCGAGGGCGTTCAATGGACTTATCACTCAGGATCAGCGCCTGGGTATCCAGTTCATTCAAAGCCTTGCGCGCTGAAGCGGCACTTTTAAAGCGCTGTCGCAGATGGGCCGCACTCAGACTTTTTAACCAACGGGTCATGGCGGGACTACAGTTAACCCGCTCTTCAAACTGAATTTCTAAATTGTGGTGGGGCAACTCCGAGGGGTGAATCCCCGACAGCAAATGAATCAGGGTGAGTCCCGTGGAGTATAGATCGCTAGCAGGCGTCGTATGGCCAGTACTCTGCTCAGGAGACATATACCCCAGCGTTCCCACCACGGTGGAACCCCCGGTAAATTTGAGTTTAAAATGCTCATGAAGCGCACCAAAATCAATGAGGTGTATTTTTTTGTGGGGCGTGTAAATAATGTTAGAGGGCTTGATGTCGCGATGCACCACGGGCGGTGTCCGTTCGTGCAAAAACACCAGAATATCCAGCAGCTGTTGAGCAATACTGTAAACTTCACTCAGTTTGGGTCTCCAACCCTGCGCAAGCAAATCTTCAAGGGTCTGGCCCTGAATGTGCTCCCGCACCATACACAATAAATGTCCCTCAGCCACGTGCAATTCAAAACTATCCATAATCCCGGGAATGCCGGGATGCTCCAACTGCTCCAGTACCTTGAGCTCCCGTTCAAACAGCTCATAATCTTTCCAGTGGGTCAACAAATGAAAGGCAATGGTTTTTACAATGAGGGGCTTGCCCGTCAAAATGTGCGTGGCTTCGTAGGTGGTGACCGCATCGCGTTGGCGAATTTGTTTCACCAGACGGTATTTATTCATTAACACCTGTGCACCTGTGTTTTTGGGAGATGTGGTGTCTTCTGCTCCCTCGGGCAACCCGGTCATGGCTGAAGCCGTGGGCAAAGTAATTTGCGGCAACGACTCCAGCGGCGTCGTCACTTCGGTTTGACGCAGAGGCAGTAAACTCAGTTCAGGAAACAGGGCTTTAAGCACCTCCAGCGCCGCCTCCGCGTGATGAAAACGCTGACGGGGGTCCGGCTGTATCAGTTGCTCAATCCAGTCCGCCAGAGCTGACGGACAGTCCACCACGGGCCGAAACTGTAAACACATATCCTTTTGTGCCAGATTGGCGGGTTCATAACCCGATAGCAAGAAAATAAGAGTGGTGCCCAGAGCATACAAGTCGGAAGTAGTTTCAGCTTTTCCGGCGAATTGCTCCGGGGCCATATAGCCGTAAGTACCTACCAGCGTTTCGCCCTCTGCCAGACTTTTCTGCGTGCCGCCAAAGTCAATCAAATAAGCACCCACTCCATCTTCCCAGAGCAAATTTGAGGGTTTGATATCCCGGTGAATCACCGGCGGATGATAACCGTGTAGGTATTTCAAAACGTCCAGCACCTGGGCCGCAATTTGCACCACTGAAGCTACCGGCAAAGGCCCCTTTTTATAAACATGGGTGGAGAGGGCTGTACCGGGCAAATGCTCCAACAATAAGTGACAGCTGGGAGGCTGGTTTTCTAAGGCTTCTATATAGTTCCAGAGACGGGGAATATGGGGGTGATCTAACTGGCTCAAGGTGCGCGCTTCCCGACGAAACAGCTCCAATTGCTTCCAACTGCTGGCCTGAGAAAGGGCTATAGACTTTAAAATCAGGATGTCTTGTGTGTCTCTATCCCTCACTTTCTGCGTCATGGAAGTCTGACTCTGTCCAAGGGATTCGAGAGGTTCATAACGGGCTAAAAGATCGTCGGGAAGGTTAAACATGGGCCCCATTTACTTGCTGTTGTGCTGGTTTTTGGTTAATCTGCTTATACATTAAAGGGAAAACTATGAAAAAACAACTGCTGATCTCACTTATTCTCGTCACCTCACTGACCGGCTGTCCCCAGGAAGACAAAAACTGGCCTGAACAGCTGCCCCAGAGCATGCAGCAGATTGACTACTCCTGCTGCACAGATCAGCTCCACAAACTCGACTTTAACTACCCCGTCACCGTGGAAGAAGCCATGAAGGGGGACAATCAGGCTTTGCAAAAACTGTTAGCTGCCCCTCTGGATATGGATTTACCCACTTCCTATGTGCACGGCGGCATCCTCGTAAAGGTATTAAAACAGATCAATGACGAAACCTTTGCCGCTGCGGTCACCGCATTGGATTCCAAACTCAACAGTCCTCACCCCCTTTTTCAGGAGCCCCTCAGAGACACCCTGCGCAACGTGCTAGAAGGTGGTTTTCAGTTTAGCGAAGGACAACAAAGCCTGAAAGATTTTCCCGCCACCGCCAAAATTCTGGCCTATAACGTGAAGTAGCCAGTGGCCCCCTCGTTAGCCAGCATCTTTAAATCGCCCTGGATCTGGGGAGCTTTTCTTGTGCTGGTGATGCTCAGAGGCTTTTATTTGAACGATTTTCCCCTGCGCCACACTGAGGCCAATTTTTTACGCTGGGGGCAAAGCGTGGCAGAAGCCCCCTATCTGGGAGTTCGACGCTTTCTGGCCCGTCCGGCACCAGCGGTACAGGAGCCTCTGAGTAAAGCCCATCAACTCATGGATTTACCTTCCCGCTCCGTGCTCTGGGTAAGTACACTGAGTGCATTGATTTACCTGTTACCGGGTTTAATGCTGGGCAGCTATAGCTACTGGGCCATACAGGTCTTTTGTGCCCTATTAAGCGTCTGGGTCGCGTTTCTGGCCGGACTCTGGGCCATTCGTCTGTTGCGCAGCCTCGGGTATGAGGCCCGTCACGAATCTCTGGGCATCTGGTTGGCTACCATGCTAATTGTAGCCTTCAACCCCCTGTTTATTACCGCCAGTACCCAACCCTCACCGGATCTTTTTGCGCTGGCCTTTTTGTTAACGGCCCTTGCGTTTGCCGGCGCTAAATCCGATGCCTCTAGCTGGTTTGGGCCTCAGAAAGTGGTGATTGGTGCCCACCTGGTGCTGGCGGCTTACGCCAGTCCTTTCTGGCCGCTGCTCTTTATTTTATGCTGGGGTCTTGGTGATATCGCCCGAAACGGTCGTTTAAGAAAAACGTGGGAATTCTGGGTCCCCGTTAGTGTGACTTTTTTGCCGCTGCTCTTCGTGCTGGGCACAGACCTTTTGCCCACCTTTCAATCGCCGGATTTATTAAAAATCGCGGGGGTTTTTATGGGGGGAAGTACGTTGCTGTTGGGCGGACTCCGCTTTGATAAAATCAAGGCTTTTTTACCATGGTGGGCCGGACTCGGGACCTTAACATTAACCGCTCTGTGTCTGCAACTGCCCCTCAGCACGGGCGGTATTTTTCTGGTACTCACCGTGCCTCTCGGCATGGCCAGCCTCTGGTCTTCACAAACGGGAAAAAAGTATGTGGGGACACTGGCCATACTGGGTTCCGTTCTTTTTGGTCTCTTTCCTCTTCATATTGCGGAATCAGTCCGACCGGAACTGGCTCTGGCCCATCAGCAGGCCAGACACACCGACGCACTGGCTCACTGGCTCAAAGCTCGCCCGCTCCACCAGGTTACGTTTTTCTTTGATACTCCAGAAGATTCAGCACCTCTGCTTTCAAGGCTGCCCGTCACGGCACATATGCCCTACACAGCCCGATGGGTAGAGGCCCTGGAACAGCAAAAGGTACCCGCCTTTAAAGCGACCCACTACCCACATACCCCCATTTTGTCAGAAAAATGGCTGGTGACTTCCAAACAGTATAAAAAACACCTGGAAAAAATAGAGCCGTTCTTTGGTCTTCAGCTGTTATACAGCAACGACGCCTGGGAAGTTTTGTCTCTGGGCAAGCCCGCTGCACAATAAAACCACTGTAAAAAATCAGTAAAAAGTTACAAGTGTCTCTGGTTTTTTGCATTAAAATCATTCAATAATAGATATATTAAAACATATATATTATTAAGAGGTTTTTATGAAGAACGTATCCCATATGCTAGCCCTTGCCGCTGTTTTATCTTCGGTGGCTTTTTCCGCTAGTGCACAAATTATTATTCCCGCAACACCAGAATCTTTCCAGGTGGCCTCCGGTCGCACCTCCACGGATTATGCTTATGATCGCGCTGAAACACAGGTGGCTTATCTGGAGCGTCAGCTAGCTATTGTAGACAGCAATGACGACGATGATGACAACGATGATCGGGTATATATGCAGATTACGCGCGGTGATCGCAATCTGGACAGCGTGCGCTACGTGGTGGTAGCACCAACACCTCAACTGCGTACCCACCCTGCTTACGGAGACCTCAAAGACCGAGTCTACAATTTACGACAAGAATATATTTCTCGCGGTCTGCCCGTGGGCACTTATGCTGACTGGAACTACGATGGTTACACGTTAACCCCCACGCAAAAGCAGGCTATTAATCGTATTGAAATGACCAGTAAGCAGATTGGCAATAGTCTCAGCGATACTGCACAGGCTTATTCTATTGCTCTCGACAATCGCATTGACGCCCTTGAAGCGCAGCTCAATGAACCCGTATACAACACCCGGGAACTGGAAGGCTTCCGTGTAAAATATATGACGCCTCAAATTGAAAGCTATCGCGACATGAATCGTGAGAAGCGGGTAGGCTATATTCAATCCGGTTTAAACCAGTTGAATCGCGATATGATGAACCTGACCACAGGCACAGAACAGGAACTGCAACGGATTTCCACAGACATCCGCAATACCCTTGCCGCTTTGGATCGCATGGACAACGATGATGTGGACACCACCCAATATACCTTCCGTTTTTATCCGGACAGTCGTGTGATCGCTTATGGTGACATTCGAAACGAACTCGAAAAGATTGATTATAGCCCCATGGACTATAAAAGAGACCAGTATCTACCCCACTAAAGGTTTGACCACCAGTCTTTAATCACCTCTGAAACCCTGCGGGACTGATGTAAATGTACATTATGTCCTGCATTTTCTATGGCCCTCAACGTGACATTGCGCTCGGGGTCAGATACACCAAAAGCAGCCATGCGCACATCCCAGTCTGGCAGCTGTAAAATGGGGGATTCTGTCCCATAAATCAAGAGCTGAGGTGCCCGAATATGTTGCCAGCAGGCCACGGCCTGATCCAGGCGAAAGGGCTGTGGTGAACGGGTGCGGTGCAGCGGATCGTGACGCCAGCGCACACCGGATGAAGCGAATTCCAGAATGGGTTCACTGAGCAGTTTAACTTGCTCAGAAGTGAGGCGCGGGTCCTGTCGCAGCATGCGCTCCCGGGCAGCATCAGCATCGTCATGCACCGCAAAGGGAGTCAGATCTTCGCACTGGGCAAGCCACTTTTTCAGACGCTCTGGCATATCTGTCACCGGTCGCTCAGGAATCATCCAGCCTTCCAGATTAATTAATGCCGCCACATCTTCAGGATAAATGCCCGCATAGAGAGAAGCAATCATGCCCCCCATGGAATGGCCCAATAGCAGAACCTGCTTTGCTCCCGTTTGTTGCCGGGTGTGTGTGACCCACGTGCGTAAATCCCTGAGATAGTCAAAAAAGTGGTAATAAGCGGCCCGATGAAGCCATTCACTCTGACCAAAACCTCTGGCATCCCAGGCCTCCGCCTGCCATTGAAGAGCTTCCAGCAGCCAGGTAAAGGTCAATCCGTGATCCATAAAGCCGTGCAAGCATAACACTGGCACCGCTTCTCCGGACCGATACAGCACGTGTCCAGAAAAGCGATGTAAATGCAGTTGCAATCCGTGGCTATCCAGGTGGCTATCAGGGATTTCTGACACGGTTATCGGCGCGAAGGTAGGCTAAAAAAGGCCTGAGCGTTGCGGGTGGTGGCTTCCGCCAGCGTTTGCGGTTCAACCCCCATATGACCGGCTACCGCCCGCAGAATATGGGGCAGTAAGGCGGGCTCGTTACGGCCGCTTTTGGGCTGAACTTCCGCATCTTCAGGAATGTCCCGCGGGGTTAAATAGGGGGCGTCCGTTTCGATCATAATGCGATCCAGAGGAATATGTTTAACCAGTTTTTGGAGTTCCGTGCCCCGACGCTCATCGCAAATCCAACCGGTAATACCGATGTAAAAACCGGCGTTGAGGTAATCCGTAAGTTCTTCATGGGTCCCCGTAAAACAGTGCACAATCACCGGGGGCAGATCTGGCAGTGCCGATAAATGCTTCATGAGATCCTCATGGGCTTCGCGAGAATGTAAAAAGAGCGGCATGCGTAAGGATTCTGCCAGCGCCAACTGTTGTTGAAACACCTGTTGTTGTACGTCCCGGGGCGTAAAATTACGGTGATAATCCAGTCCACATTCCCCGATAGCCACCACTTCCGGACGCTCTGCCAAAGCTTTAAGGTGCTCAATAAAATCTGGGGACACTTCTCCAGCATCGTGAGGATGAACCCCGGCGGTACTGAACATTACGTTTCTGCGCGCCGGGTCCAGCGCGTAGCGGGCAGCGTAATTGGCCGCCAGTTTGCTGGAGAGTTCGTTGGTGCCTGTCAACACCATTTGTGTCACTTTGGCGCGGCGGGCACGATCCAGCACCGCTTCGCGATCTTTGTCAAAACGTTTGTGGGTTAAATTCAGTCCAATATCTACCAGTTGCATAGGTTTTCCTTTTTTCTAAGTGCTCTCAGGATTCAGCGCTTTGACCACTATAACGTATGGGATGCCCCACCACGCCCGGATAAAAAACGTTTCACCCAGAATTTGGGATCAAAAAAAGGTTGAGCTTCTGAAGACGGCGGTTGAATTCCTAAAATCATCAGGCTCTGCGCCAGAAAAAGCGGGCCCACCAGTGCCAACAGCGTCTGACGAGGGGGCTCTGGCTGAAGCTGTCCTTCTTGCTGATAACGCACGATCATGGCCTCCACTTGTTCAATCACATGCAAAGGCATGGCTGCTGAGCGGTTTAGCTCAGGATGTCTGGGGATTTCTGAAATCATCATCAGCATCACCGGCCCCCGCTCCGCCACCAGACGGGCATAAAAGTCCATCACCTGCTCTAAATCCGCCTGAAGATCTCCGGTATAGACAATGTGAGCTTTTTCAAAGCGCTGAATTTCTTCTTGCACAATGCGCTGCATCAGCTGCTCTTTACTGCCAAAACGCCGAAACAGAGTCACTTCGTTGATACCGGCGGCATCAGCGATTTTACGGGTAGTGGCTGCAGTGTAGCCCAGGCGGGTAATCACGTCCCGGGCCGCAGAAAGAATATGGTCGTCAGAAATGGAGCGCGGCATTTTTATTCTCCTTTAATACCAGATTAGCAAATCTCTCTTGTCAGCCACCACGAGAAACCCCTATAATAAAGCAAGTAACTACTTACATTAAAAAGGAGCTTTTCATGTCATTGATCACTTCCCTCTTCAAAGTGCTGCGCGGAAAATCTGAACAGCGCGTTTCCCTGGACGGTCTTCTGGCTTATTGCGACCGGCATTTAGAGGCCATGAAACATCTGGTATTGCCTCACGAATTGTCAAAACCTCGCACCCCCTTTGACGCACCGGATGTACCGAATCAGGAGGTGAGCTTAATGAGTCTGTCTCTGTGTCAGCGTATGCGGGTGCTGCCTCAGGCGTTGCCTCTGTTTTACAACCTCTATAAAAGCAACGCTTTTTACAAGCAAAAAGAAACCACCGCAAGCCGTACTATTTCCGCTGAGCAACTGAAAGTGCTTGAAGAAAAAGCCCGTGCAGCTGGCGTCAAAGATATTCGCTATGTAAAGGTTCCTGAATACGCCATTTTTAAAAATAAAGGCGCTCCTCAGCCTTATGCCATTGTCTTTACCGTAGAAATGGAAAAAGAACCCCTGGCTACAGCTCCGAGTCTGGACTGTCAATTGGAGGTAATGCGAGGATATAAACAACTGGCGCGCATTGGGAATCAACTGGCCAAATTTCTTACTCGCGAAGGATTTGCGGCTTATCCGGGCACGGCCCTGGGCGGATTGACAGACTACCCACACCTGGCAGAGTTAGCAGGCCTGGGAGCTATCGGTTATCACGGATTGCTCATCACCCCCGAAGAAGGGGCCCGCCTGCGCATTAACACTGTTTACACAAATATTTCCAATTTGCCCATGGAAAACAACGATGAACACCAGTGGGTCAGAGAATTTTGCAGCAAGTGCAAAAAGTGTATTCGCAAATGCCCCGTGAACGCCATTTACGAAGAACCCCGACCGCGGGGTGACGGGGGCATGCAATGCATTGAACACAGCACCTGTCGCAGCTATTTTACTCGCAACTATGGGTGTGCGATTTGCCTGGTAAGCTGTCCTTTTAGCCAGGCGGGGTACGATAAAATCAAAGCCCGCTTCAAAGGCAACCCCGAAGCCCCCGTCTTTGAACTGGGACTTGTGGATTCTCACGGTGAGCAAGAATTACCGCTCCACCGCGTTTAAATTTTCAAGTTTAAGCTTTTTATAAACTCCGGTAAACTCACGCAATATTTGTGTACAAGGGGAGCATAAACAAGGTATCTCAAGTGTTCAGGAGCCCTTTATTATGCCAACGATTAGCCCCGCTTACCGCGGAATTACGACTTCTCTTTATGCCATTGATGTGGACAGCCGCAACTCTCAACAAGACGTGATCGATACGGTCACCCACAACGGTTTTGACGATTTACTCGTCAAAGACAACGCCGGACGCCTGACGTTGATTACCGCTGACGACTTTAAGTTCAGCGGAACCACACCCAAAGTGGGTGATACTTTCAGCAGCGACAGCATGAAAGTTAAAGGCGAAGTGGTTTTTGTGGAAGACGAGGAAAGCAAAGCCAGTATTTCTGTGAATGCAGCCCGCATTGTGGGAGGGGCCGTGGGGGGCACTGTTGCAGGAGCTGTAGCCATAATCCCGGCTTTTTTCCTGGCCATGGGTAGCGCCGGCACCGCCAGTCCCGCTGCATTAGGACTAATGGGGGGAGCCGTTCTCACCGGAGGAAGTATGGGAGCCGCCGCTTCAGAAGGCATCGCTCAGGAAGTACGCCTGGCGGATTCTGCCAGACTGGGCAGCTCCGGTCGGGGAGCAGCACAGGTGAGCACCTATACCTTTGGTCAAAAGTTCACTGTGGAATAAACCATTCCGGCAGGTGGCAGTGAGCACAGCAGAACTGAAGATACCGATCTTGCTGTGAAGTGGTCACTGCCTCTGTATACTTTTGATAGCGTTGACAGGCGCAACATTTGATAAAGTCGCGGCGCTCAATCCAGCGAATGGCACCGTGAGCATCATAGCGCTGACGCGGATGCTCAGGCTCATAAAAAATAGCCATAAACTCTCTTAAATCCTTCAAATAAACGTAAGCATACCTTTATTATACACCACCCGGGGTAGCTATTTCGATAATTTGTGAGATAATGAGGCTATGACCGCTACCTCTGTATCACCCCACCGCTATCGCCACGAAGAAAGCGAAAACCACTGCAATCGCGGTGTAGAATGTTTGCTGCTGGCGGAAGAAGAAAATTACCAGAACAAAGAATTGCTCACCGAAGCCGCTGATGCTTTTATGGAGGCAATTTCCCATCATCGCCAGAATACAGAAGCGTATGTGGGCATGGCTTATTTGCTCTGGGTACTTCAGGACAAGCCCCTGGCTTTACAATATCTGGAGCAGGGACTACGGACACAGCCTTCTCACCCGGATATTCACCGCATGATCAAAGAAATCACCGGTCAGTCTTTTGTAGTGGCAGTGAGCACTCCTTCCTCAGGTTCATCTACGCCCTCGTCATCCTCGTCACCCTCAATCGCGTCTCCCCCAAAAACTGCCCCCGTTGCTCCCGGAGCCCCGGATCCAGAAGCTCAGCTCCAGCAGCAAATCAAAGCAAGGGTAACGGAACTCAAGGCTGCGGTAGAGGCAGAAAACACCCGTCTGATTAAGCCCACGATTAATATGCACGAAATTGAGCATTTACAAGAACGGCTCAGGGATTGGGAACACGTGTATGGTCATGTACTGGGGCAAATTGACGGTTTGAGTCAGTTTCACGCCCGTGTCTTGCTCACCTGCGAACTCAGCGGTTTACAGGATCGTATTCTGGATTATCACAGCGCCCTGAAGTGTTCTGAAGAACTTCTGGCTCTGGACGATAAAATTCAGGCCACGCAACAGGAGATTAAAACCACTCAGAAAGATTATGAAAACGGTAAGCCTGGCATGTATAGCGCACTACTTGATAGCTTTTACGACCGCTGTGATGCCATTGCCGACGCTCTGGACGAACTTGAGAATAAAAATATCCCGGTGCGGGTGCTCGACTCTCATTACCAACAACTGGTAGATCGGGTTGAAGCCTTTGCGGTAGAAGTGGGAGACACAGATGCCTAATATTCGCCCGGGCATGACGGGAAATCAGTTTTTGCCTCAGCAAAACGTACAGCAAAAGCAGGCGGTACAACCCCAAAAACAGGTACAACAACCCGCTACTCAATCGCCCACAGACAAAGCCCAGTTTCAGGCCCGACCCACGGGAACTGAAGGCGCTCAGCGTCTTACCTCTGAAGCCACCAAGGCCCATATTCACCAGTTGATCCAGCAAACTCCTGTACAGGTCCCTGAGAACCGCCCCCCACTGGAGTTATTAAACCGTCCCGCCATGAGTTCAGCCCTGGCAGAAACCCTGGCAGGTCACCAACCCGCAGAAACTCAATCTCAGCAACCCCCTCAACAGGCGGCTCAGCAAAATACCCATGCCCAGCAAGCGGGAGGCTCCCTGGCAGCAGCTTCCCATCAAAAAATTCTGGATAAAACCGAAGATACTGCCCGCCGTAACACAGCCCAGTCTGGCAAACGGGCCCGCAAAGAAGAACAAGAAGGTGAGTTTTCTTCGCTCACCGATTCTGAAGGCGGCATGGATCAGGGAGACTCCAGCCGGGACCAGCGTTCGGATTCGCAGAAAAAAAAGCACCTGCTCAAAGATGATTTTGAAGACGATGATTTTGAACGTCCGAAAAAGACGCTGCCTCACGTCAAGAACGTAAAGCGAGCCTCTACAGGCATAAAGCGAGCCAACCCCACCCTGCCGCGCATCAAGCAAAAGCCTGCCGCGCCCAAAGGCAAACCCGATAGCGAGTGGACGCTATAATGAGCTACTTTATGCTATGCTTAACTAGCATTATGACGGAGCTGAAATGAACACGCGAACCCCTTCTGATTCAGAACAGTCGCCCAGCGTACTGGTGATTGATGACAGTCTTTCTATTCGAAAACTGATCCAAAAAATCCTCACCATGCACGGCTATGCGGTACACCTGGCGGACTCTGCCCCTCAGGGCATCGAAATTGCCCGTGAACACGCCCCTGACATTATTATTTGTGACGTCAACATGCCCATTTACGATGGTTATTTTGTACTGGCCACCCTGCGCAAAGAACAACGCTTTGAACTCACCCCCTTTATTTTTGTTTCCGGCGAGGCGGTAGAACGCCAGGATGTGCGTAAAGGCATGAACCAGGGGGCCGATGATTATTTGTTCAAACCCTTTACCCCCGCCGAACTTGTTGAAGCTGTGGAAGCCCGCCTCAAAAAACACGCTCTTTACGTGCAAAAAAATCAGGTGCATCGCTCTCCCTTCCCCGACTTTTTGAAGCCTTACGAACAGCTTGAAGCAGAAATCAACCGGCGCTTTAGCACCCATCACGCCATGAGTCTGTTTAGTGTAGACATTGACCGCTTCAAACGTATTAACGACGCCCTTGGTTTTGAAAACGCCGACAAATTACTGCACCTTTTACTGCAACGTCTTGAAGGCTTATCTCAGAGTCGGGGAAGTATTTATTCAGGCGCCCACGCCGGACAAATTATTCTGGTGAGCGATCAGGATCGCGATCAGGAATTTGTAGACAGTGTGGCCCGTGATTTCTTAACCCTCATCTCAGATCCATTGGATTTTCAATCCTATCAACTGCATCTCACCTGTAGCGTGGGTGTACACCACGTGAACACCGAAACTTCACCTCAGGAGGCCCTCGAGCGGGCCTATATTGCCATGAACCAGGCTAAGCAGGAGGGCGGCAATATGTACAAGGTGTATCAAGAAGATATGCATACGCTGCTCACTCGCCAGCTTACCTGGGAAAAAGAATTGCATCAGGCTCTGCACAATAACTGGTTTGTGCTCCATTATCAACCGCAGGTGGACCTCATTTCTGGTGAAGTTACCGGTGTGGAGGCGCTGATTCGTCTGCAACACCCCGAACTGGGCCTGATTTATCCTGGAGAGTTTATTCAAATTGCCGAAGATTCGGGGTTGATCGGAGCCATTGGCGACTGGTGTCTGAACGAAGCCTGCCGCCAACTCAAAGTTTGGCACGGCATGGGTTACAGCGCACTGCGTATGGCCGTCAATGTCTCAGTCATTCAGTTTCAGCAGGGGAACTTTTCCAGCAAAGTGCTCAAAGTGCTAGAACATCACAACCTGGAGGGCGCTCATCTGGAAATTGAGCTGACCGAAAGTTCTCTGGTAAGAGATCTAGAGGCCATTCAAACCGATTTAGAATGTTTGCGAGAGGCATCGGTAACCCTGGCCATTGACGATTTTGGCACCGGATATTCCTCCCTGTCTTATTTGCGGCATTTGCCCTTTGACCTGCTAAAAATTGACCAGTCCTTTATTCGCGGCATGACGGACAGTTCCGCCAGTCTGGCCATTCCCAAAGCCATTATTGACATGGGCCACAGCATGGGATTAGAAATTTTATCCGAAGGCATTGAAAACCAGCAGCAAATGCTGCTGCTCAAGTCCTATGGTTGCGATATGGGACAGGGCTATTTTTTGAGTAAGCCTCTGCCTGCAGAAGCCTTAGAAAGCTACTTTGAGGAACACCCCGTCGCTAGCTAAGTTCCTGCCAGCGGGTATTCTTGAGAGAGTTTCCTCTGAGATCTCCAAAGAATTCAAACATATGCCAAATCTTCAAATAATGGCGCTGCAAAAGTTGAGTTAACTCCTGCGGCAGTGCTAAAAGCGCAAGATCGTCATCATCATCAGGCTTTTCAGGATGTAACAGCTCTAACAATTTCCGCATTTTTTCTCGCCCTTTTTCTTGATCAGACATATTTGTATCGCTGTGAAGATCCCCGTAAATTCGGGCCTTTTGAGCCCCAGAAAGCTGCTCCACATGCTGAAAAAGCACGTGGTGTAAACATCCCCATAACTGCCCCCTGTCATAAGTTTGGTGAGCGTCAAAGAAATCTTTTTCCTCCGGAGCCAGCTCAAAGTCACGGTCCAGGGCCAGCCCAAAATCACCGATAAACACCTGCTTACCGTCTGTTAAAAGGTTGGCAAAGTGCGCATCCAGATGCAGGATACCGCGGGCATTGAGCTCCTGAAGGGCTGCCTCTGCCTGAGGCATCAAGGTGGCCAGCTCCGCCGGATGGTCACTGGCCCACTGGTGTAACGTGTAGGGTACATACTCCAGACAGAGCACCAGTTCAAAAGCAGCGGTTTGTCGAGCCTTTAAATATGCAGCAATCTGCGGATTGTTGTTCCAGTAAGTCACGTGCTTTTGCAGAGCTTCAGACTGCCATTTTTTCCAGGGTGCCGTGGCGGGCAGAATGCGATAATGGTAAAGCAAGGGAAAGGCACGAGAGCGCCCCGTGAGTACCCAATTACTGATTTTGATGTGGGTTAATAACTCTCGAAACGCCCCGAAGCCCGCTGAGCCCACGCCGTAGTGGTAATACATGGGCAAATCAAACAGATTGTGCGTGGCAAACCCCTGATCGTATTCCCGTTGTGTCAGCGGAACGCGCTTGATAAATACGTTTCCGGCCTCCAGGGAAAGCACCTGATTGACCCCCCATCCCTGTGTGGCGTTTGCGGTATTTAGCGTCTCCTGCAAATGGTCATCACTCATAAAAGCGAGGGACGTACTGAGCGGAGCATAATTTTTTATTCTGGATTCCACCACCATGACTTCAAAACACTTTCACTTTTTATAAAATATTAATAACTCCCATGCACCTTTTTGATAGCACCCGTGGGACACTGACTCAAAAATTATACCCTTAATACAGGGTGTGAAAGAATGTAATATGAACGATCAAGTCCTGAGCCTCGCCAGAAGCGCCCTGCCCAAAGTCATGGATTACGGCACCCGTGTGATGGGAGCGCTCATTGTCTTTATTATTGGTAAAATTTTAATCAAACTCGTCCTCAACGTGATTCAACGTTTAATGAAACGGGCAGACTTTGACCAAACCATTATTGACTTTGGCAGCAACGTGGTCAATATTGGTCTCCTCTTTCTGGTGTTACTCATGTCAGCCAATACCCTGGGCTTTGACACCTCTTCATTCCTGGCCGTGGTCGGCGCGGCGGGTCTGGCTATTGGTCTGGCCCTCAAAGGCTCTCTTGATAACGTGGCCTCAGGCTTTATGGTAGTGGCCCTGCGGCAAATTCACGTGGGCGACTATATCGAAGTGAGTGGTAATGAAGGCTATGTACACAGCATCAAGGTCTTCAACACTACCCTGCGCACCCGGGATTTTAAAACCATTATTATTCCCAACTCTGTGTTTACCAGTGACAGTATTACCAATTACTCCACGGCCGGGCGTTTGCGGGCGCAGCTTGTGTTCGGTATTTCCTATGAAGACGACATCCCCAAAGCCAAGGAAGTCATTTATGAAGTCATCAAGGCCAATAAACGGGTCATGACTACACCGGCTCCTTTTGTGGGAGTAAAAACGATGAATGAGAGCAGTATTGATTTTGACGTACACGCCTGGGTCAATGTTGAAGATTACTGGGCCGTTCAGTGGGAACTCACCGAAGCGGCAAAAATTGAGTTAGAAAAAGCGGGAATTACCATTCCCTTTCCTCAGCGGGACGTACACTTTTACCCCCACGACGCCGCCCTTAAAATTGAGTCTCTCAGAATTGATTCAGGGCCAAATCAGGACGCCGCTGCTTAACACAGGCTTCCTGAATGCTTTGAAAACAGCAGCGGGCCATAGCCAGACGTGCTTCACGAGTGGCTGAACCCAGGTGCGGCGTCAACGTCACGTTAGCGCAGTCCCGAAGCGCTTTTGCCACCTGGGGCTCTCGCTCAAACACGTCCAGTGCAGCTCCGGAAATACGGTGCGATGTCAAAGCCTCTGTCAGGGCCTGTTCATCGATTAAAGTGCCTCTGCCCGTATTGATCACGTAGGCGGTAGGTTTTAAATAATGGATATGTTGGCGATCCAGCGTATGCCGTGTATCAGGACCGCCGGGTAAATGCAACGACACATAATCCGCTTGCTCACAAAGCTGTTTTAAGGTGACCCGGCGGGCACTCAGAGCATGTTCAAAATCCGGCTTATCCTGGCGGGACGTGTAAATAATCTGCATGCCAAAACCTGCGGCCATACGGGCCGTGGCCTGCCCGATGCGACCGGCCCCCACAACCCCCAAAACTTTGCCTTTTAAACCTCGCCCCAGTAACTGAGTGGGTTCCCAACCCTGCCACCGACCGGAGCGCACCAGAGTATCTCCCTCTTGCAAACGGCGCGAGGCACTGAGCATCAGGGCAAAAGCCAGTTCGGCAGTGGCTTCGGTCAGCACATCAGGCGTGTTGCTGACCCAGACCGCCGACGCACTGGCCGCTTTTAGATCAATATTGTCGTAACCCACGGCGTAATTGGAAACCAGTTTAAGGGGAGCACCAGCGGGCATTTGCTCAAAAAAGGCGGCGTCCAGCGTATTTGAAAGAGTGGTAATGGCCGCATCAAAATCATAAAGGGTGGCTAAATCTGTCACAACATCTGTCTCAGCAAAGCGCTGAAGTTCGGTCATGGCCTCCTGCAAAAGCGGGGCAGTAAGCGCCACACGCAGAGTCATTGGGAGTTACTCATTGGGAGGTTGCGTAGAAGTCTTGAATCAGGTCTTCAAACCAGCACATGACCTGCCACATGGCTTCCAGATCTGAGGCGTTGTAGGTAAGCAATTGCTCCATAATTTCTTCACGACGCGCGGCGTTTTTGGTGTTGACGGACTTCAAATAATTCACCACAGACCAGTAACCGCCCGTATCCTGATCGGAGCGTTCAAAGCCCACGTACTTTTCGATCACTTTTAAACTGTAGCTGGGCAACGGAATCACCGCCGTATTTTTGAGCACCTGAAACAAATCCAGCAGATTACGCTGAATGCGCTGGGCCACACCGTGACGATCCCCGAAGCGCTTAACATAAAGCTTCAGACAATAGGATTCAAAATTGCCCCAGTGCACAAAGGGCATTTCCCCATATGTATCAAAAATAGTGCTGCACTGCTCTAGAAAGTCAAACCAGTTATCTCGATCCGCCTGTCGATTCATAGTGGTACTGATCAGCTGTAAATTTTCGTCACGCTCCCCTTTTAAATGCATGCCCCAGAGGTACACTTTTTCCGGCTGACCGGGGCGAGCAGGCACAGCTTCGAGATCAAACATCATCCAGTGCGGAGTTTCTGGCAGCTGAGGATCTTTTTTGAGCAAGGGTTTATTGGATAGCATGGCCTGAGCCATCTGCAACATGCTTTCGGCCTTGGCCTTGCCCACAGGCCTTTCCGTTTGTCCGGCAGGAAAGGTAAAACGCGCCAGACTCTGTACATCATAACGCTCCGGCAGCTCAGCCACTGTCATCACCCCGGCGTCTCTGAGTGCCAGAAGCAGCTTGGCCTCTAAGTTAGGCACCAGAGCGATATCATTGGCTTGCTCAGCAATTTGCCAGCAGTGATCTTTGAAAATACAGCTCTGACATTTTGTCCAGCTCACCGGGTGATAGGGCAAAGTATCCGCACAGCGTAAATCAATCAAACGGGCCATAAAGCTCTCTACGGCACCGCTTTCAGGCAGCGGAAGGGTCATCACTTTGCCAGTAGAATTGCCCACTTCCAGACGTAACGGCCACTGACCAAACACCTGATAAAAAACCCAGGCGTGAAACTGCGCAATCCAGAAGATGTCTCCGTGATTATCGCGGGTGACTTTTTTGGCCATGCGACAATAGCGCAAAACGTAACCCGCGTCCTCCCACAGCACAAAATCCGGCGTGGCCTCAAGGGTGATGCTTTTGTTCTGGTAGTTCCAGAGGTAGCGGGCAAAGGGCTTGTAAATGACGTGCCCCTGACGCTTCATGGCCTTAATGGTGGCTTTTTCACGCTTTTCTGCCGGAGTCTGACTGAGATCAATAGGCTTTTTAAAACGCTTATAGTAATAGCGTTCCACGTGGTAATCCACCTCTTCGGCGTGGGAGTAGTAATCGTTTTCAGCCTCAGTCAAGGTTTCGGGCGGGTGCTCAATCAAATAGACGCGGCGCTGACATCTTGAGGGTTTGTAGAAGGTGTGTATATCAGAGGAAGTAAGCTTCATTTGCGATCAGATTAGCACATTTAGGCAAAACGCTGCCAGTCATGAGCCTGACGACGTCCCCGAATAAACTGGTGCCATTCGCGCTCTAATGCTTTGACACCACCGGGATAGCGTTTTGCCAGACTGGTTCCCGCAGAAATTCCCTTGCGTTCATCGCGAATGACCTGACGAATCAGGCCGTGATGCTGTGGGTTTTCCATGAGGAAGTACACCAGAGACCACGCAACACTGCTACCCACAGGAGCGGGTTTCTGCAAGCGGGTCCATTGACGATTGGTCAGTCCCAGATAGGTGGACAAACGGGGCAATTTGCCCTGACTCAGCATCTGTTTCATGCGGCGATCTTTGGTGCGCTGGGGGTTGATGGTAAAGCGGGAGTTGTCCCAACTGGCCCCCTCAAAGTATTCCGCCAGGCCTTCGTTGAGCCACTTGCTGTAATTGGCATCCCGGGAACGCAAAAGGGCGTGGCTGGCTTCGTGCATCAGGGTTTGTAATCCCTGTTCAGGACGGGCCCCCATTACCACAATTTCTCGATGATAACGAGAAAAGAAACCGGTAGAAGAAGAGGAGCGAGAGCCCAGCTTTCTCTTATAATTTTCGTAAGCCTGACGAGAGCAGAAGTAACGACCTTCTAAATGCACCTCTTCGGCGTTGCTGTAACCCAGAGTGTGCTTATAAACGTCCCGCAGGGCATTAATACCACGATTGGCATTATCAATCGCTTTCTGTTGGGCCGCGCATTCAGCGCCTGCTTTGAGACTGATACGGGTACCGGAAGCCACTTTGTTTTCAGGGGATAGCTGCCGGTGTGGAAGCGGTTGCACAGGCGTGAAACTGCTCATGGAAAATAAAGAAACCAAACCAATAAGAGCGGGGACTATTTTTACTGCCATAACGGGTTCTCCTACGCATTTTTATATAAAGGAGAAAAATCCTTGGGCGATATTGAAAGGGGTCAACGGACTTTTTCTGATACCTTTATGCTAACACGCGGAGGCCATATAAAAATAGTATAAAAACCTTAAACTTCCTTAAGGTTAGTAGTTAAATCTTATGGTAAGTAATTCTGACGCTGACGGGATAAGTCCTGCTGGTCCAACTGGTTCAAACGCCGTTGATTGCGAGCCTCAGTGATGGCTTTCAGGTTTTCAAGAGCTGCTTTTGAAGCCTCTTCAGGGGAGACAGTGGTGGTTTTATCAGAAAATAAACCGGCACCGGGGGAAAAGCTGCTTTCGGGCGCTTGTTGCACTTCTGACTGATCGTTGGGACCGTTATCAGGAGACTGCGCAGCCTCTGATGTAGATTCACTCTGCTGAGCGGCCTGCGTGTTGTTATCGGGAGCACGCTGTGCTTCAGAAGTATTCTGACTGGCCTGCGTCGTGTTCGAAGGCGTTGTAGAAGGTACGGGCCGCTGGTGGCTACTGGAAGAAATTGAGGACATAAAAACGTTTCCTTTCCTGTTTTCAGATATTTACTATATACCCGATCAAAGCAAAGATATAACAGATTTGCGCTATAATGCCTGTGCAATAGAAGAAAGGGCGTCTCTCAATGAGCCAAATCCTGTATCAATTAAAAGTGCAACTGGTAGGCAGCGAGCCTCCGGTGTGGAGGCGTTTTCAGGTGCTTAATAAAACGCCTCTTGATCAATTGCACGACATGATTCAGGTGGTCATGGGCTGGGACAACGAACACTTTTATCAATTTATTATTGATGACGTGTACTATAGCGCTCCAGAAATGACGGACAGCGACCAGCGCAAAGAAGCCCGACAGTACCGCCTGGGAGATTTAATCAAACGGGGAAAAACCAGCCTGATTTACGAGTACGACCTTTCTGACGGCTGGGAACATGAAGTGACCGTAGAAAAAATCCGTCCCATTTCTGATTTTGACGCCCAGCAGCTGCCCTTTTGCTTAGAAGGCGAAAACGCCACACCGCCGGAAGAGAGCGGCGGCATTTTTGGCTATTACGAGCTGATGTCTATTTTAAAAGACAAAGATCACAAAGCCTACGCCGAAATGCACGAACAATATGGCGACATTAACCCCAGAGCCTTTGACTTAGAGCAAATCAATCGCGCTTTACGGGCTCTGTTTCACTGATCTTTTGACCAGGGTAGCAATATCGAATGGGTTTCAGTCTGATGAAAATACTGATAATCCACGTAACGGATTCCGTTGTCTTCAAAGCGAATAATGTCGGCAAAGCGCACGTCAAAGCGAAAATCTTGCCAGTTGTAGGCGTAGCGGGTATGCAGGGTCTGCCCCAGACTGTCATCAATACCGCTACAGGTAATAATGAGCGTGACTTTATCCGTATCTAAATCCTCAGCGGTAACAGCCCAGAGGGGGCTCTGGTTGTCGATTTCATGGTACACATTCCATACCAACGCAAAGAGCGGTGAGCGATGCCGTCTCAGCTTCAAATCGTACAGACGTCTGACAGAGATACCCTCCCGGGTCATCTCGTCTTTAACCAGGGTCACGTTCATCTGAGCGTCTACAATTTGTGCAGTGCGCTTATTGGCCACCCGAAAGGTCAGCACCGGCTTGCCGTCATGCACTTGTAAAAGCACCGACTCACTGAATAGTACTTCTGCCTGAATGCGCGAAAATTTAGCAAACATGAGCCCCGTACTCACAGCGGTCAATAAAAACCCCGTAATGGACTGGGCCACCATCAGCCAGTGGGCGTATAAAGACTGTGGCGCCATGGCGCCATAACCCACGGTGGACATGGTTTCCACCGCAAAGAAAAAGTGTTCTAATAACGTCCCTGAGCTCTGACTCACGCTGCCGGGCAATACCGTATACAGTACCGCAAAGCAAAAATTCACGCCCAGATAGAGCCCCACCAATAAAAGCAGAAAAATCGGCCAGGAGGTGGACAACATCAGATGATAAAGGTCTTTGACGCGGGGATCCTTTAAGCCGCGCCGTTCCACAATGAAACGACCGTCACGGCGAATATGGGGATTGACATCCGTCACAAACAGTTCTCCGCACAGGCCCGAATGGATAGTAATTCCAGCGCGTTCCCATTGCCCTCGCCCTGCTGGGGCCAGCCGTAAACTTCTACACGCTGCCCCGGGACATAAGGCAACTGGTTATTGCGCATATCCACGCGAGTGGGCAAAAGCTGAAACACCCCGCTGTCCGTGTGAAGCACAAAGGGCACTACCGGGTCCACCGTTTCTCGCTCCAGACGCCCCACATAGCGCTGTGCCTGGAAATCAGCGGGCCGCTGATCCCGCTCATAAATCAGGGCCTCAATGGCCCGATCCACCTGAATCAGAGGCACTGTAGCCGTGGGATTTTGCAACAAAGCTGTGGCAGATACCGGCTCTCCGGTCAGACGCAACACCTGTTTCAAACGGCGTGCGGAGACCCCTGGAAAACGGCTCTTGATCAGCGCCACGCTGGCGGTGACAAAGGGGCAAGCCGCAGAAGTCCCGCTCATACTCCCCGGCTTCAGGCTATCAGGATCAGTACCGGCGATGTCTAAATGAAGGGCCGGGGCCCAGATAAAGTCCGGCCCGTAGTTTGAGCCTCTGGCATTGATGCCTGTGACCAGATCCTCACTAAACCAGGCTGCAATTTTCTTCTGACCGTTGATTTGAATGCCCCCCACGGGCAAAATATCTTCAAACTCCTGGCTCCAACTCACGGGAATCCACTGACGCACCCCACGATCCACGGGTTCCCCGTAATTATGAGCAGGCACCACAATGGGAATTTTAGCCCCCCGCCCGTTGTCGGCAAATACTGATTTAAGCACGTTGTACTGGGCATACTCGTCAAATTTTTCCCACTCAGGGTAGAGAGGAAAGGCAAAATTCATGCCGACGACATCGGGGCCGGTAGCCAGAGCAGCCTGTAAAGCACGGGCCACTTCCCAAATATTGCTGGCCACAAAGGGCATGACTTCAGCATTGGGAGCCACCCCCACCGAGGGAATGTGGTTATCTCGTTCCGCAAAGCCCACCAATAGCGAAGCGGTACCGTGATCCCCCTGAGGCAGAGTAATGTCCCGGCGATTCCCGCTGCCTAGCTCTGTCTGATTGGCACCGTCCACAATACGCAGGCGCTCGTTCAATTCAGGGTGTCGATCTGTAAAACCCGTATCAATGTAGGCGGCGGTGGCCCCGGTACCAATGGCGTACTGCCAGGCCTTTTCTACCCCCGTATCCTGACGCCACCAGCCGTCCACCGCCGACGCCCGCGGCCGCAGGTCGTTAAACATAGGTAGTTCAAAACGCATGTTGGCATTGGCGTGGGCAACCCCGGGCAGCTGACGCAAGGCCTCCTGTACCCGGATTGAATCCACAGACCGGTTTTCAACGGACTGAAGTAAATAAAACACCGTTCCATTAGCCTTCAGTCTGCCCTTTATATTTAGCTGAAGAGTTTCAAACTGAGATACGATTTGAGTCTCAAGCCGGGCCGAAGGGTTAAGCTCAATAATCCAGGTGCCGGTGGGTTCTAAAGCAGGTTCTATAACCGACGCTGAACGGGTAGCGTTCAGGGGCTTTTGAGGCACCGGAGCCACCGACTGACAGGCCACTCCCAGCCCACAAAGAAGACCCAGTCCCACTGTTAAAAAACGTTTTGGACGGAAATTCGTCATGGATCAATCACCCGCAGATTATTATTGCCCGTATCTGCCACATACACCTGATTATTTTGCGCGTGATAGTACACGTCACGGGGCTGCTGGAAGCGGGCCACGGGGCCGTCCTGACTGCCACTATTCCAGTTATAATGCCGTCCGTCTCCGGCCAATGTGGTCACCTCCCCCCGTGCACTCATCTGGCGAACCCGGTGATTCCAGGTGTCCGCAATGTACACACTGCCCTCAGGTCCTGCCGTTAATCCCGACGGCGAGTAAAACGCTGCGCGAGTGCGAGAACCGTCTCTGAGCCCTGGCTCCGTGTTGCCCGCATAACTGGTGACACGTTGGGTTCTCAGGTTTAAAAAGCGCAGCTGATGGTTCCAGCTGTCACTGATCAATAACTTATTCTGATAAAACAACACGTCCACCGGATGATGAAAGCGGGCCTGTGCGCCCCGGGCATTTTCAAAACCGGGCCTTCCGTTACCGGCCAGTGTGGTGACTTGTCCTTCCGGGGTAATCTTGCGAATGGCATGGTTGCCGTGGTCCGCCACATAGAGATTTCCCTCAGGGTCAAGGGTCAGGCCCCAGGGCAGCCAGAACTGTGCTTCTTCTGAGGTACCGTCTCGCAGTCCCCGCTCACCAGAGCCCGCAAAAACCTCCAGCTTCCCCTCGCGGTAGACAAAAATCTGATGACTGCCCGAAGACGAAATAAATACATGACCCTCAGGGTGCTGCACCATGCCGGTGGGAAAAGTCAGACGGGGTTCATTGTTTTCAAAACGGGGGACGGCGTTGCCCTCTTCATCGATTTCCAGGATACGGTTATGAAAATAGTCTCCAGCCCAGAGCTTTTTTTCATTCTCCAGATACACCACGCCGTGAGGCAATGATAAATCTTCATTATCGCGTCGCTCCCCGAAGCCCTGTGTGCCGCTGCGAGCCAGTACAGAAAGGGAAAACTCCGGGGTAGAGGTGTCTGTTTCCTCACGGGATTTCAGCTGATAAATGGCCTGACTGCCCACGTCCGCCAGCACAATCCCTGCGGCACTAGAAGCCATGACTCCCGGATAACGCAGCGCCGGAGACACTGATTCAAGGGTCAGAGGCTGGCCGTCCAGGCGCAATTTGTCTTGTTGAAAGGGCGTGGACAAAAAGAGCTGTCCTTCAAAATGGGTAAAACCGCCCCGTCGTGGGGTGTCTACCTGAGCGTCTACCGGACGTAGCTGACCGGCCACCAGTTCCCAGAGTCCCGTATTGTCAAGAATTTGCAAAGTCTCCTGGGCATTTTGACGCAGCTCACGAATCACCCGATGACTACCGAGTTCCATGATCGTTTCTAGCTCCCGGGGGCGATCTGCCCGCCAACGTAAAATTTCACCAGAAGCCTCGGCGATCCAGAGCACATCAAGTTCAGGTTCAGAGAGTACCGCCACGGGCGCTTGCAAGCGGGCGGGTACTTTGGGAGTTTGTACCGTACCCGCCATATCAATACGGCGAATGCTCTGATTGCCCGTATCTGCCACCCAAAGATATTCACCGTCCCAACTCAGACCGCGGGGCGTGTCAAAGCGCGCTTCAGTCAGGGTTCCGTCCGTGGCTCCGGCACTGTTACTGCCCGCCAACACCGTCACAATACCCGTGGCAGAAATTTGTAAAACACGATGGTTACGGCTATCACTGGCCCAGACGGTGCCATCATCGGCATAAGCCAGGGCATGGGGCGTCCAACCTCTGCGGGGTTTTGACACATTGCGGGTGGTCAATTTTACGGCGCTGCCGTCCACAAGGGTGGTGACTTTCCGTGCGGTGCCCACGGGCAACGTGCAAGCAGTAAATCCCACACCACACATCGTGAGTGTAAAAAATAGCCTGCGAAATTGTTGAGCCCCCCTGCGGTTCATGGGGCTACGCCGAACGCTTACGGGCCTGGGCAATAATCCACGGACTGTCGCGGGTCACCGGATTTTTCTGAAAGTCCCCGTACAGGGCCTCTAACTCAAAGCCGTTGGCACTCAGCAGGCGCTCTAACTCTGGCGGGAATAGAAAGCGTAAATTGAGCACCACCTGCTTCCGTTTCACCAGTCCTTCGGGGTTGGTCACGTCCAAAAAGAGGGTAAACTGCTGAATTTGTACGTGCTGAAAATAATGGTAAGAGTAAAAACTGTCCACCCACACATCCGTGGCCGCATGATGTTCTCGACCCCGGTGATAAAGTACGTCCGAGTCGTGTTCATGAAATTTGACGTTGGTAGTTTGAATAAAAAGACGGCCTTCGTCGTTTAAATGCTGATGGATACAGCCTAAAGCCTGATCCTGTTCTTCGTTGGTCAGCAGATGCTGAAAGGTGTTGCAGCCAAACACCGCCACATTAAATTTTTGTTTGAGCTGAAACTGCCGCATATCACCATAGGCCATGGTAATGCGCTCTTGCACCTCTTCGGGCTCACGGGCCACCTTTTCCCGGCCAACTTTGAGCATTTCTTGAGACGTATCAAAGCCCGAGGCCACATAACCCTGTCGCGCAAACTCCAGCAGCAGACGTCCCGTGCCACAACCAGCGTCTAACACAGGTCCACCATAGGCGTCTAAGATATCGCTATAGAAGTCCACGTCTTCCATATCATTTTGTAAATCATACCAGGGGGCATAAATATCGTAGGCTTCCACACAACTCTCCTGTTATAGCAGTTACAGCAAACTGGTAATTCGTGCCCGCAGGCGGTAGGTGGCTTCTTGCAGCTCTTCCTCATTTTTGATCAAAGGCTCCATGCCCGTCACCAGATGGTCCGCCACTGCCAGAAGCTGGGTGAATCCAAAGTCCTGAGAGCGCTCAAAGGTCAAGTGTTCCAGGGTATCTGACATAATGCGACGACTGTCTTCTAAACCAATAAATTCCATCAAAATACTTTCGAGGGAGTCAATGGGCGTCAGGACATTGGTGGTGCGCAAATCCTCAGCATTGGCTTTTTCGGGGGTGGTTACCGCTTTGTATTTAAACAATTCCTG
>CAYFGW010000025.1:0-27798 GCA_964342365.1 uncultured Candidatus Sericytochromatia bacterium | reverse complement strand
ATTATGACCAGCATTTATAGTGGCAACTTGATGCGGAATTTTGTGAACGACCAGTCTGTTATCAAAAGACAGAATTTTGATACCAACCGCTATAGTTTCAATGCTGAGGCAGCTTTTGCTCAGAACCGTCAGGAAAAAGAACTGCGGGAAGGACTGGAGTTCCATCAGGCCCGACTGGCAGATTTACAAACCCGCACCAACGAACTGGTGGAAAAGCTCAATAATTTATACCGCCGTTTCAAAGATCAAAAAGCCTTCCAGAAAGCCAGTGCTGAGCCCCGTTACATGGGCACCAGCGAAGCCTTGAATGCTTTAGAAGACATCGATAACCCCTCCGGCTTACCCAACGATTACCCCACCGGAGCGCCCAATAATATTTTGCCCTTTGGCGACCCCGGGCGTATTCGCAACTACAGCTATAATCCCTTTTTTGGTTCCAAAGCCATTGATGAAAGCGATAAAAACGTCATTCGTACCCAGTGGGAACAACCGGGGACCGTCTCTGAAAACACTTACCGGGAAAACGGGGCTTTTTGGAGCGCCATTTCTTATCTGTGGACCTGGGATATTGACCGCATTAACGCCACTTATGCCACTACCACAGACCAGAATAATAAGCAGGTGAACGTTACGGCTTTACAGCCCAATAAACCCCAGCAGCCGCCCCTGAGACCTGGCGATCGTTTCCCCATCAACTGGACAGACGATCCCACCGCCCCGGGTGCAGACAACTTTCCTGCGGTTAATATTCGTGGGCTACGTCCGGGCGGCGTGGATTTCAGTCATGCCACCGACTCCCTCAACAACTCCAGTGCTCACACCAATGTGGTAGGCGAAAACAGTACAAACTGGGGCTGGGAGTTTGACGATCTTCCCCTGGCTCTGGAAGTCACCGACGTCTCTCAGCAGCCCGATGGCAGCACTACCCCCACGGGCTTTCGTGTGGTGTACGACATTCCCCCTGACCACCCTTTCTATGAGGACCTCAAAGTCCTTAACGGCACGGAGCCACAAATCATTGATGCACCCACGGAAATCCGTAAAGAGCGTATTAACAACGCCGGTTTTGACTATACGGGTACTGCTTACTTTCCCGGGTCAAACGTGGTGGGGTTTCAGGTGGGACCTCGTTTTCGTACCAGTCGTGGCGCGTGGGTCATCGCCCAGCCGGGCGAAAGCGAATACTCAGCACCCGGTAATTTCACGGTAGGTGATGGCCCCATTGCCGCCTTTGAACTGCACACCTGTCTGCCGGGCGTCAATATTGACACGGACACGCGGGTTTCTTTCCAATATCGCTACCGCGTCCACCAGAACTCCGCCCAATTTGGCTCCACCTGGGACGATAGCGGCCCCGGGGTTCCTACTCGCTTTGGCTTTACCAGTCACGATTGGAACTCCGCCAATCAGGAAGATTTCAGTGGAGGTAATACCTTTGGCGTTCCCATGCCCGGGGGTTATCAGACCTTAACCAACGTTCCCGGAGATACCCTCCTCTTGCTGGGAGACGCTCCTTCTCCCAACACCTCTGCTACCGATTACCTCAAAACCAGCGGTACTGAGCAGCTTTTTGCCCGCGTGGTAGACGGCTCAGAGCCCGAAAGTGTAAGGGTAGAATTTTATTTTGAAGGGGACTTAAACCAGTTGGAAATCGAAGTCACCGATTTTCAAATTGTGGACTACAACGGCAATTACAATACCTGGACGCAGGGGAAATACAATCCCGGAAACGTGGATCCCGTCATTTTTGAGGGTGATCCCCAGTTCCAGGGCGACCCTGCTAACCCCGACAATCCCGTCAATGACGTGATCAGCAAATACTACCCCAACGTCTTTCAGTTTACCCAGTTTAACGATCAGTACACCAATAGCTACGATGCTTTTGACCGCAATGACATTGTCCGCTCCCCCTGGGAATTTGGCATGTTAAATATTGGCGAGGGTTCAGGTCTTTCGGGAGAAATGTTTTTGAACCTGAATGGCCGTCGTTTGAATCTGGATCACGATGCGGTGACGGATCAGGTGGCCCAGTGGGACGGTACCGTTGCGGCTCCCGTGGATAGTGGCACGGCGGTGGTACAAGGGGCAGCGGTAGAGAAAGCCTATGAGTTTGTACCCGCCTCTTTTACACAACCGGTCACCCACCCCGACGACGACTGCGGCCCCAATCCCGAAATGGATATTTCTGGCAGCAACACTGGCACCGGCCACCCCTATGATAGCGACGCGCCCAGCGGCGGTATCCAGGTAGATAACGTGGTGGGATTTGTACCCGGTGATCAGGTGCTCGTGAACGGTCTTGGGCCTTATACCATTACCGCCATTATTGACGATGCGGGTTCTCCCGGAGGAACCACCACCGATCCGGTCTTTGACAATCCTGCCATTCCCACTTACGTGGTGCGGGCTCCCTTTGATAATTCGGTGCCCATTACCGACGGCAATGGTGACGCGATTCCCATGCCACCCGCTAATTACGGTGATACCAGCCTCCCCCTGACCCCAGGGAATTATCCTGCGGGGGACTTTCCGGTCACCATCGGGGGCACGGTATACAACGATATGGCTGCAGTGGGAGCCGCCTTTCCACCTCCGGTCACCGGTTATTCCGGTGACAGCGACCCCAATAATGCCCTGTATTGGGTAAGCCACACCCAGTCTTCGGCTCCGGTGATTCCCGCTCGGCGTGAAGTGTACTTAAATGCGCCCGTGAATCCTGCACCCACAGGAGGCACCATCACGCCCGTGGTCATTACGCCCGCGGATCCTCACATTGCACAGTTTGCAGACGCAGATCCCCTGACGGACTTCAATACCCGTCACATTCTGATGCATGATGAAACCCTGGCCGGAGAAGCACCGCTTAATCCGGCCCTCAGCGGCATTGGTCCCTTAGATCCCGGACGCACCGCAAACCCCACGGGAGGAGATCCCAATAACAATGGTTTTGACTGGGCCGACCCGAACTTCTATGACGATTTTGGCAACGCCTTTACCAACCCTGTCTCCACCACGGATAATCCCACAGACTTTGTCACAGGCACGTCCACAGATCGCGGTGACAACACCAACCCCGACTATGCCCATGTGGACGGTACCATCGATCGGGTGCAGGGTGCCGATCTCGACATTGAGTACCGGATTTCTATTCCCACCAACGACGTCAACGTGTTGCGCAAAGAAAACAATCTGCTCTTTAACGTGGGTGCTATTGACGAAAGAGACTGGGGCATTAGCATTGTGAATCCCTTCATGGAGTTTCGCACCAGCCCAGATTACCAGACGGTGTCTCGCTACCGCGTGGACGCAGGAGGTAATATTTTTGACCGCTTTGGCAAGGGCTATTATGAAGACGACACTTCACGGGCCGCTTATTCTGCCGAAGATGAAGACGCCGTCCAGCGCCTGTACACCGTAGCAGACGGAGCCACCACCAATAATCAGGTGAGTAACTTCGACAAAAGCTATGACATGAGCAACTATGAAGCCTACGACGACACCGCCGGAGACTTTGAAACCTTTATCACTGAGAAGAATCGTCTGTCTATGAACGGGGACGATTATAACCTCTTTGACTACACTCCCGACCTGGCACCTGTGGTGGGATCAGAAGAAGGGGCCACACGCGGTGAAATTTATGTGGGATCTCTGCCCACCAACTTCTACTATTATCGCGAGGGATTAGATCAAAGCGTAGACGGTACGGGAACGCCTTTGACCGGTGGTGATGAAAACAACAACCGCAGAGCGGCGCTAAACTTTAACGGTCACGGCGAAAACCGCACCGGCGTTTACAACGATCCCGATACTACCGTCGTGCACAATACCGAAATTCCCAGCTGGGTGAATGTGCGTCTGGGCGTGGCCCAACAAAAAGGCTCCATTAGAAATCAGGAGCGCACCACCAGTTGGGCCAGCTGGGAAGGCATATCCGGTGCCGGAGGGGAATTACTGAACGACAATCGTGTGGCTTTCCAGAACAATGTAAGTAACGCCATCAACGCCATTGGTGCCGCCAACGAAACCGTCGCCGATATGAACCCCGGTGGCTCCAGCATTACGCTGGCCATGGGGGAAGTCATTAACAGTGGTGGCCACTTGCAGCTGAACGAATTTGTGGGCGGGCGGATTCAACCCCACGTGATTCCGCTGCCGCTGAAGGATCTCGGTGTTTTCCCGGATCCGCCAGCTACCACCTATACATTTACGGCTTATGGCAATGAAACCGTGACCCGTACCGGCAGTCGATATATTAATAATTTCGGCACGCAAGTTTTTGACGGAATGGACGGCGAGTTTGACGGCAGCTTCACCGCAGCGGGTACCACCGCCCTCTTCCAGGCAGCCGGTGCCGAAGTGTCCACCAGCCACCCGCCCTCCACCTGGGGCAGTGGCCTGATTTTACACGTGGACGATGCCGACACCTTTGACGTGGAAGCTCCTGAAAACCGGGTATATCTGGGCAGTGATGATTCTGTGCTATATCGCATCGGCGCAAAAAACGCCACCAGCAGCCCACAGACGCTGTTCCTGATTCCTGAAAGTGGTACCGTACCGGCAAACCTACAAAACGATATCCACACAGATCTTCAGGTACAGCAGTTCACGGGCACCTACACCGTGAGCACGGTCAATGAGAGCAATGCCATTGACGCAGACGGCACCTTTTTGCGCATCGACTATGATGACCGGGGCACCCAGCTGACGGGCAAACTGGATGCTGTCAGCCTGTCTCCAGAAATGGATCGAGTAGGTCGTCTGGCGGGAGATGATGTGCGCACACCGGGAGTAGAGGGAAATCGGATTTCCCCCGAAATGTTTACGGATCCTCAGGGATACCTGCAGTCCGATGCCAGACTTGCTTTGAACCTGGTGAGTCAGGACAAAGACGGTAATCCCACGGTGAAAAAGCTACGGGAAATGCGTGTGTCTGTGGACAGCGGCCAGCAAATTATTCCCTTCACCACCAGCCAAAACTACAGCAGCACCGGTCCCTTTGATATTAACGGCGACTGGCCACTGGCTATTTTTGAGGACGATCGTCAGCTCAACCCTGAAGTAACTACCGATCTCAATATTATGGTGGGTCTGCGTCAGGGCGTCAACGACGGTACGCAGGCCACGGACCCTGTAGATCCTCGCATTACCATGGCCTCTGTGGACGGTTTTGGTAGAGGGGAAAGCATTTTTATTAACGGTCAACAGCGCCGCATTGCAGATATTGTGGGCAATGATTTGCTGCTGGATGCCCCACTGTTGGATACTCCGCGCAGAGGGGATGTGGTGCACCTGGGTAAAAACGACCGTGGCGAAAGAGATCTGGCGGTGTTTTTAAACAAATCTTACGCCATGTCCGACGGCGCGCCTGTGAAAGTGGAACTCATTTACGATGAGTACGAAGTCACAGGCTTTCCACCACAGGTAGATTTAACTACTCCGGTGGGTGTACATACGGAGCAACTGGGGTATTCTGACGCCGATCCCACAGAACGTATGGATATTTTGCCCACAAATACGGGTACGGGTACGGCAGCAAATCCCATTGAAGTGAATACCACCGCCGGATTTACGGTGGGAGAGAACGTGAACGTGCACGGGCAGAGTTATACCATCGCCGCTCTGGGGGCCACCACGGTCACCCTGGATCGCGAAGTGGTACCAGCTCCCACCACCGGCTACATGGATCGCCGTGACTTCGATAACCACCTGGTAGTGGGCAACGGCCGCAGCGGGGGCAGCTTTGACAACGAGTTCACCAGCGAGCTCAAGCGGATTCTGGACGATCCTTCTTATCAGGAGGCACTGCGCTACGGCTTAATGGACAATGTGTTTATTACCGCCAGCGTTACGGATCCTTTTAATGACCAGATTGCCAGCAAAATTTTGCTGAACTGGGATCGCAGACAGCGGGAAATGGAAATCCATCAGGTATCCTTTTCCGCTTCTTACAAGTCTATTTAGAACACACGAAAACAGGGTGAGGGAGTCATATTTTATGCAATTTTTGAGTAACGGGCAGCGCGTTCCATTTGATCCGGGGGTCACTCTGGAAGGCTTTACCATCAAAGCGCGACGTCAGTGGGTGGACGGCTACTTTTATCTGGCAGAGAGCAGCGAAGGAGAGGTGGTCATTCACGAAAGTCTGGCCTACTTTAAGGAGCAGTGGCAAGCAAAGATTTTCGAAGCGGTACTGCCCTTTATGCAGGAACAGGGTCTCTGTGACGAAACGTTGCGCTGGTTTCAAAAAACCTGGCAAAAAATCACGCTGAACTTTATCGTTTACCCCGCCTGGGTCTGGGAGGGGCTGGAAAACGCCCTGCAAAACCGCATCTGGCAGGAAGGTTATCTGGAAGAGCCCGTGCTGCGACAGGCGTATGACTGGATGAAAAACCTCCAAGAAAACATGCTCGCCACCGGGTGGGTAAACCCTTCTGTGGTCCTGCCCATGATGCTCTACCACGAAGGGCGTTTTGTGCAGCTTGAATGGCAGTGCAGTGTTCCTGTCAATCAAGAACTGGTCTACCCCCGCTTCTTCGGTGGCTATCACGATCAACACCTCAAAGATGCCCGGCTGTTGGCCCATCAGGGCTGCTATCGCACCTTTATGGCCCTGCTACAAAACAAACCCCCTCGATTCTGGGGCACGGAGCCCATGAACGCCCAGACCGTAAATCCCCTGCTCAGTCAGTCCATGCGTCAGTGGCTCACAGACTGGGAAAACACGTTGCAATGGCCTGAAGCCTTTCCAGCGCTGCCTGAACAGATTTACCGCCCCGGAGCGCCCCTTGAGGATTATGCCTGCAGCGCGCGCCATTTTAATATCGGGTTCATGGCCTACCAGCGGGGTCATCTAAACACCGCGATTCGCGAAGCTCACCTGGCCAGTCGCTACTGGCTGAGCGATCCCTGGCCGCTGTTTTTACTGGCCCGCTGTGCACGCCGACAGAATACGCCAGAAGCCGCTGGCATTGCCCAGCAGTATCTGGATCAGGCGCTGCGATTACAAAAATTGGGCATATTTTACCGCGAAAAAGCCGAAATTGCCCTTGAGCAACGACAGCTAAAACCGGCGCGGCAATGGATTGAAAAAGCCCTTGAGTGTGCGCCCCAGGACGACGCAGGCTGGCACCTTTACAGCGTAATCACGGATCGCATGGGCAGCTTGCATCAGGCGGAAAAAGCCATTCGCAAAGCCTGTGCCCTCAAACCACTCAACAGCGCCTATCGCAAGCATTTGATTGCCATTTTACGCCAGCTGGGAGCCGAAAATGAGGCCTTACACACCCATGCTTTTGCCGCGGGCCAACCCGCGCATATGAGCTGTGAATTTACCCGCAGTGAGCACCTGCCGCCAACACTACAGCCGCCGGGGCCCTGGAAATTCGCCGGGCACCAAAACGCCGCTCAAAATCTGGAAAGCGGTTACCCTGTGGTGCACAACGGCAATGGACAGAAGGGTTTTTTAAAGCCGTCTATTTTGAAAACGCCCCAGGCCATGTACCATTTTAAACAGCGTCAGCAGATTTTAGAGCAGCTGTACAGCCACTACCCTGCCGGGTTTGCCTCTTGTATGGGTAGCTATGTGCAGCAGCAGCACGGATACATGATTTACGACTGGAAAGAGGGCAACTCCCTTCAGAAAGAACTGGAACAGCGCGGTGCGCTGTCTATCAAGTCCTGGCAACAGGTGGCCCTGCAAGCCATGGACATGCTGCAAGCGCTAACCCAGAGTCACTGCGTTCACGGAGATATTTCTCCTGCAAACCTCATTTACAATACGTCTAGCCACGCTTTGACCCTCGTAGACTACGAAGGATTACATCAGGCAGGTGAAATGGTGGCGACCCACCGTCATACGCCAGAGTATGTGCCACCGGAGCTCACCCGCGCCCATCGCAGCAACGTAACCACAGACAGTTACAGCATGGCTCTGGTGCTTTTACAGGCCGCCACGGGGCTTTTCCCCGACCTCTGCTATCAGTGGGAGCAACAAAATTTTGAGGGGTATCGTCGCTACGCGGGGCATCTGCCCCATGCCCTGCTGGAATCCCTGCTCAACGCTGTGCACCACGATCCACACCAGCGGAAACCCATCAATATTGAGCAGGCCAAAAACATTCTGAAACATCTGCGCCGGGAGGTACCTCAGTGGGTCAGAGCCCTGGCTCAGTCAATTCAACAGGTGGCTCAGGCCGAAGATCTGGAAACGCTGCGTCAGGCACAGCAAGAGGTGCTGGACAAAGAACATAGTCCCATGACTTACTACCATCTGGCCTTTCATTATCAACGGCTGGGCGCAGCTGAAAAAGCAGTGTCTTTTGCCAACGCCTGTTTGCGGTTAGATCCTTTTCATATGGGTGCCCGCTGGATCTTGGTGGACACACTTTTGCAGCAACAACAGGTGGAGCAGGCCCGTCAACTGCTCGTCCGCGCTCCCGGGAAGGGTACCGAGGAACCCGAAAACTACCGCCGTTTACTCACCGTATACTGTGCCCAGGGCAAACGAGATCTGGCGCTGGCCACCTGTGAACAATTAGAAAAATGCCTGCCAGGTCATGGCGAAGTGCAGCTGGAAAAAGCCAGCGTCTGGGCCCATTTTGGTTTTTTCCATCAGGCCGCAGATTTACTCCAGCATTTGCTTCAAACGGAGCTTCCCGCAGCAACTCGCGTCCGGGTACGTCAGTTACACCAGCAATGTCTGGTGAATCGCTTAAAACACCCAGCTAAAATTGGCAATATCTCCAAAACCGTTGAGGCCAACGGCTAACTCAGTGCCGGGAGTGGGTCGCCAGATCACGGCGGCCCCTCCCACGGGAGACAGAAAGGTCCAGCCTCTGGGAGGCAGTTGTAAAGCAAACCCCGGCACAATATTCAGACGCAGTGACAAAGAACGGTTCAAATCATAGGCCAGCGCAGCCCCACCCTGTACCGACACCCGTGAAGAAAGGGCCGGATCAGCAAAAACATAGTCTCCGTACACGCCCAGAATACCCGAGATGTAAAAGCCGTTCTGGTTTAACACCTGATAATTGATAAACCCGCTATAACGGGCACGATCTAAAGTGCCATTAAACAGCAGCGGACTGGCGGCGCCAAGCCCCAGAGACAAATGTTCAACCACGGGAATTTCAGTAGCCACAGAAGGCCCCGTGCCCGCACTTACGCGCCACTGGTCAGGAGTATCTGCTCCCGAAAAGGCCGTGGCTGGCGGAGTCCACCCCAAAAAAACCGACCCCAGCAAAGCACTGAATACGCCCATAGGCAAAAACAGACGCAAAGACCTGCGCAGACGCATTCGCAACCCCATTAGAATAAGTAGCGCACGGACAGCAAATCGCTGTTGCCGTTGAAACCAGCAATGAGTTCCAGGTTTTCCTGTGGACGATAAGCCACTTCAATACCCCCGGAGGGGGCGAAGAGTCCAAAGCCGGTGGATCTTGGAAAAGCAATACCTGCCACAATATTGACGCGACCAATAAATTGCTCGTTAAAGTGATAAGCCACCCCAATACCGGCTTCTATACCCACCGGAGACAGTTCTCGCTCCACGCTGGTGCGCAGATTAATGTCTCCGAAAACCCCTCCAATGGCCCGAATAAAGAGACCGTCTTTTTCAAGTAACGCATATGAAGAACGCACATCATAGCGTAAGAATCCCAGACCGTCATAAAGCAAAGGAATTCCCGCAGCTGCACCCACCATTAATTCGGGGGTGATGGCCACGTCCACGGCCATGGAAGGCGCTGAGCCCAGACTCACGCTACTGCGGTCTGCATCGGCCTTGGGCAAGCTGGAAGCCAGAGCCTGGCCCGTGGAAAGTCCCCAGATCATGCCCAGTAAAAGCATGCCCGATAGAAGAGAATGATAGATGCTCTGGTTATTGAAGTGCTTCAAGGTAGGTGCCTGCTTGTGTCAAAATATTTTTGTATAAGCTTACCACGGTTGTAAAGCTCTTCAGATCCAACCATTCCCCTACCCGATGGGAATATCCACCCACCGGAGCCAGGCTGAGGACAGGCCCTGAAATGACCGATTGCAACACATTTTCATCAGCCACAGACCAGCCGTGAGCCACAGGCAGTGGCTTGCCTTTGAGAGAGGCATACTGATCTTGTACAAATTTCACCAGAGGATGGGACGCAGACACCGTGTAGGCATTGGCCACAGGCGTGGGGCGGGGCGCAGGCTGAAGCTCCACATGAGGTATGTGAGCAAAGTGCTGTTTGAGCTGTTCATGCACTTGCTCTGCTGAACGTTCAGGACTTAAAAAAATGGCAAAATCCACTTCACAGCGAGAAGGATGGGTCAGGCCCTGAACACGGGCCTGAATACCGTGCACTATCAAACGTTCTGAAAGATCTTGAAGGGGATACGGGCGCAGGGGAAAAGCCTTCAAATGCGCCACCGCCTCCAGCGCCCGCTCAATGGCTGAGGGGGTTTCTAAGGGCACTGCCCCGTGTTGGCGGGGCCCATGGGTCACCAGCTGAAAGGCCATGAACCCCGCGCGGCCCAGCCCCAGCTGTTCTACATTGCTATCAATCACCAGTTCCGGCACCAATGCCAGAGCCACATCAGACAACCACTGAGAAGACACCAATTGCCAGGCTCCCTGAGAAAAAGCCTCTTCATCCACGCCCAGCGCAATTTTCAGCGTGTACCCTTCTGGATGTGCCGTACGGGCCGCCTCTAAAATCACCGCCAGTCCCGACTTCATGTCGGAAACCCCCAGTCCCAACGCCCTGTCTTCTGTATATCTCACCTGAAAAGGATCGTGGGTGTAAGCGGGATCCGGCGGCACGGTGTCCATATGGGCATAGAGCAAAAGTGCCGGGCCTTTGCCCTTTTTGGCCAGTATGTTAAAACGCCCGTCAGCTAAGGGTTGACGAGAGACCTCAAAGTCCCACTGGCTCAATAAGTCTTCACAATAACAGGCAATATCAGCCTCCTCACCACTGGGAGAGGGAATAGCCACCAGAGCTTCTAGCCATTGCCGGGCAAGCCCCTTACTTAACCGATTGGATTCAGATGGTGAAGTCATGTTTGGTGAGGTCATATTCGATCACTTAAGAAATGCTGGCCAGCACCCGACCCTCTTTTTGCACCTGCCAGTTAAAAGGGGAAAGGGCTGAGCTGGTGTCTGGCTGACGCCGAATGGTGAGCTGGGTTCTGCCATTTTGGAAAATGTCCACGCTCTCCACAAAACCGTTACGATCCAGACGTCCAAAACCGTCATAGGTCTGCCCGTCAATATCTGCTTTAAAACTCAGTTCGCCGGTAAATTCAGTGTTGACGTTGCTTTCCCCGGACAGTGAAAAAGTCAGGTTCTCAAAGCCCAGATCCACATCGGGCTCCACGCCCGTTCCCTCCACGCGGGTCATAAAAGTACCCTGTGCGGGCACTTGTTCTGGCCAGGTGCCCGTGGTTCTGAAGGCCACCGATTTACCGTAACGGGTTTCACTGAGACGGAGCTGATACTGTTTGACCGGTGGAAAACTGCGAGAAGGCAGAGGCTCATCGCCATAGGAGGCCAGCCCTAGCGCATCAAACCCTGGCTTTTCGCCCGCTGCATTGAGCAAGGAAAGGGTATAGCTACGACCGTTTTGCGCATCATAATAAACGTAGTCCTTGTTCTGATACTGCCAGGGGAAGTCACGGGTCTGAGTCGCCCCCACAGCAGAAGGACTAAATGTCAGGTGATTGGCTACCGCCTGCCGTTGGCGACCAATTTGCCCGTGCATTTGCAAAAGGCGAGCCGTGGTTTGAGAAATTTCCACCATGCGCGTGGCGAGAGCCACTTCTTTACTGGTACGGCTCTGACGGGCCACTTCAGCGGGAGGCACCGGTTCGGGATCAAAAATTTCGGGGCGAACCCCTTCCACCACCTGGGGTACCCAGCAACCGGAAAGACTCAAAAGGGCCACACCAGTACATAAACTGGCCCGACAAATCTGCTTTATTTTTGGAGAAATACGCATCAAACTATCCTCAACAGCACTATATTTAACGGGTTTTTAACGTAAACACACACTTTGTTATGTCAGCCCACGTCAAATGCTTCCTATAATATAGCAAACAGATGATTCAAGGAGAAATATCATGAAAACACAAAAAGCCCTCGGGCCGTTGGCTTTTGCCCTGGCCTATACCCTGCCCGCACTGGTGCTTCTGGGGGTTCAATTTGGCGGCTGGGCCTACTACGCGGTTCCCATTTTTGCCTTTGGTATTTTGCCTGTTCTGGATCAGTTGTTTGGCACCCACTTACATAACCCCGATGCCGAAGAAACCAGGAGCCTGTTAGACAATAAAGGCTACACCTGGATTGCCGCCGGTTTTGTGCCCGTACAAATTGCGCTGGTGGTGGGAGGTGCTTATCTCTTTGCCAAAGGCAATCTGGCCGCCTTTGAGCAAATCGGCCTGCTGCTGTCTGTGGGCATTTGTACCGGGGGGATTGGCATTACCCTGGCCCACGAATTTTTGCACAAGCCCCGCAAAATGGAGCGGTTTTTGAGCAAAGTGCTCTTACTCTTCGTCAGCTATATGCATTTTTACATTGAGCACCTGCGCGGACACCATCGCCGGGTAGCCACCCCCGAAGATCCGGCTTCCGCCCGCTACGGTGAAAACTTTTACGGATTTTATGGACGCACCCTGAAAGGCAGCTTCACCGACGCCTGGTCCCTGGAGCGCAACCGCCTGGAAAAGAAAAAGATCAGCTTCTGGCACTGGCGCAATCAAATGCTCTGGTTTACGGGTTTGCCCGTGGTACTGGCCACCGTGCTGGGTCTGACTTTTGGCTGGCAGGGAGCAGTCTTCTTTGTAGCACAATCCTGGTTAGCCATGACGCTGTTAGAAGCGGTTAATTATGTGGAGCACTACGGTCTGGCCCGTCAGCAAATTCGCCCCGGCGTTTACGAAGCGGTGGCGGTTCATCACTCCTGGAACTCAAACCATACGCTTACCAACTGCCTCCTGTTCATGCTACAACGACATTCTGATCATCACGCGCATCAGTCCCGCGATTATCAGATTTTGCGACAGTTTGACACCAGTCCACAGCTACCGGCGGGTTATCCCACCATGATTTTGCTGGCCCTGGTGCCCCCCCTCTGGAAAACCGTGATGCATAAGCGTCTTTCGGATTATGAGGTTAAAATGAATCAGGTTACCGCCTGAAGACATAGAAGGATACTCTATTTTGTTTGATACCAAACCCCCTGTAGAAAAAGCGATTCTGGTGGGCATTCAGCTGCCCGATGATCCGGAATGGGAAGTGCATTACTCCCTGGACGAGCTGGCTTCCCTGGCGGATACAGCGGGCGTTAGCACCTTAGAAACCTGCTGGCAGGCTCGTGATAAACCCCACCCTGGCACCTTTGTGGGCAAAGGTAAAGTGGAAGAGATCAAAATGCTCGCCACAGAACTGGAAGCCGACGTGATTATTTTTGATACAGAACTCACCCCGGCCCAGTTGCGCAACCTGGAAAAGGCTCTGGAAATCCAGGTGATGGATCGTAGCGATGTGATCCTGGTGATTTTCAGTGAGCGTGCCAAAACCCGCGAAGCCAAACTCCAGGTGGACTTAGCCCGCATGAAGTATTTTATGCCGCGCATGAAACGACTCTGGACCCACTTAGAACGTCAAAAAGGGGGGGCTGGCATGCGGGGCGGCATGGGGGAAAAACAAATTGAAATTGACCGCCGGATCGTACGCAAAAAGATCAGCAAGTATGAAGCGGATCTGAAGGACATTGAACAACAGCGGCAGCGACGCAACAGCTGGCGCAGGGAAATGTTTTCCATTGCCCTGATTGGTTATACCAACGTGGGCAAATCCACCCTGTTTAATCGCCTCACCGAAGCAGATGTTCTCGTAGAAAACCGTCTCTTTGCCACTCTGGATTCCACCGTACGTCAGTTTCACATGCGCGATCAGAAATTTCTGATGACGGACACCGTGGGCTTTGTGCGGAAACTGCCTCACCATCTGGTGGCCTCTTTTCGCAGCACCCTGGAAGAAGCCCGGGAAGCGGATGTACTGCTGCACGTGGTGGATATCAGCTCACCCGCTCTCGGTGATCAGATTGAGGCGGTCAACGACGTATTGGAACAACTGGACGTGACCGACAAGCCCACCATTTTTGTGGTCAACAAAGTGGATCAGTTGGAGCCTGATCAGGACAATTCCAGCATCTGGCAGCATATTCCTGAAGACGTACCCTACGTGGAAATTTCTGCCAAAACCGGCCAGAATATCGAAATGCTAGAAGACATGATCCTCGAAATTTTTGCCAGCCAGTTTGTGGAAACCACCATTGTCCTGCCCCTGAAGGAATCAAAGTTTGTGTCTCAGGCCTACGACCTGGGCGATGTGCGTTCTGAAGAGTACTTAGAGGGCAATCGCATTAAACTGGTGTGCTATGCTCCCAAAAAAGACGTGGAGCGCTTCCGCAAAAACTGGAAGGACTACGCAGACAAGCGACCCGAATACGCCAGTATTTAATGTTTACGGTGTGGATCAATCAGACCCCCTTTGTAAAAAGTCTGTTGGAACATCATGACATATCCATGAATGTGCGTCATGGCAAGGTGATAGAGAAAAACTGGACACAACTGGCTAAAAAGATGCTGACTGCAGGGGGGACTCAAGAGAGATTCTCTCGTTATGTTCTGATCCTCGATCCTGATGTGCATCAACTATCCCTTAATGCTCAATATATTACCTACGCGGGAGGACAAATAGAAGTTTTTCCCGCGTTTGAAGAGGGCTACGTGGAAATTATAAACCCTGTGTAGCATGGTTGCAGTCGCGCCTCCGCGTTTCATCATGGTGTTTAGTTAAGCGTTACCGTTACGCGCATTAGAGGCACTCGGTTGCCCGCAAGGCTAGGCTGACAGGTTTAGCCCAGGGCACTCATTTACCATACAACCAGGCCGCCTCGTCCTATCGCACAGGCGGCGTGTGCTACAGGGTGGGTATTACAGTAGCAAAAACACATTACAGCAGACCTCACGAATTGCCATGTTTGCTACTGTCAATTGTCCGATAGCCGAACATTATGGGAGAGGCAAGCGATTACAGTCGCCCTCACAGATCTCTCCTTGCCTACCGCACATGACGAGGTAATCAATCTTCGTAATATCAATAAGTATTTCAAAATCTGCTAAGCATGTTAAGGTGAAAATAATCATGAAAAACAAAGATTTAGCTTCGATTTGGAACATTTTGGTAAATAAGAACATTTATCGCTCAGTTTCGATAGACGAAATAATATCACTAGCAAAAGGAAAAGGGTTGATTGTTGAAAAAGCCGAACAAGTTAAATTTGGCTTTAATCCAAAAGTAGAAGCAATACAGTTGTTTACTAATAAAGGAAGCGCATTATACCCTCGAAAGCGGCTAAATGACTTAGAAATCTACAAAAATAATATTGCTCCTAGAAAGAACGTCGAATTGTTTTGGAAAAGAGTAGACTGGTTTCTTCCTCCTTTCGAGTGTCCGTCAGAAACAAATGAAGCTCTTCAAATTAGCCATATACAGATTAAAAATCACTCCTCTATAACTACTAAAGAATTACAAAAACGCTTTGAAACATCTCTATCTACTTTATATTCTTTTGACAAAGTAATTCCTATTGTAGAGCAAGTATTTTCTGAGTCCTTATACTTGAAAAAACATATACCTTTAATCAGAGAATCGATTTTTTCTTTTTATAGTGGCATGAAAATAGTTGCTTTTTCATCTCTAATTCCGATTATGGAAGATGTTTTGAGATCAATTTCTGATTCGGATACAGATTTAGATCTTATTTCTGTAGTGAACTCTTCCGTTAAAAAAGCTATCGATCGGGCAAAAAACATACACACAAACAATGCTGACTGGGCTCCTACTGAGTTTATTGAGATATCAACTTTAAAAGTCACAGATAACAGAGTTTATATGCTTGAACTAATTCGAGAGTGGTTAGTAGACAGTTTTTACTCAAATACTAGTATTTATGATAATCATTCAGGATTCAATCGGCATATTTTTGCTCATGCTAAGTCTGAGGTTTGGCAAAATGAGTTTAACTTTTTTAGAGCGCTTGGCTTGCTACAAGCCTTGGCCTTTATAGAGTGCTTTGCAGTCCAGCAGAGTCAAGTTAGCATTTTGCCTCCTGAGCCAAATCTTCGTTCAAAATCAGTGGTGCAAGAAATAATGGTATGCATCAATTTACAGCTAATCAAACAACTTCTTGTTTCTTCTGAGCAACTTCAGAAAGCACTTCCATTTAATCCTACAGCCTCTGGAGATGGCTGGTTATTGAGATCATCAATTTTAGCTGAAACAACCGATAAAGAAATTGTCAGAAAACTTAGAGATAATGGATGGAACTGTTATAGCGTATCGGATCCGGTAAAAAATGGAGAATACACTCTAGTATCAGCTGAAAAAAACAAGAAAAATATAACAGTTGCTTTGTTATACTCTTGCGCATCAAGTCAAATATTATATCAAGAGTTAGATAAAATATGCGATTTTATTTTATATAAAGGCTCTCCGTACAGAGAGCATGAGTACGCGATAAATATAAAAAAAGCAGAAGTTAGACCATTAAGTTCTTGGTTAGTGCCAAACTGATTTAGGACGCTGCAGCATATATATAGCGAAGCTATAGCAACGAAAACAATTTTACTCAGAATTTTACGGGCTTTATATTGTCTGCGTTCAGAGTTTTGGTCCAGGCAAGCGAAATCGTTTTGGGTTTTGGCAGAGTTGGCGAGGCGGTGACAGTCTTCTTAAAGTACTGCGGGCTTATATTTTTCGATATCCTTAGATTTCTTTTCGTATAGGCTTTTTTCAGACTTATTTATGCTGATAAATTTTTTTGAAGCATCCATATCCGTTATTTCAAAATAACTTTCGCTGTCAAGTCCCTCTATTATTTGGTAAGAATAAGTTTTTCCAAAAAAAACTTTAATTCTCCCACTTATACCGTCTCCCTCTTTTCTTACCCTGAAGTCATCATTGTATAAAACCTCAGACGAATATAAATCTCCTTGATATACCATACGAGACTCAGCAAAATCTCTACTTATCTTTTCACCATATAATCTTTCCAGTATCTTTATGGTTTTGGGGGATGTTCTGCTCCAAATATTTGTATGTTTGCTTGAGTACTGGTCTCCACATAAGTATGGATTTTCCCTAGCCAAACAGTTCTTGGTTCCGTTAGGTTTTAATTTTATATATTTTATTATTATAGATTTTATTTTTTCCGAATTAGAAGGGGGAAAGCAATCACAATTGTCGAATATCCCTGTCAATTCTAGAACTGCATCATTTTCTAAATAACGATAAAGTGAAAATATGGGATAAGTTAACTTCCCTGCTGAACTTTTCAACAAAAACTTGTGATTTCCATAAAATTGGTTTGCTTCTGGATATCCCATGCCAATATCAGCTTTGGCTCCGAAGGTCAGAGCTACAGAAGTAATCAAGAAAGCGACAATACTCTTTATGTTGTTTAGCATCAATTAAAAACTCTCGTTTACTCTATAGATATGTTGGCTGGCGATATTCTATCTTTTTTTTGTTTCTGCCAATTTGACCACTTTTTATATAGCTTTTCTTGATGCCCCAATATATTTGCTTTACGTAAACCTGTTTGAACAGGTTCTATCTTTAGGAACGGGCAAGAAGAGTGAGGTACTATAGTGTCATCCTCTCTTGAGGTTTGCTTCAAGGTCAAACGTTGATAGGAATACTTTTCACCTACAAATATTTGAGTTTGAGTAGAACCGTCCATTCCCCACTGCCTAGCTTCCTCAAAACTCATTTTTCCTGGCGCTTCATAGTACGGGCCATACCCTATACTGGTCACAACTGCATTTGGACCACTGTAGATCATTTTTGAGCCCATAAAATCATTCTTTAAATTTTCTGAAAAAGACAATGAAAGCAATTTCAGTGCGGTCTTATTGTCTCTTTGCCAAACGTCTTTACAGCCAACATTTTTCCATGGTCTCAAATTTCCATCTGTACTATCTTTTCCCATGTATTTTTTTTTGTAGAGATGCACATCTTGGTAGCGAACTATATAGTCAGAAAGTTCATTTGAAGGATTTGCGAGGCCGTTAGAGTCAACAATATTTTTACCCTCTAAATGCATGTCTATATCTAGAAACCAATTGTTTTCTAACTGTCTGAAAGCTGACAAATACATTCCTGTAGGAGTAGGGGCTTGATATCCTTCTAGCCAAGGAGACAGGAACTTATGCTTTGTTACCCATTCTTTGAGCTGTGGGTAATCAAAACCAACATTTGCACGTGCAGAGTCAATTGAAACACCGAAAAATATAAAGGAAATTAAGAACAATTTTTTCATAGTAAAGCAATAATATCATAGCAAGAAAAATTATATGCTTCTTCAATATCACGACTAGTAGAGCGAAGCAATGTCACAGCTATTCGGAGCAGCTCCAAGATGAAGACTATAGTGGAAAAAGGAGACTCATTCTGAAGCACTATAAACAAGAACTTTGATATACTTTTTTCATCAAAAATTTAGGTTGTTTAATTATGAGAAAATTGCTTCTTGCTCTTATTTGTGCCTCTTTCACACTACCAGCGAATGCTGTACTTGGAACTAGCTATAACAATTCTTCGACAATAGCCAAAAAGTTGAAAGCAAACGCTAAGTTTACGTTGAATAAAAAAGGTATCGTGATTCGGGAGAATTGGGAAGCGCCAGCTGAAATGTGGTCAAAAGCGGAAGCTGAAAAGATCATGAAAGTTATTGCTGGTCAAAAATCTTGGATAAGTAAGAAAAAAGACGGAGGTACTTTGGTTTATTTATTCAAGAATAAAAAGAAGGTTTCACTCTTAATGATGGGTTCAAAAGTAGTTAGCGCTACTGGAATAACGCCTGAGTGGAATCTAAATGATTTATTAGAAGGAAAATATGTAGAAAAAAAGTGAAAACTAGCCATATTCGACAAATCAAAAAACTGAAGTCCAATTATTCAACTGATTTGCATTAAATTTGACTTAGTTCACACAACCAGCAGATTGACCCGACGTCGCCGATCTAGCGAGCAGGCTAGCAGGTCATCTGCGGCGTTATGAAGCTACCTGAAGCACCGGTTCGTCTACCAGCGTCTTTTTATAATCGGTAGCCTGATCGTAAAGCTCACGGGCACCGTCAACGCCGGAGTCAGTCACCTGGCCGCTGGTCATTTGCGCCAGTCGCTGTAGACGCAGTTCCGCAGCCAGCACCGTCATTTCAATATGGGTAGAGGTTTTGCCCTGCTTTTTCTCAATCCAGTAATGATGATCTGCCATGGAGGCAATCACCGGCAGGTGAGTAATACAGAGAATCTGGTGATCACGGGCCAGCATGGCCAGTTTTTCGGCCACCACCCGGGCTGCCTTACCACTAATGCCCGCGTCAATTTCGTCAAAAATAAGGGTGGGTACGGGATTTTTACGTTTGAGCACGAGTTTAAAAGCGAGCAATAAGCGAGACGCTTCCCCGCCAGAGGCGACTTTAGCCAACGGGCGCAGGGGCTCGCCAGGGTTGGGGCTGAGTAAAAACTGCACCTGATCTTGTCCTTTGGCGCTTCCGGCGTTGATCAACTTAAATTCCACATCAAAGCGGGTTTTGGTCATTCCCAAATCTTTAAGTTCTCGCTCAATGAGCGGAGACAGCTGAGCGGCCAGTTTCTGACGACTGTGGGTCAGACGCTCGGCAGCAGCCTGATATTCCGCATTCAGCGATTCCCCTTCTTCCTTGAGCTTCTTCAAATCATGATCCAGACGGGCAAAACTTTGCATTTGAGACTCAAGATTTTCGGCATGGGCCAGAATACTGGGAATATCCACGCCATATTTAAGCATGAGTTTATCCAGCAAAGTTAATCGTTGTTCCACCTCTTGCAAACGCATGGGGTTATGTTCTACGTGATGGTGATACTGACGCAGGCTCTGGGCTGCATCCTGAAGTTCAATGAGTGCTGATTCTATCTGCGCGGCGAAAGGGGAAATGTCAGCATCCAGTTCAGCCGCAGCATTTAAATCACGGTAATACAGTTCGAGACGATCGCAAATGCTTTTTGAACCACTGGAAAGCCCGTAGGAGACACTACCCACGGTGTCTTGCAATTGCTCAGCATGACGCAAACGATCGCGTTCTGCAATCAACGCTTCCTCTTCGCCCGCTTCTAGTTCAGCCTCTTGAATCTCTTTAAGCTGAAAGGCAATAAAATCCTGCTGGCGCTCTTTTTCACGCTGCTGTTCCGCGGCCCGTCGCTGCGCACTACGGTTACTTTGCAGCGCCTGATAAATATCGGCCACTTGATCGCACAAACGCTGATGACGGGATCCTCCAAGCTCATCCAGAAGTCCCAGATGGTGTTCATCCTGAAACAGCACCTGATTGCCGTGTTGACCGATGCTGTCCATCAAATGAACGCCCATTTCTTTTACAAAGGCCTGGGTAATCAATTCGCCGTTCAGACGCGAGCGGGAGCCCGATTTGTGAATGGTTTTAGATAAGGTCAGCGTGGGTTGGTCTAATAAATGCTCAAAACCGTGAGAGGCCAGCAGCTGATGTAAAGCGGGAGTGGGCGTAAAGCCCACTTCCAGATAGGCAGAGTCCGCGCCCTGCCGAATGGTATCTGAGGAAACCTTTTGTCCGAGCACGCCCATAATGGCGTCCAGAATCAGCGACTTACCGGCACCGGTTTCTCCTGTAAGGGTGCACATGCCCCGTCCAAGATCAAAGTGCAGCGATTCTACGATGACAAAATTATTCACAATCAGATGGTTTAACATTAGCGATTAATAATATCCTTTTTCATGGAACCCAGTATTTTCAGGAGTTCCTGTTGTTCTCTTTGCCGAACGCGATACGTGTTCAGGCTCTTAACAAGGTCTTCCACCAGCGCATTAAACTGCGCCTCGGTAATATTCATGCCCGTATGCACGGCCACCATATCTCCGCCCGTATAGGTACAGGGACCACCGGTAGCGGCACAGACTTGCTCAGCCAGCAGGCGCTCTACGCGCTCTAAATCCGCGCCGATAAAAAAGCCGTTGATTCTTTCATCGCGGGCGACCTGACGGGTAAATTCGGCCATCACCTTATTGATAGCGGGCATTCCGCCCAGTCGCTCATACAAACTGGCATTTTCATCAATTTTGGACGGCGGCTGTGTGTATACACATCCCCATACAAAAACACTAAACACACTTAATAAAAGCAATTTTTTCAATTTGTATAGCTCCTGTATACTCTTTATTTTTAGCATTATACACTCCTAAAATCAAGGGGGTCTGTGATATCTGCGCGCGCAAAGGTCAGCCCCACTCCTTTGTTTGAAATTTTCGAAAGCGCTTCAAAAGCTGCGTTCATAGTACTTCCAGTGGTTAAAACATCATCCAGTAAAAGGTACGTTTTTTGGCATAAAAAAGCCGGAGATTTTTGAACAGCCGGAGATAGGGCAAAGACATTTTGCCCGTTGTTGCCCTCCATAATACGCTGGCGTTCCTCAGCGGTTTGATTATACAGTCGTGGCGTATCCACCGCCCTGACCAGAGCTTCTAAGACCGGTCGCCGTATGATCTGCGACAATCCCCGGGCCAACTCCAGACTCTGGTTAAACCCCCGTTCCTGAAAACGTTCTTGAGACAAAGGAATGGGAATAATACAGTCTGGCAGGGGCCAGTGCTTTAAAAACCAGCGTCCCAGATGCTCACCACTTTCGCGGGCCAGCTCAGAAAAACCGTGATACTTCACCAAATACAGCAGCTGGCGAGTTTCCTGGTAAGGTGTATAACTGATACAGGGAAGTCCCCCCTGAAGTTGCTGACTCCAATGGGGGGACTCGTAAGACCGTATGTTTTGCCAACAGGATTTACACCAGTAAAAACGCTGACGCTTTTCACAACTGAGACAGTGACGTAGCCACACGCCTACCTGATAATCACCTCAAGTTCACCGGTGACGGGACTGGTATCTAAGGAGCCCTGTGAACCCGGGCTATTTTGCTGAATCACGTTCTGCTGTTGCGGATTGCTGGGATCGAGGCCCTGTTTGGCGAGATCACCATCGGGACCATCATCGTCAGCCGCTAAACCTTCGGGATTGAGGTCTGTAGGGGGTGCCTGTCGGGGCTCTTTCGGCGATTGCCCGCCCTGCACCGAAGTGAACATGCCCGCAGTAACTTCTACGGTGCCACCACCGGCCAGGTTGCTCACGCCCACACTGCCTTCGATGGTGGTAATTTGCGTGCTAACACCGGGATCGTTTTGAGCCAGCGTGGGAAGATCTGAGCCCATGCCAAAATCTGCCAGGGGGTGTTTGGCCTGTTTAGAGGATTCGTCTTTGACTTCCACCACAAATTCCGTACCCAGTACGGTGGCCACCGCGGTACGGGTACGCACCCGCATACGACGGCGCTGCTTTTTCACCTTAAAATACGCTTTGCCTCGACGCAGGCGCACGTTTTTGCGACCGATATAGCGAATGCGGGCAATGGAACGACTGCCCAGACGCATAACGGTGCCATCACTATAGTGGATCTGGGCCCGGGAACGGCTGCCGGTACGCACATAAGCGCCGCTGCGCAAAGGCAGTCCCCGGTAAGCTCTGACCCAGCGCCCTCCGCGGGTGTACTGTACGGTGTTACGGGTCCAGGCCATGCGGGCCGGACTGGCGGAATGACTCTCGGGCACCACCACGGCCAGGGCCATAACCATGCCGGACAGCGCCGTTAACATTATCTTTTTCATTTTACTCTTCCCCTTACTGTTTCGACTGAATCGCGCCGATGATGTTTAAGCCAATAGAAAAAATACTGGCATTACGTTCTGCTGATGACAGATGAATATTCTGATTATAATCGCCGCGGGCTTCCAGAATCAACCACGGGCGTAACACGTGCCACTGTATAGCGGCACCTGCGCCAAGCCGCACTTCATCAAGGATATCGGGGGTTGCGGTATAGGTGCGTGGCTGCACACGGGCATCAATAAAACCGTATAAATCTTTCATTAAAGTATGCCGGTAGCCCGCCAGGATTTGGTTCCCCACAAACTGTGCGGTGGTGGACTGTGCCAGCAGATAATCCAGCTGATAGCCCGCAAAAAAGTAGTTTTGCTCTAAAGGCAGATAATAGGTGGCTCCCAACAAAAAGTCCTGGTCAAAACGCTGCACATTACCGTCAGTACGGTTCAGTGAACTGGACACAATGGGCACATATCCCCCGTATAAATTCCAGCGGTCTAACCATTGAGACACGGTCACCGATAGCGGAATGGCCAGAAACTGGTCTCGTTCGGGCACGTTAAAAAAGTTAAACAAAAAGGCCTGACTGCGGGCTAGAATCTGAGTTTCTGAGGGCAGCGTATAGCGAAAAATCCCGTTGATAGAGGTGCGGTTGGTGAGCGAACCCGGCGCTCCCAGGAGCTGATCTACATTGCTGGTGCCTCCGAGCTGTTCTCTTAGTTCTAAGCGCCAGAAAATAGGACTGCGAGCCTGGGGCATAAAAAGAAAATCATCTTCCAGAGGAATCTGATTGGGATCGGGCACAAATTCAGGATCTTCTTCTGGCAAGATGAGCATACTGTCCGGCAAGGGAGGATCGTCTTCCGTTTGTTCCGGTTCCTCTTCCAGGGTGTCTTCTTCTGTTTCTGCGGTTTCTTCCTGGGCAGGGGTTTCCTGCGCAAAAACGGGGGGTACAGCTGTGGAAAAACTCAGCGCCACCAGAGATGCCGCAATCCAACGATTCAAACTAAGCATACGATATCCTTTAAACTATTTGACCTATGTATTATGTCAAAGGCAGCTGAAGCCGTCAACAGCGAACAACACAGCCAGACTGTGATATGTCTTACGGTGAAACCTCGCGATAACGCTCCAGAAAATCCGCAAAAACGCCCGTATCGTAACCCGCCTGATTTAAAACCCGCAAATATTCCCGGGCGTGCTGTTTATACTGACGCAAATGAGCATTCAGCCGGTCTGCCACTTCGTATTTTTGCAGCAAATAACGGTAAATTTCGTGGGCTTCAGCACGGGTTTTTGCCTGATATTCAAGAGCCTTTAAATATTGAGCATCTGCTTCAGAGGCCGCTTCTTTGAGCAAAAGCAAAGGCACACTCTGGCAGCGGTTCACAAAGTCCGGAATCCAGGGTTCTCGCGTATCTACCCAGTCTCCCATAATCTGAGCCGCCACCCCCAGAGACTGACCCAGACCGTAAAAGGCCTGCTTGATCTCTTCGGGCGCCCGGGCCAACGTGGCGGTAGAAATCAGATAAAGCCCCACGGAGCTGCCGGTTTTGAGCAAATGGGTGGTCAGCGCATCTTCCACTTCCAGTTCCGGCAGGCGATGGGACAAAAGATCGCGATGTTGCCCCGCACAGAGCAAAAACCCGGCACGAGTAAACTGGCGGTGTAACTCCAGCTGAACGGATGCACTGGCTTCCAGTTCTTCTAGTAAGGTCAGACTTAAAAAAAGCAAACTGGTACCCGTATTGATGGCCGCCGCCTCTCCCAACTGCTCCCACAACGCGCCTTCGAGATCCTGGTCTTCCACATCGTCCGTGAGGTCTAAAAAGCAGTAGAACAAAAAATGCACCGCACTCAGGGTGTCAATATCTCGATGTTCCGGCATGCCCAGCACATCCCAGGCCAATGCCGGAAAGGTAAGAGCAGGAATAATTTTGTCTCGAAAAAAGTCGCGGGTCAGCTGTTGCAGGGACCGATGCAATAAACGGGTGTGCATTTCGTCCAGCTGACAGCGCAGTAGATAGGCATCACAGGTTTGCACCAGACGCTGAAAGCGGGGTAAATAAGCAAGGTTAAGCATGGAACTGAAGCACGTCTCCCTTTTTTAAAGCATGGTGCTGTAACAATGCCGGTGACGTTTCCAGCACGTGGTGCGCTCCCCTCACCAGCGGACTTAACCGATAGGGCTTAAAGTCGGGCAAAATACGCACAATCTGATAATGGGCATCTAAAAAAATAACCGTAATGGAAAAGGCCATGCCCAGAGAGTGTACGCTGTTACAGGGAGAAATTAACAATCCCTGATGCGAAGCGATACGCGAAGTGCCCAGAAGCCCCTTAAAGCGTTTCCAGAAGTTGTTTGCCACATACACCTCTGACAAAATCACCTGACCTTGCCAGAGACATTGGGTAAAACTACGCTCAGGGGCGTTTTGCATCGTACCAGTCTCCCTGTTGAAGTACCCTTACTTTATCACCAAACCCCGGCCCTGTGGGCCCGTCATTGGAAAGAGGAGTGAGCACTTTTAACAGATCGCAAGGCCCCCACCTACTGACTCCCCAGCGCCCGGCGTAGTGAAACCAGGACTGTTGTCTTAAGGGCAGTAAATGGGGCTGTGTGTCCACCCTGAGTCCCTGACCGTCATTGACATCCTGAAAGGTGTATCCCAGAATCTGTGCCAGTGGGTAGGTTCCCGGTGCCGGGTAACTCGCGTGACTCCCCCTGGACACATAGACCACGGGCCGTTTCTCTACATAACGCAGTTGGGAGGGAGTAAGATGTTTTGTTTCTCCCCTGAACCCGCGCTTATGGGCGGCATAATAGGCGTCTGTTAAACGAAAGTTGTCCAGACGATCCAGGCGCAGACCGATATGTTCCCAGTCCCCTTCGTGGCGGGTACAGGGCTCTAAGACACCAAAATGTCGTGTGTCGTTCCAGCTATAGAAAAACCAGTACTGCAAATACAGATAGCGACCCGCCACCGTCCCCGCATAATACGCCGCAGGAGACGTGGTGGCAATGCGCCCCTGTAAATCGATAAATTCTGAGGTTTGTTGCCAGCCCAGCTTTTGCTGTGCCTCCACAGAGGTTAACGGAGATATTTCCCGACTATCGTGAATCAGCACCGGTGCAAAACGGTGGGCAAGGGTACGCAAGGAGAAGGTTTCTTGTGCACGCGCTTCAGGGTCCGAGAGGCACAAGCAGATGTAACAAAAAGTAACAATGCTCAGGAAGGTTTGCTGACGCAGGCTCAGAGAATTAGGCATATACAGATTATGCCACCTTTTGGACTGGCATCAAAGGTTGCGTTATAATGAACGCGAAATTGCCTTAAACGCAGGTAATCAACACAATAAGAGGTGACAATCCATGGGCGTCCGTCTGGACAAATTACTTGGTAAATCCCCGTATTCACTGGTGCAAGATATGATGAGCACCACCAACAAAGTCACGCACCTCATTCCAAAACTCTTTGATAGCCTCAAAGATGCAGATCTGGAAACCGGTGTGAAACTCTCTAACGAAATTTCGCAAAAAGAAGGCGAAATCGACGAAATGAAACATAAGATTCGTCTGATTGTTTCTCAAAGCATGTTCTTCCCGTTTCCCAAACGGGATTTCATGGACCTGATTTATACCATCGACAGTATTTCAGATCGCTCTGAAACTGTCGCCAAGCTTTTTACCATTCGCACACTGGCCTATCCTCCTGAACTGGAAGAAAAGGTCAATGAAATGTTAAGCACCATTCAAACATTGCGCGAACACCTGTCCAACATTTTTTTGGACGAACTGAACGATCTTGTAGAATCTTCTTTTAGTGGTCCCGAAGCACAGGCGGTCAACGCCATGATTGATTTCATTAGCCAAAAGGCCCATGAGCTGGAACTGCAGGCCCATGCGGCCCTGGTGGTTATTTACCAGGATCACATCAACCTGCCTCCCCGGGAAGTGATTCTCTGGAATCGTATCTTAGATAAATTGGAGTCTACGGGACTGGCCTTTGAAAAAACGGCTATTAGCCTGCGACTCCTGATGGAAAAATAAATGGATATTTTCTTAATTGTTCTCATACTGGGTATTCTGGCCGCCAGTTTTCAGGCATGGAACATTGGTGCCAACGACGTGGCTAACGCCATGGGCACATCTGTGGGCTCCAAAGCCGTTACCCTTAAACAGGCGATTCTGATTGCCGCTGTTTTTGAATTTGCGGGAGCCGTGCTCGTGGGAAGTCACGTCGCCGACACCCTCCGCAAAGGACTCATTGACATTACTTTTTTTGAAACCCAGCCAGAACTTTTGGCCATTGGCATGCTATCGGCCCTGTTGGCTGCGGGCATCTGGCTTTTTATTGCCACCATTTTTGGCTTGCCCGTTTCCACCACCCACGCCATTGTGGGCTCCGTGGTGGGTATTGGTATTGCGGCCATTGGCTTTCATGCGGTGTACTGGCCGAAGGTGATTCAAATCGCCACCTCGTGGGTGATCTCCCCGGTGTTTGGCGGAATTCTGGCCTACACCATTTTTAGTGTGTTGCGAAGGCTGATCTATCGCAGTGCAAGGCCCATACAAGCCATCAAGCGTGTTGGGCCTTTTCTCGTTTTTACCCTCTTTTTTATTATCAGCATGTCCGTGCTGTTTAAAGGATTAAAAAACCTGAAGCTGGATCTGAGCATGACACAAGCCATGGGAATGTCTTCACTGATTGCTTTAATGGCTGCCACCGTTGGTGGTGTGCTCATTGCCCGCATGAAAGAAGCTCCTGTGCAAAAGCCCAATCAATTTGGCACCGGTGAACTCCGCTCCCAATTTACTTCGGTGGAAAAGGTCTTTATGAAAATGCAGATCCTTACCGCCTGTAGTATGGCTTTTGCTCACGGTGCCAACGATGTGGCAAACGCCATTGGCCCCCTGGCCGTGATTGCTTCACTTTATAAAACTGGCGGCCAAATGGTAGCCAGTACGGGAATCCCCATGTGGATCGTCCTTCTGGGCGGCGTGGGCATTGTAGTAGGTCTGGCCACCTAT